>NZ_JAUOEQ010000020.1:0-79434 GCF_031931965.1 Shewanella sp. SP2S2-6 | reverse complement strand
AGACGATTACTATCGGCAGCGTATTGATATGCAACCGGCCTTCAACAGCGATTTATTCCAACAACTACTCGAACCTGAAAATCTACACCGAGCTTGGCGTCAAGTTAAAGCCAATAAAGGCGCGGCTGGCATCGATGGCATGACTATCGAAGCCTTCCCGCTTTGGATGCAACAAGGCGGTTGGCAACGGTGTAAATCTCTACTGGAACGAGGTGAATATAACCCTTCAGCAGTCAGACGCGTAGAGATCGACAAACCCGATGGCGGTAAACGCAAACTGGGTATCCCTAACGTCATTGATCGTGTGATACAGCAAGCTATTGCTCAAATTCTCACGCCGTTGTTTGACCCTTTCTTCTCGGCTAATAGCTTCGGCTTTAGACCGAATAGGAATGCCAAACAAGCGGTCTTGCAAGTCAGAGATATCATCAAACAGAAGCGCAAATTTGCCGTCGATGTTGATCTGTCCAAGTTCTTTGATCGAGTAAATCACGACCTGTTGATGACTCAATTGAGGATCAAGGTACAGGATAAGCGTCTGCTGGCGCTTATTGGTAAATACCTGCGAGCTGGTGTGATGGTCAACGACCAATTTGAAGCAAGCTTCGAAGGCGTGCCTCAAGGCGGCCCACTCTCGCCATTACTCTCTAACATTATAAACAAAATCTGGCCACCCATTTTAGATCAACAACATAATGCACTTTTGGTTTGTCTACAACTTGTATAAACAAAATCTGGCCACCCATTTTAGATCAACAACATAATGCACTTTTGGTTTGTCTACAACTTGTACGAGCTAAAATTACTTGAATGAGAGTCATCAAAAGTTGAAGGGCTAAAGCTGAGGCATAAAAATGAGCTAACTCGTTAAAAAATAGTGTATTTAAGACATGCTAACCCACCCAATAAGACAAATGGGTAGAGATTGGTTTGGTTAAGCAGGATTACAGTTAGTTGCTGTGAAAGTGCTGACAGCTTGCCGCAAAGTGCCGTCGTCGCTTTTCTAGATGTTCACAGTAATCGGTCAGTTCTTGCAGCGTACCCACCGGACCATGAAATAGCTTGCCAAACTCAGTAGTGAGCTTGAGCCAATTGTCATGGGAGATATTTAATCTTGCCAGTAACTTAGCGCTATTTACACTGATTGCCCCACGTTTATCACTTCGAATAATTCGGCCTGTATCATCGACCAATTCAAGGTAATCCGATAATAAAAACGCAATGGCATTGGGCTGGTTGTCGCGCTCATTACCGATAAAAGGCAGTAGATTTTTAGGTTGCTCACCTTTTAATGCAGCCCGAATACGCAACTGGATACTGGTATGGTCGGATTGTTCTGGTGTATCAGCCAGTTGCGCTCTAATAGGATTCAAATCAACATAGGCCATACAAGTTAACACAGCGGCTTCATCGAGTAGGGCTTGCGATTTAAAGCGTCCTTCCCAGAAACGACCTGTGCAGTTATCCTCTTGATTCGCTTGCCTTGCGATGGGTTCGTTGAGGCAGCGCATAAACCAACTGATATCACATAAACGGCTGCGATAAATGGCAATTAAATGCTTTAATCTGTGAACCTCATGCGCTTCAACTAACTCACCTTTGGCGAATTTTTGCGTTAATTCATCGCCTTTAAACAGCTTATGCCACTGCTCAAGTACTTCGCGGTCAGTCCAACGATTCGTGCTGTCGATATCGACCCGCAGCACCACATGCAGGTGATTGGACATCACAGCAAAAGCCACCACATCAATAGCAAAAACCGCTTCGAGTTCAAACAGTAGCGATTCTACCCAAGCGCGGCGATGGTCATAATTTTTTCCAGAATAGGTATCATCGCCACACAAAAACGCACGCCGCACAACGCGGCTACAACAATGGTAATAGGGTGTGTCTTCAACACTTATCTGAGTTCTACGTGGGCGCGGCATACAAACCTCCTTGTTTAATGCTTAACCCAAGCATAGTCGGAGGTTAACAACTGCGCTATTTAGGCTGGGTGTCCATTTTTATTCTTTTTATTATCCATTTTTATTCAAACTACGAAACACACTTTGGGGCAATATCTTTTTAGCTAAACGAACAGCAGAAGTGTTAGTTAAGATTGGCATTGTTGCAACTGTGACCGTTGGCGGCATGGATGCCGTCGTCGAGCCCTCAGGGACGAGTTTATTGCGAGTCACAGGGGAAACAATGACAATTCATGCTGCAAACTGACGACAAAGTTATTTTGCTTTTGGGCAAAAAGAAAAGCCCGCGGCTGCGGGCTCGGTGTCACTAAAAATCAACTGAATAAAAGAACTGGCTTAACGATAAGTCAGCGTCGTGGTATCGGTTAACTTGTCGTTATCTTTAACGGTCAGTTCAACTGTGTGTTGTCCACGGCGGGCAAGACGCAATACCACTTGACCGTTAGCGCGGGTGCCATTGTCGAATGTCCACTTATGTTGCTTGATCACGCCATCGGTATCGTAGCTAGTCGAGATAAACATATCGACGAACAATAAATTGATACGCTGAATTTGCGCAACAGGTGGTTGTTTTACCTCTCCAACCACCACAGACACAGTTTGTGACGTGCTATGGGTTAGGCCGTCATTATCCGTCACTGTTAATGTGACCAGATACTCACCGCTTTGACTATAGCTGTGAGTCACTACCTCACCCATTGCGACTGTATTATCACCAAAGCTCCACTCGGCTGACACGATTTGTCCATCGCTGTCGGTTGAAGTGGATGTAAGTTGCACCGCAGAGCCATTCACCACTTGAGTGAAACTGGCTACTGGCGCGACTTTTTCCGCGTCGAGCAAGAGTGAAATCACCACAGGATCGTGATCCGATGAGCGATACGCATCAGTGGCGAATAAGTCTTGGATTTGAGTAGGTGTCTTAAACTCTTCGTTGTAATCCAAAACGCGTGGTTCGTCGGTATTGATATGCCACTCAGTCACATCCACCACTTTATCTAACAAGGCAGCGTTTGCTAAAGCATGATCCAACTGACCCGATTCAGCCGAGAACACATAGGAATAAGGGTTCGGCTTTTCAAGTTTGGCAAACAGCTCACTAAAGCCCGCGTTAGCTAACGCCGTTAATGGATCTTCCTTCGCATAGGCGTTCAAATCACCAATCAACAATACACCTTGATCTGGATATTGCTCGCTAATCCATTGACCTGCAGCCGTCGCCGCACGGGTACGAGTGATATTACAGTTGCCTTGACCATCATTGAGATCAGGATCGCCCGCACATTCACTGCCCTTAGATTTAAGGTGATTAACCGCAACGACCACGCCTTCTTCACTGCCGTTCACGCTAAAGGCTTGGGTCAGCATAGGACGGTTTTTACTGTCGTCAAACAGGGGCTTTTGATCGCTATCTAATGGCGAATTGGCACTGGATAGAATGCGTGCAGCGCCCTGCGGCGTGACTTTATCGCTACGATAAATCAAGCCAACTGTGATGGCATCGGTGCCAATCGCATTCATGCCTGTTGGCGCGATATAAGCGTAACGCGCTTCATCTACAGCAGCATTCAAACCTGCGACTAAATCGGCAATGGCCGAGTTAGCACCAAAGCCATCGTTTTCAATTTCCATCAAACCAAAGACGTCGGCACTGATGCCCACCATGGCGCTGACAATCTTCGCCTTTTGACGCTCAAATTCGCTCAACGTATTGGCACCACGGGCAGTTGGGAAACCTGCACCTTGGCCATCACCGTTGAAGTAGTTGAGTACGTTAAAGCTAGCGACTTTTAGATTACCGCCATCATTCAATGTGGGTGCGATTGGACGTGGGTTTTCCGCCACAAAATTCACCGTCTCGATTGGCATAATGCGATACAAATTAAAGCCATAGTGCATTACACCCGTAAGCGATGTGGCTTTATCGCCTACACGCACAGTGTTTGATGCGCTCAGGCCAGGAGCGGGGAATTGCACAGGATCTGGATTCTGCGCCGTTAAACCGTCATCCAATAAAATACTGTCGCGTTGGTTAGCCGCGCTCACTGCCAGCGCATCCGCGCCCGGTGCAGCCACCTGCGTACCAATAAAGTGGCGCTGACTGCCTAATGAAATCTCGCCATAACGGCCTAGATTGTAGACTTCGTTCACCACTAAATCTTGGCTGAAACGAACACGCATGCCCTCAAAGGGCTCAAAATCATCACTGCTGTTAACCGGTAAGGTCACCACCGCCGCCGTTGGCAATGCTTGTGCAGTGGCGCAAAGCGTGTGTTCTGACAGGGTAGTTAGTTCAGTTAAGCCTTGATATTCAGTGACTTTGGCTTTTAAACGAATACGATCGCCCGCCACATACGCAGTAGGCGCAGTGCCGGTATACACAAACACCCCTTCCGAGGTTTGTGGATCGCTATCGGCTTCGTTATCAGCCATTTGTACAAAAATGCCCTTAAGACCGGCTTCTTGATTACTGACGACAACCGCTTCAACCACTAAGGTTTGACCATTAAGAGGACTGGCAGCGCCCGCGCCTTGAAGCGCATGAATTGCTGTGGCTTCTTCGCCGCACACTAAAGAACTCGGTGGAGGGTCGACGGGATCGGTTGGCGTGCCCGCGCTGAATTTACCGAGATCAGAAATATCATCCTTCGCAAAACCTAACCAAGTGCTAAAGCTGACAGCATCGTCACTGATGGGATCGGCAATCAGCTGATCAGGATTACGGCGCAGGGTGTTGTCTTGAGTGGATAAATCACCACTGCCCCACTCGGCACCGGGATCGACACCAACTTGACCTAAACTATCAATCACTTGATTTTGATAAGTCAGTTCAATCGCATCGTCGCCGTTGAAGAAGCTGGCGGTACTTTGTTGATTGGTCAGTGCAAGAATATCAGCAGACGCATCGTTATCGGCAACCACATAAGTCGCCCCCGCGGCTAATGAGCCAGTGAGCGTAATGGTCGTACCGACGTTGGTGCTGCCATTAAAATAGAAACGCAATTGGTATTGGCTTAAATCAATAACGCCCGCGGTTGGGTTATACAGTTCGATGGCTTTATTGTTGCTGCTGCCTTCGACGTATTCTGAAATGATCACATTATCCGCGCCATGGGCAAGCCCACAAACGCTACTGATGGCTAACGCCAGCACAGTTTTAGTGTTAAACATTGAGACCCCTAAATGTATTGTTTTAATATTTTGTATTGAATTGCGATTTAATTGATGCGCTTAGATGCTTCAAGGTGATATCACCTCGAACACTGACGATACTATAGGCGGCGAAGGTTACAAATTGGTTGCACCAAAGTTGCAACTTAAGATGGATATTATTGGTGCAATTTAGCGATCAGAACTAGGAAGAAAGCAGTACGGGAAATGCTGGCCGCTCATTACAAATGCGGCCAGGAATAATCAATGTGATGGGATAAATGGCTCTTAAAAATAAGCAGAGCCAATGGATGAAAGCCCTGAAGCTGAGCTATAAGGGCTCAAGTTTTTCATCGAGTAAACTGACCAGCAGTAACTCACCTTGGGCGTTCACCCTAAACTCGCCGTATTTAGCCGCACTAAAATGATCGGCTTGCCCTTCTTCAAAGAAAAAGCTGTTCGATGCGAGCTTGATTTGATTACCACGAACACGAAATTGCACCCGCAGCTGATCTTTACCCAGCGCTTGGTCAGTATAAAAATCCATAAAACGCGCCACTTTTTGCCCATCTAGTGCCAGCAACAACTGACCCTGCATTTGTTGCGGCGCTAAGGCGCTGCGCACATCGCGGGCAATGGCATATTCCAGCGCCATGTAATCCCCCTGCATTAACGAGCGCGGATCGACTGGCGCTAATGCAAAGCGCACCACTTGGCCGTGATTAAGCAGTTGTTCCAATTTGAAAATGCGCCAATTCACGCCAGCAAGAATCGCAACGGTCGTAAAAAGTACTATGCCCAGCGCCCATTTATGTGAAGCCGCCAGTTTTCCCATCACATTGCCCATCACATAGCCTCCTTGGCATTTTCATTGGCAAGGAATAAGCGCCACATCAGCATCCTTGCCACCAGCAACAGCGCGCCTAAACCCATCAAATAAGCAGATTTCAGCAGTAGTGTTGTTTCTAATGAATAATAATATCCACTGACAAACAGCAGCGCCGACACAATTCCTATGCCTTTTAGCCAAGGCTCATTGCAATAATGGCCAAGCAGAATCAATAGGATAGCCGTCGATAACCCCTGCATGGGTAAAGATAAACCGCTAATAACGATTAAACCGAGAAAATAGCCTATCGCCGCCAGTGAGCTGAGTGATTGTTGACGTTCGCGAAATACGCTGACCAACAATAATCCGCAAATGACAAAAATAATCGACAGATGGCTTAGCGTGAACCACAGACTTTGTTGCCAAGGACTGAATAAGGCTTCAAAAATACTGTCCATGCTAAAGGCATGCATCAGTTGCAATGTAATTAATACCAGTGCAAAGCCGTAGATAAGCATGCGCGCGCGGCGGTAATGACGTCCGAACCGATTGATATTGAACAGCACTAGGCTAATGATTAAGGCAAACAGACTTGGGCAGACATTGAGCCATTCGAACTTAGCCATGAGGCCAATCACGCACCAACTTAAGCCAAACGCGAACACAAACTGGGCTAATCCATGGGCAATTAAACCCCACAGCAGCAAGAGAATACCCGCCATACACAGATACCAGTTGAGGCTAAAATCATTGTCGATTAAATCATAGAATCCCCAAGCCACACTGATTAAACCACTCAAACAGGCGGCAAAAGCAAATTGCTCATTGAAGATCTGTTGCCGCGGCAAAAAGTACAGCCCAATGCCCACGGCTAAATAGGTTAAGCCAATAAATAAGGCGACGCCCTCACCTACCCGCTCAAAAATGGCGCCAAATGCCGCCATCATAAAGCACAATAGAAATAAAGCGGCTATCCAAGCGGCGAAGGCCTGCATAGCGGCAATATACCAAGGAATATCCTGGTTTTCTGGCATTTGGGGCGTACTGACTTTGCCCTCGGCATACAAGGATTGCCACAGTGTTATCAGACTGGATTCACCCGATGCATCAATTAAAGCGGCATTCTCTTTTGCAGGAGACTTTAAGGGAGTCGCTACTGAACTCGTTAAATAATTGGTCACCATGTCGCCATCCGGTAAGCCATTATTGTTGCTCATGAATGTCTCCCACTTTTCCTTGGGTCGCTCTCGCAGCGGGCTTAAGTGCTAATTCAGACATAGGTTCAGGTTCTAATTCTGACATAGACTGTGACAGTGGTTTAAGCTTGCGACTCAGTTCCTTTAACCAAATACTCAAGCCTGTGCTCGCCAAAATGATATAAAGCCCAATAAACAAAAAACCACCTATGGGATCATTGTCCTCAAACATCAGTCGTATCAGTAACGCAGCGCCGACGGCAATCAAGCTAAAACCGCCCAAGGCCAAGGGATATATGCGCGGTAAGCGATAGCGAAAAATAACGAATCCAAATATCAGATGGGCAATATAACCACAAATGATCCAAGTACTCGCGCCATCAGACTTAAAAAGATCGTCGAAAATCAACCAAGTGATTAACCAAGTAAAACAACCCATAGCAAACAATGAGCAGGCATATTCGAGGATTGGCGCGTGCCAACGCCCCGCGACGTTACGGCCTAACAATACAAAAGCGTAATAAAAAGATAAATTCAAACAGATAAAGATCAGCAGTTGGCTTTGCTCATCCAAGAAAGCTCCCCATAAATGGGAAAAGGAATCCAAAAATATCCCTATGCTTAGGTTAATAAGCCCCACCAACAGCAGCCATAAACCATCGAATCCTGCCACCCACGCAAAGGGTAAAATCACTAACGCCCATAGGGCGAATAGCTGCCAAGGATCGGCACCCGTTTGGTAGGTTTGTCCAACCAGCGCTAATAAACCACCCACCAATACGCTCGCGGCCAGTAACACGCCATTGGCTGTCGTCGCACCAAATCTGCTGTTGTTGCTGTCGTTGCATTGATTACTGTGGTTACTATGACTGTGACGAAGGTAATGGGAAGCCGCAGAAAGGGAATTAGCACGATAATAGAGCCAAGCAAATGCGGCGATGGCGAGCAGTATCGCCACTTCAATCAGTACAAATTTGGCAAATCGCCCCAAAGATTGCCAATTATAGGCAAAGAAAAAAATTACCCCAGAGGCAAAGCTTAACGCGCCAAACCAGAGCAATAGGTTAGCGATTAAACTGCGCCAGCTCGACGCATCTGGCAACACTGTAACCTGCCGATAAAGCGTATTCGCTTGCTCTTGCGTGATATGTCCCTGTTCAACCCAGCCACACACTTGAGATTTTATCTGGCTCAATGTGAGTTCTCCCTCATCCTGTTTGCGCTAGCTTACTATGACCTATTCAAAATTCGCACAACATCGACAGCGTTGAGTAAATTAAATTGTGTATACTTGTAAAAAAATCATTAACCTTTGGCATGATTAGGGGTGACCATGGTAATAAGACAGTTGTATCGTCTACTCTTTAGCTTCGTCTTAGGGATCAGCGTATTTTCGGCCGCAATCGCCCAAGATAACAATCAGTCACCCACAGCACCTAATACAATAGTACCCAATACAACAGCACCCAACACGATACCGACTATTCGTGTCGGTGGTTATCCATTTGCCCCCTATGTGGATCTACAACAGGATGGCCGTTACACAGGCCTCACCCTCGATATCATTAATGCATTGAATCAAATACAACAAGAAGTGTTTTTTGAATTTACCGTCACCAGTATTGAGCACAGATATAAAGCCTATATGTTAGGCCGCTTCGACATGATGATATTTGAGAATCCCGCCTGGGGATGGCAAAAAATTGCGGATCAGTTTATTCCGCTAAATATGATAGATGGAGAAGTGTTTATTGCGCTTAAGGCCAAAGCCCATAATCAAAATTATTTCAAAAACTTAACCAATAAATCAATCGCATTCGTTAAGGGCTATCACTATCAGTTTGCCCACTTTGAAACCGATACTGAAACGCTGAAAAAGCAATTTCGCCCTTTGTTTGTCAGCAACAACAGAGCCTCTATCGAAAGCATTCTGCGCGAACGGGCAGATATCGCTCCTGTCACTCATTCCTATTTACAGTATTATTTAAAGGCTAATCCACAAGACAGCCATTTACTTTTAATATCAGATAAATGGGACCAAATGTACGATAATGGAATCTTGCTTAACCACAGTTCATCACTCGATGCTAAGAAGCTAACACACTGGATTCAGCAGCTCATCAACAATGGCAAACTCACCGAGCTCGCTGCCCAATACGCAATCCAGTCGAGCCAATAATGTTTTATTCACACTATTAGCGCAGTTAGTTTCGCCAAGCCGTTAACGCGTCAAGCGCGATGATTATCTGAGCATGATTAGCGATTTATGCGACAGACAACAGAGGCCCAAGCATTGCCAAAGTGCCAATCAGCAAAAAAATTAAAGCCTGCACTATAATCATCTGGCCACTATTTGGCGGGCTCAAAGTGGCAATATAAAACTGCCAAATTGCGAAGATCCCGTAATTCATCCCAAGAAATAACAATAAGCTATAGGCATACATACCTGGGATCACTCTAAGCGCACAGGCCAAAAGTACCGCAGTTGAGGCCACAAAAAACACTGACTGACAATGAAATAAACAGCGCAGCATTTGCTTGCTCTGCTGGGAAACATTGGCCTTTAACAGCGGCGCCAATAAAACACGCTTACCATAGATCAAATGGTATCCACAGACTCCAGCACTCAAGACAGTTGCTGCCATTAATGTTAAAACCATACTGCTCCTCGTTATTGCTCATATTGGCTGGTGTTTGAAGATAAAGCGTAAACAGAACTAAAATTGCAACCCTAGCGATAAGACCCTTAAAACCCCAGTTGAGTTTCAGCTTAACAAAAATAACCTAGTTGGCTAAGAATCATTGAGTCAACCGAACCGCAACCAATTCACATTGGCCTGATAAAAATTAACTCGCGCAACCCAGTGCTAAGTTCTTAGCGCAAAAAGGAGCCCTTAGGCTCCCTTACTTCACATGTTTAAAATCACATGCTTAAAAACCTGTGCTGACTAAAACCTGCGACTACATAGTTGCCATAGTCCAATAATCTAAACGCTTTTGTGGATCGGCTAATAGGTTTTTACATTCTTCTTTATATTTGCCCATTAACGCACCTAAGTTACTTGAGCCCCCTAAGCTTTCGATTTGACGCGCTTTCGCGTCGGCAACTGCTTGAGTCACTTCAGCTTCAGAGCTGTATTTCTTGGCTAAATTCTCAGATTCAATTTTAGAGCTTTTTAAACGCTCACCCACAGCCTGCATTTGCGGTGCATTCATCGCCCCAATAGCTTCTGAGCTAATTTGGTAATAAGCGGCACACTCAATGGCTTCTTTACTAAACGCTTTTTCTGCTTCATCAGCCCAAACTGCGGTACTGGCACTCAATACTAAACCACCTAATACCAATGTTTTTACCTGAGTTAACATGTTACTTTCCTTTTAATCGTCATAAATAAACCTACTCAAGCCCTCGGTGGATCTCAAGCTCGTAGATATAAAAATCTTGGTTACGCACAAAGCCTAAGCCTTCATACAAGCCCTGTGCGCGCTGGTTTTTTTGCTGTGTTTCTAACATCAAATAACTCATATTATGCGCTTTGGCATAACTGGCGGCCTGCTGCACTAACGCTCGCCCAATACCGACACATCGGGCATGTTGAGTCACATACACATCATTGAGGATCAACATTGGAGCCATACGTAACGATGAAAAGCTGGGATACATTTGCACAAAGCCTAATCCAAGCCCTTGATTATCTTTGGCAATAAATATCACCGATGACTCATCTAGCAATCTTGAATGAATAAACTGCTCCGCGGCCGCGACATCATCCCTGCGCCCATAAAACTGTCGGTACTCATTGAATAACACTGCAATCTCATGGGCTTGAGTCACATCTGCTCGAGTTATAATGCTTGCCATGGGCATTTCCTTGGTATCGTTAGAGTGTTGGCGGGTGTTGTCGCAATCTAAATTGCAGACTGTTTTTCACCGTAGGCCACTCAGCATCAATAATGGAATACACCACAGTATCGCGAATTGTGCCGTCTTTAAGAATTTTGTGATTACGCAACACACCATCTTGCTTAGCACCCAGTCTCGCAATCGCTTGTCTGGAGGCTTGGTTATGCCAGTGAGTTCGAAACTCAACAGCGATGGCATCTAAGGTTTCAAAGGCAAAGGTCAATAGCAATAACTTAGCTTCGGTATTAATCCCTGTGCGCTGGGCACGTTTTGCATACCAAGTGTAGCCAATCTCAAGGCGACGATTTTCAGGCTCCCAATTGCAAATTCGCGTGCAGCCGACAATTTCACCGCTCACTCTATCCCGCACTGCAAAGGGAAAACTCTGACCCCGCGCTTTTTCTTCGAGGGCTTTAGTCACATAGGACTTCACCTCGGCGGGTTCTGGCACGCTAGTAAACCATAAACGCCAAAGTTGACCATCTGTCACAGCTAAACTCAATGCCGCCACATGGGACAAAGATAAGGGCTCAAGCACAATATGCTCACCCGTTAAACAACCTAAGTTATCTTCACAGCCCACAGTCTCGCCTCCGTTAGATAATAGAAAAGTGTGTTGTTGCGCACATTTTTATCTAGCCTAACATTAAACGAGAATAAAAAAACACCCTATTTTCAGCATGATTGGACAAATTTGTCCTATTGTCGACGGCTTAGATTACCTAAAGCTTAAGAGTGTAAAAAATTTGAGAAATGAGTGAATGGCAGTTAAATCCGCTTGGAGTCAATACTGCTATCACAGAATACGTCGCGAAATGAGATAAGCAATCGGGGCCAATAACAGCAAACACCTAAATCTGCGTTCAGTATTTAAGCGTTTGCTATCCGTTGAAGCTAGCCACCATAGTTAGAGGCAAAAGTTAAAATCTAAAGTTAAAAGCCATGCACACTGTTACTGACCCTAAACCAACCCGCAATACTATTGCGCTGGGCTAAGGTTTTAGTCACTTCATGGGGAAATCGCTCACTGAGAAAAATCACAAAATGACCCATTTTAGGTGCGATGCGTTCAATCTCAATATCAGCTTCATCATAGATAATCAACTCGCCACAATCAGCCGCTTTCCAGTCAGGATTTAAGAAAAACACTGTGGTTAAGATACGGTTTTGACTGCCTTTTAGCGCATCGACATGCTTTTTATAAAATGCCCCAGGCTGATATACCGCATAGTGACTTTCATAGTCGAATAACCCCATAAACAAACGACGATTTAAGCCATTTTTGAGTTGCGTCATCAGTTCAAGATATTGGGCATCAGGCTCGTTGTGCTCTTCTAGCCATTGTATTCTGTCGCGGCGAATGTCGGGGTTTAATTGCTGCTCTGCGCCACGACCAATGGACGCAGCTTTTAGCTCATGTGCTTGCGTTGATTGAATTTTTTCCAATAGCACTTGGCTTATATTGTTTGGAACTAAGTCAGGTAAAAAGATATAGCCTTTGTCTACTAAGGCATCAGCGATCACGTCCAGCATTGCTTCACTTAATTGCGAAACCATTATGCTACATCCAATAAAAGGGCTACGCTTTTGCTGTACTCAAGGGCTCAAGGAGGGATTAAATGAGCCTGATTTTCGAGGGGCGTCGATACGAGATATGATTGCCATATCTCAACAGTAAATTTTCAGAATTCTAGAGTAAAGAACGCCGAATTACAATAAAATAAAAATCACTATAAACAACAGCTTAAATTCAACTAAACAGTTCAACTGGCTCATCATCTGGGCTAAGCTGCACACACTGCTCAAACTGTAATCCCAGTTTGTTCAGCAATGCCTTTGACGCGCCATTATGGGCGCTCACAATCGCCACAATACGCTCGATACCTAAACTTTTGCCTAAATCAAAAGCGGCTTTCGCGGCTTCGAATGCGTAACCCTTACCCCAATATTGCGGCAAAAAAGCATAGCCTATGTCGACATTATCAAGCGTCGGCCGTTTGATTAAACCGCAAATTCCTATGGTGAATCCGTTCTCCGCAAGCACCACGGCATAAAAGCCAAAACCACATTCGGCATAACTTTTCATTGGTCCATTGAGGATATAATCCTTGGCCTGCACAAGCGTGCGTACTCCCCTGTCCCCTATATTCTCAATAAAGCCTTGGCTATTGAGCAACACTAGCATAAATGAAGCATCGGCTGGGGTTAACTGCCGCAGGATTAATCTCGGAGTACGCGCCACTTGCATAGGATTTCTCCACTAAAAATAGACAATGTTTATAAAAATATAGTCATAAGCTTTTTCATAAATAACGGACGTATTGGCTGCCGTCCTTTTGCGGTTTTTGGGGTGCCACAACCGCTGGCGTACCGACATACAAAAAGCCGACAATTTGGTCGTGTGGTTCAAGGCCTAAGGCGGCATTCACATTAGCATCGAAGGCAAAATCGCCCGTGCGCCATACCGCGCCTATCCCTAAGGCAAAAGCCGCTTGTTGCATCGCCATCGTTGCGCAGCCCGCTGCAATTTGTTGTTCAAGTACAGGCACTTTAGGGTGTTGCTGCGTTTTTGCAACGACAGTGATCACCATAGGCGCACGCATTGGCATACCCTTGGCTTTATTAACGAAATCCTCGTCGGCGCCGCTGGCTTTAGCCGCCTCAACAAAGATATCGGCTAAGGTGTTTAACCCTTGATCTGTGGCAATAATAAATTCCCATGGGGCTAATGCACCATGATCTGGCACACGAATGGCAGCATCTAAGATGATTTTTAATTGACTCGCATCGGGAGCGGGAGCGATTAATCGCGGGGTCGATTGACGGGTGAGCAAAAGTTCAATAGCGTCCAAGTTCTTATCCTAGTTCGATATAAATTGCGTTCAAGCATAGCAAATTGCAGGCAAAGAGGCATAAAAAAATCCCACCACATGGATGGGATTTAACGCTTTGATTGCGCTTGAAAATCGAGGGCTCTTTATAAAAGGCTTACTTAACCCCGCAACGCTTAGCGATGAAATAATCTAGGCTAGTGTAACGGCCGCCGCCTAAGGTAAAGAGTGCCAACAACATAATGAAATAAGTGGCCGCAAACTCAATACCATTATTAAGCACAGCTAAGTTACCTGAGCTGGTCAGCCAGTCGTAATTACCATGCTCCTGCAATATTTCTTTAGCTTTCGCCAGTTTATCCCCTGCTTCAAGCACTCTGTCGTTGGCTAGCCAAGAACTGCCATCGGCAATCGCTAACCAGCCATTTTGCCAATGCACGGTGAATGCAGCCACCAACATAGTGACCATCAAAGGGATAGAAATCAGCCGAGTCGCAAGCCCAAGCAGTAACAAGATAGCGCCAAAGAACTCGGTTCCCGCCGCCAGTCCTGCCATTACCGCCGGCATTGGCAGGCCTAAACCCCAATCGGGATTGGCAAACCAAGCCACCGTATCGTCAAAGTGAGCGAGCTTGTTATAACCCGCTTGCATCAACACGGGCGCAAGGTAAATCCTGAGGGCTAATGGCGCTACGCCATCGAAATAGCGACTCATATTGAGCAATTTTTGGTAAAGGGATGCAAGTGGCATAGTGTCTCTCTTTGACTAATTTATTGGCATGCAGGAATAGACCCTAGCAAGCCCATTAATCTTTCATGGCCTAGGCTTTTTTTGCACTTGTCTCTTTTTCAATGGCTTCTTGATTAAGCTCGGTGAGATCTTGAATGAGTCCGCCCAACTTTTTATAAAAGTGCTTCGACTGCTTATCCGATAGGCTCGCGTTCATTGCTAGCAGTAAGGTTCCAAATGCCTCAGTATTTTTACGCAAAAACACTTTATGTTGTTCAGACTTAAGCTCATCGGGCTGCGTCATTAGCAAGGTCAAACGCTCGGTTAATAGCGCTTTATCGGCGCGCTGGCCAAGGGCGACCTCAAACTGACGTAACCATTCGTGGCGATACTCGAGCCACATATCTAAGGTGGATAAACGCTGTTGATTATACTGATGAATAAGCTCTTTTTGTTCAGCACTCACGCTGCCAAGCCAGTCATCAAATTGCTCTTGAAGGTTTTCATCGGCCTCTTTTTGTAACTGCGTTGGGTTTTTGCCGGCAAACTCTTTGACAAGCTCCTGCTCATCTTCCCGTAATTTGGCGAGGATTTGCTTCACCTGTTCATCGGACAAGGACATTATGATGGGCAGTAATTCTGGCAAGGCAAACTCAAACAAACGAAACCAATGCCGCTTAGCTATCTCCACATGCTCGGCCCATAATACTGGTGTTAAGGTATTGGTTTTGATGAGGCTTTCGACTTCGGTTAATTGCACCACATAGTGGGACAATTCTTTGGATTGATGCCACAGGACAAATTTTTCAATGAGGGCGTCAAATGCCTTTTGCTGCGATTTATCTAAAGTAACGTAATCCTCTTGCTCCCAACCGATGGCCCAATCGAGGAAATGGTAACTGAATTTAGTGGAACAGGCGCTTAAGCCTAAGAGACACACAAGTAGCATCACGCCTTTTTTCATTCTGAATCATCCATCCTAGAACTGTTGCTAATATGACGCTTGAGCCTATATAAAGTTGCCTCTTATATCAAACAAGTTTGTCTAATAAAGGTTTTCAATATGTTAATACTTTGCCTACTTTATGATTCCAATCGAACAGCCATCCTTATGATGCTTGGGTGATGAGCGGCCAAAAACAATCAAACCATGCGAGATAGTCGGCGCTACGACTGGGCTCCGTTTGCGCCGCCATCAATAATGCCCAGTAACAGGCAAATACCCAGTACATGTCAATGGCGGCGGGCACGGCCTCTGCGGCGTTTATTGAAACATAAGGGTGTTCACTCAGATACTGCGTCACTAACTCGTTTTGCTGGGCAGGCGTTAACGCATGGGTCGCTAACACTACGGCTAACTCACACAGGGGATGCGACGCCGTCGCATACTCAAAATCGATACAATACAAACGATTATTTTTGAGTAGCAAGTTGTGGGGATTAAGATCGCGATGACAAAACTGCGGTTTAATTAAACAAGCCGCTAAGTTATCGCACCAATCTTTGATGGCGATTTGGATGTTAAGCAGTTTAGCCACACGCTCATTCCAATTGTGCATTGTGGTAAGAGATGCCTGATAAGCAAGCATCTGCTGGTGATATTCCTGCCATTGTTCAGTGATACTAATGGCATAAGGACCTGTGGGCAGTTCCCGCAATTGCAGCAATAATTCCAGCAGTAAGCGCGCAGTTGAGTTGGGATGCTTATCTTGCTGTATTAGCATCAACCTAGGCTCAGGACTTAAACAAGCTTGTGATGAAGAGCCGTGATGTAAAATGCCCAAAGACGACTGCCTCAGCACAAAATCAGCGGCACTGGTTTGGCGCTCTAATGCTGGCCAATGGATGAAGCGTTTACATTGAAAGCGTTCGCTATCAATCACATTGTGTTCAATTGCCGCACACTCTGCTGCGCTCGCTACTGCACTTTCGATAAAGTCATTCTCAATAAGGTCACTCTTAATAAAGTCACCCTCGATAAAGTCACTCTCAATAAGGTCACTTTCAATAAAATCGCTGAGATAATAGCGCTCATCTTCACTCACCCACAGCAGTTCAGGGGCAAGTTTAGCTTGGGCGAGTTGTTGCCAGTAAAAACGCTCCTGCTCGCGGGTGCAAAAACTATCCGCCGCATTGGCATTGCCCCGCAGCACATAACACCCTGTTGGCGTAGTGATCTTATAATTATGATTACTCAAGCCGCCCGAAAGCTCGCAAATACTCTGCACTTGCTCAAGCCCAGCTCGTTTGAGTATGGGCAAGAGTGTATTGAATGATTCGCCCGCTGAGTATGGCTTAGCAGCATTGACATCGAGCATTAACTGAGTAACTTCAAGGCATTGGCCTCACGGGCATCGGCTAACGCAGTGCGCCACAGGAAATACCCTACAACTGCAAGCCCTACATAGAGTACGAATAATAACGAGGTCAACATCAAGCCTTTACTGAGATAAAGGTAAATAGACACTATGTCGATAACGACCCAATAGAGCCAATTCTCAAGTACTTTCTTCGCCACTAAATAGGTCGTCATCACAGCAAAACAGGTCGTGGCCGCATCTAAATAGGGGAACGCGGCTTGGGTATACATCGCCATGCCGTGCCCGACAAAAAGCGAAATAACGCCTGTCACCGCGATCAACTTCAAGTGGGTTTTCAACGACCAAGTGGTCACTTTGACCCCTTGATGTTTATCGCCGCCTTGGGTCCAGAGCCAATATCCATAGAGCGCCATCGCCATATAATAGATATTCAGCACTGACTCCATCAGTAACGACACTTTCCAAAACAACACAGTGTAAATGGCGGTACTGGCAAAGGCCGCCGCCCAGCACCAGACGCTCGCCTTCATTGCCAGCAGTAGATATGCCATGGCCAGCAATACCGCTAAGGCTTCCCATGCGGTCATCACATGGACTTCACCAAAGACCGCATTCATACTCTCGACCAAGGTTAACCATAAATCTGTCATTGTGTTGTTCTCACTGCCGATTTATCGCGTATGTGACGCTAAAACATTATTCGCTGTGGGCTAAATTCAGCTCACCACCGATAAACTTACACACAAATACTGCCTTGCCCCACTTCTCATGGGCAGCTTGCATCTCGGTCGCCAGCATAGTCATCACATCTAAATAATCGCCGCACACTTGGGTTGCCATCGCATTGGTCACGCGCTCGATATTAGGATAGCTATCCACGCGACCAATGAACCACTTTATCGGATCGAGGTAGTTCTCATTGAAGGGATACATGCTAATTTCTGCGGTCAGTTTCATCTTAATTCCTTAAATTTGAGAGAAGCTATAGCCCTTACACCGGACTACAGCTTAGTCATAAGTTAACTCAAATGGCTCATAGTGACCTGAGCCATTATATGAGCTTTTACATAAACTTAACGTTAAAGGTGACGCCAATCTGACGCGGATCACCGTAACGAATATATTGCTTTTCTGCCCAGCCATTATCTGGCTCGTTACCGAAGTAGAAACCGCGCACACCGTATTCTTCATTGAACAAATTACGGCCCCATAAATAAGCCGACCATGCACTCGCCTCATAACCCACGCGGGCATTGACGATAGTGTAGGGTTCAGAACGGGATTCATTGCTGTCTGAATAGTAAAACTCGCTCTTACCGCTTAAGTTTAGGTTAGCAAACCAACCCGAATTGGCACGATAAGTCCCACCAAGGCTGTAGGTAAAGTGTGGTGAATGGGCCAGATCGCGGCCAGTTAAATCCACCTCAGTGCCATATTTGTCCTGATACTGATAATCGCCGTAGGCGGTTTCTAACCAACCTAAGCTTGAGTAAATTTGTAGATTATCCGTGGCATACCAGGTCGCATCTAACTCAGCACCATAGTTATTAGAACTGCCTGCGTTTTCGGTGAACAAAATAAAACGCTGCGGTTTATCAGGGTCTTGCTGGGATGCCGCCACCTGTTGATCTTGTCTGTCCATATAGAACAGCGCCAGATTAGTATCGATTAGCCCCGCTAGCCAATGGGATTTAAGGCCGATTTCATAGTTATAAAGCGTCTCAGTACTGAACTCTTTTTTATCGTTCAGTTCGACAGGCAAAGTCATGTTAAAACCGCCCGCCTTGTAACCGCGCGCGACACGGACATATGCGTTGTGTGAGTCATTCAGCACTTTACTCACTGCAATATGACCACCCCACATGGTTTCGCTCGGATCGAAATTATCGTTATTCGTATCTGAGTAATGGCTATTGCGGCGCTCTAAACGTAAACCCACAGATAAGGCATAATCTGAGCCCAGATCCGTATCGAGCTGACCAAACAAGGCATAGTTCGTCGCTTCATACTCAGAGTCTAAGACTTCATCCGGCCAAGTATTATATTCAGAATACAATTGGTTATCTTCTTTCAGATTCATGGCGTACACACCAAGCAACCAATCTGTGCTATCCGCAAAGATTCGGCCCTGCTCGGTAGAACTTAAGCGAAACTCTTGCGACACAGTTTTACGTTGGCCAGTTTTATCCCAAAAATAATCATATTGGCACGGCGCCAGATTGCCATCGTCATCACTGCATTGCTTAGAAGCCCAATACTCTGGGTTCGACCAATCGCCATCGTAACTGTAATGGTGATCGGTATTCGCAAAAGAGGTTAACGAGGTTAACTCAAAGGTTTCGGCACCAGAATAGGTCGCTTTAAAGCCTGCGCCTGTGGTGCGCTGGCTATCGACACCCGGTTGATCCGATGTCGTCTGGGTCGGTGAATTAGTTAAACTCCACACATCATAGCCATTATCAAAATCGGCGTGCAGCACAGTTAAATCAAACTGCAAATCGTCAGTCGCATACCAGCGCAGCTTAGCGCGGCCGCTGAACTCATCGCGGCCATTGGTATCGTCACGACCTAAATAGAGGTTGTCGTGGTAACCATTTTGTTGATGTTGCTGCAGTGACACGCGATAAAGCAGCTTGCCAGAATCCGTTAATGGGCCTGAACTGAAACCGCTAAACGTGCGTAAATCATCGTCGCCTAACGAGACTTCGCCGCCATGTTCAAACACATCGGTGGGATCGTTACTTTTCAGATAAATCAGTCCCGCTAAAGCATTGGCGCCATAGCGTGTGCCCTGCGGTCCACGCAGCACTTCGACTTGCTGTAGATCGTACATGCTCGACACCATGCCAATACCGGATAAATCGATATCATCAATGATGTAACCCACAGAAGAATTAGGCGCACCTTGGTATTGCTCTTGCTCACCTACACCGCGAATTTGAAAATATTTTGGCCGCGAACTTCCACCTGACCAGTTAAAGTTAGCAATAGAATTAAGCACATCCTCGAAATGCTGCGCGCTTTCATCTTGAATTTTTTGACTGTCGATAACGGTAATACTTGAAGGCATTTTTTCTAAGCTTGAACTGCGAAAATCCGCCGTAACTACCATGACTTCCATCTCAGTACTAGGATCGGGTTTATCGATAGCGTCGGTTTGTGCAAATGCAACAGTGCTCAGCGCGGCAGCAATGGCTAATGCCAGCGGCGCTCGGGTTAAAAACGGGGAATGACGGTTTGACGTTTTACGGTTTGACATAGGACCTCAAATATAATGTTTGAGATCCGGCAACGAATAAGCGATTCAGAAGTGTGCTGTTAATTGGCCCATTCCTACGCCGGTATTAGCCGGATCAGGTTCTAAGGGTTCGTCAGCTGACATCTCAGTTTGCAGTAATCAACGTAAATTCATTCGCTGCAAACACCCCTTGGCGGCGCCTAGTATACATGACGGAAATAAAAAGTGGGCACTCTTATCTCTGCGATTCAATTAAATGTCGCGAAAACCACGGCCCTTCAGTTCGTATGATGAAAATATCTTTAGTAGCCGCCTAAATCCTTTCGTCCATTTGACCGCCTATCATGATAATGCTATAGAAGGTCGCAATTTCGAAAACAGTAAGAGGATCATAGTCGATGCAGCTAAAACCTTTATCGAAAGGACGTTATAGCCAGCGATGGGAGCAAGACTATCCACTTATTGAAGCGGTTGTACTTAGCTGTATCAGCGAAATAAAAATGCTCAAAAAAGGCGCTCACCTCATGACGCAGGGGGAAGCGATGGCATCACTTGTATTGGTGAAGCAAGGTCGCGTATCACTCGGCCATACCGCGAGAAATGGTCGGTGTTTTCAATTAGGTACTATTGATTGTGATTCACAGCTGTTTGGCGAAATGGAGTTCTTCACCCAGTACCACTGTCAACTAGACATTATTGCCAGTGAACCCTTAGAAATCACGTTGATTAGCGCTGAAAAACTGCAACATTACCTCGGTCAACACCCTCAACTCGCGCTATTTTTCGCTAGTGCAATTGCGATTGACTACCAAGACACAGTGGATATTTTTACTCGGCGACTGCTCTATCCCATCAGTTATAACGTGGCATTTGATATTTACCATGAATACTTAAATGACTTGCCCGTAGATGGCTTTAGTAAACGCTATTTAGAGGCTGAACGATTTGGTACTACCGACCGAGTCTACCGTCGGGCACTACAAAATCTTGAGGAACGAGGCTTAATTGAGCGGAAAAAAGATGGCATTCGGATTTGTGATCTCAACGCACTCAAGAAATTTGTTGAAGCAGGCATATAATCGCTTTCAGCATAACCCACACTCGACTTAATTTAACAACCGAGTGTGGGATGGATGCACAGGTAAATTAACTTACCGATGGCGAGTGTTGTTCCATAGCCGATTTCATCCGACTTGAAACGATCAATAACATAAATATCGCTGCGTAAAGCAAAGGAATCACATACATCACTGTTTGTAATCCGATAATACGTTCAAAGAAAGAACTGATGGCTGGGCTAAACATCGCCCCTGCACTTCCGCTAATAAGAATATATGACACATTTTTGCTGCTGGCTTTTTTTACAAAAGACACGCCATAAGCAATAAATGCATTATAAAGCGCGGCACACACAAAACCGTAACCATAGGTTAAATAAGCTATCCAATTAAGATTATTGGTACTGACAATGGCAGAGGTGAGCACCATAGCTAAAGCAATAATACCAACTAAGAAATGGTGAATTTTTACACGAGTCACAATCACAGTCGAAATTAGGGCACCAATTAGCGCAGCGGACCAATACTGGGTAATAATATTACCCGCCTCTTCAAACGGAATATCAAATTTTTGTTTTACAAATAAAGGTGCCCAAGTTAAAAATGTATATAATGCGAGCATCCCTAAAAATAATCCAATACCCCCGCTAATAATTCCAAAATTCCACTCAGATTGTTGCTTATCTTCTGTTGAAGAAGACTGTTCACATATAGAAAAATTAGTGAATAATGTAATAATGACGGTACCTAACGCGACCAAACCTACAGCTAAATAGCTATAACTCCATGATAGTGAGCTTGTTAATGCATAAGTTGTTATCAATGGAAAAATAACACCTGCAATATTAAAAGTCGCATCCTGCACTACTAACATTGTGCTTTGTAATTTCTCTTGCCACACAGACACCACAATCGTACCAGCAATACATAGACCGATACCGCCACAAAAACCAATCAAGGTCATTGCCACCATCACAACTTGTAGGGAATTGGTTAGATGTAAAGCCAGAGCAGAAAGAGCAACCAGACTGTAACTTATCAAGGTCATTCTTTTGATACCCATTTTTTCAATAAAGAAAAATGCTGCAATCGTCCCCGCGAGTGCACCACCATTGAGCAATGAAAAGATTGATGCAACTTCGTTAACATTAGCAGCAAATTTCTCAGCTATGGGTTCAATCAACATCCCAAATTGGGTCGCAAAGCCCGCCATAATAAAATTGGCGAGAAAACTGATGGCTGTTAAAGTAATTTTATTATTCATTATGTCATTCCATAAGTGAAATGCTAAGGGTTCAAAGGATGGCTTTAAACCTAATTGAGGGCGGTTTCTAACGCGAGCTCGATCATATTATTAAAAGAGAGTTGGCGTTCTTCGGCCGTTGTTTCTTCACCGGTTAAACAATGATCCGATACCGTTAAAATGGCTAATGATTCGATACCTTGTTGGTGTGACAATCCATAAAGCCCCGCCACTTCCATATCAATACCTAATACCCCAAAACGCTCAAGTGCGGGGATCATATCTTCATCGGGATCGTAATAAAGATCACCACTAAAGATATTGCCAACTTTTACACTAATACCTTTCTCATTCGCTGTTGTATAGGCTTTATGCAATAAAGAAAAGGTCGCAGAAGTTGCCATTTGGTAGCCGCTACTACGCTTAGCGTTAGTAGGTGAATCCGTACCTGCGGCTTGGGCTAAAATAACATCTCGCATTTGTACATGTTTTTGTGTTGCACCTAAACTGCCAATACGAATAATGCGTTTCACGCCAAAATAATTAATCAGCTCATGGCCATAGAGCACCATAGATGAAATACCCATACCATGCCCCATAACGGAAATGCGTTGTCCTTGGTAAAAGCCCGTGTAACCAAGCATATTGCGAACATTCGTGACTTCTACGGCATCGGTGAGATAGGTTTCAGCGATATATTTAGCACGTAGTGGATCACCCGGCATAATAACAGTTTCAGCAAAATCAGTAGGTTGAGCATTAATATGAGCAGTCATCTTTCTATCCTCATGTGGTAATATGCTGATAGTAGTGCTCAATCACTAAATGTATTTAGGACTAAAGTCCGGTTCTAGCCCTGCAGTAAGTTTTTTTACTCAACAATGAGTAATTAATCGCATATTTCAACATGATAAGGCTGAATTAATAAAGATAAAAAATGAGAAAAGGTTGTTGAAAAATTAATCAATATGGATAAAAATGGCTTACCCCAGAGAGAAGTAAGCCATTATAACAATCACTTTATATCAAAAAATAATTTATAAACTAAACAAAGGCAAACTCAGGCTTAGTTCGAAAAGGTTTCGCGCACGTACACATCAAATTTAACCACTTGGGCATTAGGTGCCACGGCGGAGACTTGCAATTGTTGCTTGCCGTGTAATTTGACCGATTTCCAGCTGGTTGCCTCATCTTCTATGGTGTAACCGCTGGCGTCGTACCAAGTGAATTTATACTGCACACGCATGTCAGTTGATGATTTGCTAACAATCAGCGCAGAGCCCTGCACTAAATCACCGACTCGGCGAGCATCCACACTCTGTACCGCAATATCTCGGGCAAAGCTGGTATTATCGACGCGGGTTTCACCCAGTGAACTCACTGAAATCCCGGCGGTATGTGAGGCACAAGCACCTAAGGTCAGCGCCGCGGCCAATAATAGTCCGGTATAAATTTGTTTCATATTTTTCTCCCAGTCACGCGACTAAATGCGCGGCTAGCGCGCATTATTCCCTATTAAACGACAAGCTAAGTGAACTGTGCTGAACTTATGCTTAACAAGACAGACTTAATCATCACTCAACTATCTGCTCACTAAAACGAGTTAATCAATCAGAAAGTGCGCCCGTGCCGTAGCGATGAGCTGCTTACGATTGGTTTGCCAACAATCGATATTCACGTTGGCCACTCTTCGCCCCTGACGGGTAATGCGACATTCTGCAAAGCTATCTTTATGCAGACCCGCACGCAAATAGTCGATAGAAAAATCGACCACTTTAGGCACTTTGGCTGTTTGCATAAAAACCATTAACTGCACTATCGCCGACATCTCCATAAAACCTGCAATGACGCCGCCATGGATAGCGGGCAACACAGGATTACCGATATTGTCGTCCTTAGCAGGTAATTTAAAAATCAGCTCATCACCAAAACGCTCAACCTTCATCCCAATAAATTTGGCATAGGGAACGTGCTCAAGTAAATGACCAAAATCGTTAAGCTCAGTGGCGCGCTTAACAATGCCTTGCACATCAATAGGAGCTTTGACTTGGGCGTTTTGAGTGGGACTGGCTGCGCCAAGTTCCGAATTATTTGCGCTCATCAGTGTCTCCTATTTCAGGCACGGCTTCACCCATCAGCGCTTGTCTAAAGGCATCACCCACCATTTCTGGACTGATCCGCATAAAGGAACCAACAGCATGGGCAATAGGATCATCTATGCTGTCTTGATAAGCAATCGCGCGGGTAAAGGCAATGTTGGAAGACAACTTGTAGCATTCCGCAAACCCAAACACAGGCTTATGGGGCTGAGCGGGCTTCATATAATCCACCCGCAAATCAAGCGTAGGTGAGATTTCTAACAATTTGAATTTATGGAAAATTGCACTGACCACTGCACTGCCACAGGCGGTATCCATTAAAGTAGTAATAACTCCGCCATGGATAACGCCCGTATCGGGATAACCAATTAATTCAGTGCTGTAGGGCAACTCAATCAACACATGGTGCTCACTCGCCTCCAGTACGGTTAAACCGAGACGACGACACTGGGCTAGTTGATCCACAAACCGCTGGGCCATTTGGGTCAGCGGGAAAAAATCCGAATTTACCTTCATTGGCCTTGGCTCAACATGGGCCCCAGAGGCTCCCCGCCCACAAGGTGGAAATGAATGTGATAGACTTCTTGTCCACCGTGTTGATTGCAGTTCATGATCAGTCGGTAGCCATCTTTAGCGATACCCGCTTCCGCCGCCAATTTAGCCGCAACAGTCATCATACGGCCAAGCACCGGCTCATCAGAGGCTTTCATGTCGTTCGCCGTTGGGATCAAATGATTCGGCACAATCAAAATATGGGTTGGCGCCTTAGGGGAAATGTCTCTAAAGGCAGTCACAAGTTCATCTTGATACAGAATATCCGCGGGAATTTCGCGACGAATAATTTTGCTGAAAATCGTTTCTTCGGCCATGGGGCGTCCTCCTTGGGTTAGTTGGCATAGTATACTAGTAATTCAATGCTTTGTGTCTGTAGATATTTTGCTTTTCATTTGCCAGTTGCAGGCATTTTTGGCAGCATGGCCACCATTAAAACACTCAGGTTTTGCAGGATAAATATGATCCATTACCAGATAATCCCCGTCGATCCGAAAGCCCATTTATTCGCAGTCACTATGACATTATCCCAGCCCAAGCCTGTACAGGTCTTTAGCCTCCCCGCTTGGCTACCTGGCAGTTACATGGTGCGCGACTTTGCTAAAAATATCATTGAACTCAAGGCACAAGATGCTAATGGCCTAACACTTAAACTCACCCAACTAGATAAGCAAACTTGGTCGGTTGACAATAATAGCAGCGAAATTATTCTAACTTATCAAGTGTATGCTTGGGATCTGTCGGTGCGCACCGCGCATTTGGACATGACCCACGGCTTCTTTAACGGCAGTAGCGTGTTTTTATCCGCCCACGGTTTTGAACAACAAACCCACACTGTCACTATGTTACCGCCCTCTGAGCCCACATTAGGTAACTGGCGCGTCGCTACGAGTATGACCCGCATCAGTGGTGACGACTTTGCCTTCGGCCAATTTAGTGCCACAAGCTATGACGAGCTTATCGATCATCCTGTGGAAATGGGCTTATTTACCTTAGCCAGTTTTGATGCCTGCGGCGTCCAACACGATATCGTCCTCAATGGCCGCCACCGCGCTTGCATGCCAAGGCTCTGCCAAGACTTAAAAGCCATTTGTGAGTATCAAATCAATCTCTTCGGCACGCCTGCGCCATTTAAACGTTATTTGTTTATGACCACAGTATTAGACAATGGCTTTGGCGGGTTAGAGCACAGAGCTTCTACCGCATTGATGTGTTCTCGCAAGGATTTGCCACTGTCGCTCGATGCGCCAATTAATAACGACTATCGCACTTATTTATCCCTGTGCAGCCACGAGTATTTCCACAGCTGGAACGTGAAGCGGATTAAGCCGGAGTGCTTTTTACCCTATAAACTTGAGGCTGAAACCTACACGCCACAACTGTGGGCCTATGAAGGCATCACTTCCTATTACGATGACCTCCTTACCTATCGCGCTGGGTTGGTAGATGAACACAGCTATTTAGATATGCTGAGTGAGACCTTCACCCGTGTCTATCGCAGCCAAGGACGCTTTAAACAAAGTGTTAAAGATTCAAGCTTTAATGCCTGGACTAAGTTCTATAAGCAGGATGAAAACGCGCAAAACGCCATCATCAGTTATTACACCAAAGGCGCGCTGTTTGCGCTGTACTTAGATTTAACCCTGCGCAGTGAAACCCAAGGCAAATACAATCTCGACCATGTTATGCAGATTTTATGGCAGGAATATGCTCTGCAAGACAAAGGCACGACTGACAGCTGCCACCAAGCGATTGTCGAGCGACTCCTAGGCCGTGATTGCCACGATTTGTTTGTCTACTTAGATAACACCGACGATATTCCACTGGCTCCGCTACTTGCCGAATTTGGCGTCGAGTTTAACCTTCGAGCCAGCCAAGGTCCGCAGGATGTGGGCGGCGGGCAAGCGAAAGGTTATGACATTGCCTTTGGCGCGAAAACTCAAGTGGCGCCGATGGGATTGAAAGTGGTGACTGTTACCCAAGGCAGCCCTGCCCACCTTGCGGGATTAAGTGCGGGGGATATCTTAATCGCCGCCGATAACTTGCAAGTCAGCGCGCAATTTGAGTCGCAGCTACAGCAATATCCGCTGGGTGAATCCTTGAATCTACATTGGTTTAGACGGGATGAATTGATGACGGGTGAATTGATGATAACTGCCGCGCCGAAGGACACTGTCGCCCTAGCAATTAGTGACAAAACTAAACTCGCGGCTTGGTTAGGACGTTAATTTAACGTTTTAATTCGATTGATTTTAAGACAAACAAAAGGGGCAAAAGCCCCTTTTATCATTTCTGAGATAACACTTAACTTAGGTACTAATCTCTAAACGCACACATCTAGGTCTAGAACAGTATTCCCTTGCCAAATTAGTGTCTTCTATCAGTGCTAATACAGATTTAAACCACCACATCGTGCAAATAGGTCTGCGCCCACGCAATCGCTTGACCACGGCTCGACACACCGATCTTACGGAATACTCGGTACAAATGGGTTTTTATCGTGCTTTCACTGACAAACAGCTGATTAGCAATATCTAAGTTAGTACTACCCGTTAAGAGAGCTTGTAATACTTCTCGCTCACGAATTGTCAGCGGCTCAGTATCTTCGAACAAACCAAAGTCATCGTTTACCCCATTGACAAGTTGAATTGGGATCACCCTATGGCCTCGTAAAATATTCGAGAATCCTAGGCTAATCTCAGTTAAACCCGCATCGAGATAAAACACCCCTGCGGTCGTGGCCGCTTGCATTAAAAAACGTGCATCGACTTGTTTAGGGAATTGTAAATAGACGACTCGTACACTTGGTTGTTCACGGGCAAGTAAACGCTGAAATTGATGGGCTTTTTGAAGATCAACAGTTGCTAAATCAATCACTACCATGGAGGCATGATTATCCTTGATTTGTTCACACATCTCATCAGGGCTGACTTGCGTCAACTTAACGAGAAACTCCTGTGGCCAACGTCCTGCTAGCAATTCCATTAATACTTGCGATCGTGACACTACAATCCAATGTAATATTTTGAACATCCTGCTCACTCCCTGTCTGATTAACGATTATTCACTTTGAGAACCTAAAATCCTCTCAATACAACTTCAACATCCGTTCAATAGACTTCCAAGTCTATCGTGGTGACGATATTAGCATTAGATAAAACAGATTAAAAAGACTTACGTGAAAAATATTTACCGTACGCAAATCAAAAACTTCTAACACTTTCGTTGAAGCCACTATCAATCAGAAGTCTTAATTGAAACTGAAAAAAATTACTGAAATTTTTAGATAAAAGCGTAAGATCATATCAACACAAAAAATAAGGAAATTCCATGTCCAGCAGTAAACCCACCGCGCTTGAAGTCAAATCCTACCCAGTGTGGGACAAACCGACTCGATTATTCCATTGGATAAATGTCATTCTCGTTCTCGCACTCATCTTAGTGGGTGGCATCATGATGTATCGCACTGAGTTAGGCATCACTGAGTTAACCGGTAAAATTGGCTTGAAAACTTTACACGTGTGGATAGGATACGCGTTTGCAATCAACCTTATCATTCGCCTTGTGTGGGGTTTTGTCGGTAACAAATATGCGCGTTTCAGCCATATGTTTCCCAATGCCAATAGCAAAAATGAGTTAATGACCTACAAGTCAGAACTGGCCGCGGGTAAAAATCCGCAGTATTTAGGCCATAATCCTAAAGGTAAATTTGCGGTCCTCGGCATTATGTTGCTCTTAGTCACTATCATGGTAACTGGGCTTTTACGCGCAGGAACAGATATTTACTACCCACCGTTAGGTAGTGCTGTACAAAGCTATCTGGCCGATACCAATGTCGATCCAGCAAGCTTAAAACCCTATGATGCCACTGGGGTGAATACCGAGAAAGCGGATGCGCTTAAACCGCTGAAAGGACTCGCCGGTGAAGTTCACGTTTATGCGGTTTATCTACTTTTGCTACTGATTTTACTGCATGTATTCGCAGTGGTTTATACCGAAGTTAAACGTCAACCTGGGATTATTTCTGCCATGTTCTCGGGCAAGAAGATCATCCAAGGTCAGCCAAAAGACGAGTAATCGGTTAGTTTAATGATAAAAATAACGCCAGCATTTGCTGGCGTTATTTGTTTAGACTTGAAGGCTCACGCCAACGTTTCTAATATTTTTTGATTATTTTTTCAGAATAGTCGCAGGTGTACGGCCATCATCATGGCAGCTTTCACAGGTAGGTTTTTCACCTACATTCATATCATGCACCGCATGACAATCTGCACAGACTAAATTGCCGTCATGTGGTTTATGCACAGCGTCCATCTCAGCAAGAGAACCGTGACAGCTTTGACACTGTTCAAATTCAAAGGCACCATCCGCAGAAGGTGTACCATCTTTATGACAGCTTTCACAACCACCCGACTCAGCGTGGAAATCAGACAATTTTTGATCTGCAGCAAATGCGGTTGGCGACAGCGCTAACGCTGCGAGACTAGCCCCGAAAAGCGCACTTAATAGTTTTTTGCTCACAATAGTATCCTCCAATGGCGATTGTCAGTGGAAATTCTTGTCAGGGTGACTTCCATCTCGCAACCAAAAGTAAATAGCACGACTCAATATAACTTAGCTAAGGATGAACGAATAAGCAAACCCATGCTAAGCACCCCAACTTTATCAACATACTCAAGGGTAAAATGTGCGCTGCATCATGTAACCACATGCTTATATAAGAGTTTTACATATGCCTAACCTAGAGGCTACATAATGTAAATCCCTAAAGCGACTAAGGACAAAATAAAAAGCCTGAATTAGACAATATGGGCTCTATTCAAGGGACTTGAAGACAAATGACAAACCCGAAGGCAATAACGCTAAACAGGAAATATAGCGAGTGATTGATGAATATGTGTAATGGAGACGAAACATGGCGCCTTATATGGTGCCTAAATGTGGCGCCTGAACGCCCTACTCGTCTCAGGCACTGAGTTCCATGACAGAACTCAATGCTCACAAGGCCAAGCTCAGCAAACCGTTCAGCGAGTCGGCATCAACTCGCATCCAGTCCATGGAGACTTTCAACCTCAGTTTTAGGCCAAGCGTTAATCACGGCTTTGACCAGCGAGGCCAATGGAATGGCAAAGAATACCCCCCACACGCCCCATAAACCACCAAAGACTAATACCGCGGCTATGATTATCACTGGATGCAAATCCACCGCATCGGAGAACAAAATCGGCACGAGTAAATTACCGTCGAGCGCCTGAATAATGCCGTAACCCAACATCAAATAGCCGAATTCAGAACTAAAACCCCACTGAAAAAATGCCACTAAGGTGATCGGCAAGGTGACTAAGGTTGCGCCAACATAGGGGATCAATACCGACAAGCCAGTCAACACCCCGAGCAACATTGAATACCTCAGCCCCATTAAGGCAAACAAGATATAGCTCGCGACACCAACCACCACGATTTCAATCACTTTGCCACGAATGTAATTGAAAATTTGCTGATGCATTTCAAACCACACTTTGCGGGCTAATTGACGATTAGCAGGGAAAAAACGCTTACTGCCACTGATCAGCTGATCTTTATCCTTTAAAAAGAAAAACACCAACAGAGGCACTAAAATCGCGTATACCATCAAGACGAGTAATGACGCTGAATAGCCAATTAATTGCTTAGCAATATCCAGTACATGCTGAGTATCGAGCAGTTTTTTAAGCTCTGCGACCATCAAATCTAATTGCTCAGGATTGATAAATTGCGGGTATTGGTTGATCAAGGTTTGTAGCGTCAGCAGCCCTTTATCTATCATGCTCGGCAAATCGGCAATTAAGCTCACGCCTTGACGCCACACACTCGGAATTAAGCCAAATGTCAGTAAGACCACAATGCCCAAAAACAACACGATAACTAAGGACGCACCAGCGGTGCGATTAATGCCTAATTTCAGCATTTGCGCCACGGGCCACTCCAATAAAAATGCCAACACCAGCGCGACTAATAAGGGGGCAAGTAAACCTGCGGCAAAATAAATCACTAACGCGAACCCAACAAGAATAGCCATTAAGGTCACAGCTTGTGGATCACTAAAGCGCTCTTGATACCAACGAGAAAAAACAGTAAACATGGATCATTCCAATAGTGATGGTTGGCTAGGCTTCCCAAACGCTCAGGAAAGTTTATTTATCATGGTGTTATCTACGACGTTACTCAAACTACTTTCACTTCAACTTGTTAGCAGAACGGAAATCTTACGCCCAGCTAGCAAACTCATTTGGTGAACTTATCTAGCGTGCACATTAAATTAGGTCACGACTCGGAAAGGATTTAAACATGAAAATCCTCAATTTATCCCTGAGATAGATCAACTTTGGTGACCATCAAGGCTAACAGACTCACATCATTACGCAACTCTTGCACGACATGACCTTGTTTTTTTAAATATTGGGGAACATCTCGCCGCGAACCTGAGTCTGAGAGTAAGATATGCAATTGCTCGCCGTCTCGCATTGGCTTCAATGCAAGTTTCACTTTAACTAAAGGTACAGGACAGCGAAATAGCGTTAAATCAATAAAAATCATAATGAACTTGCTATAGACGAACTTGGGCTATTATCCTAAGTTGCACCTCAAACTACAAGCTAAGTGCAGTATCTCTGCCTTTAGTTGAGATAATTAGAAATAAAGGATCCGCTTGCGTAACTTGACTTTTTTGACTCGATTAAAACCTTTTGTTGCAGGCGCATTCTCTTTGATGCTGCTAACTTTAGCCGCCAAAAGCTTTGCCAACAATGACTTACCGGATTTAGGTACGGCCGCAGTTAACACCTTCAGCCTTGAAAAAGAAATGGTTTACGGTGATGCCTATATGCGCATCATTCGCTCCTCGGCGCCTATGTTAAATGATCCTGTGTTGAGTCAGTACCTTACAGAACTTGGCAACAAACTGGTCGCCCATGCCACAGGGGTAAAAACGCCCTTCTATTTCTTCTTGTTACAAAATGATGAAATCAACGCCTTCGCCTTCTTCGGCGGCCATGTTGCCGTGCACACTGGCTTATTTCTCAATGCCGATAACGAAAGCGAACTCGCCTCAGTACTCGGCCACGAAATTACCCACGTTACCCAACGTCACCTTGCGCGTTCGCTCGAAGCACAACAAAAGAGCAATCCTGCGACAATTGCGGGTTTACTCGGCGCCATTTTATTAACCATTGCCGTACCACAAGCCGGTATGGCTGCACTGGCGACGACCCAAGCGATGGCAACACAATCAAAAATCAACTATACCCGTTTGCACGAGAAAGAAGCCGACCGCATCGGTATGCAAATTTTGGTGGATGCAGGCTTTGATCCCAACGCTGCAGCAGATTTCTTTGGCAAGTTAGCCACTCGTTACCGCTTTACCACCACACCGCCACAAATGCTGCTAACTCACCCATTACCAGAGTCGCGGATCACTGAAGCCCGTAACCGCGCCGAGCAATATCCTAAGCGTTATATTCCCGATAACCTCAATTTCCAGCTGGCGAAAGCCCGTATTCAAGTCCGTTTTTCCAGTTATAGCGACGAAGCGGTTTTAAGTATGTTTGACAGACAACTGAACAAACAGACCTACAGCTTTAAAGAGGCAGCGCTCTATGGCAAAGCGCTGGCCTTGTTTAGATTGAAGAAGTTTGGTGAGTCGGAAAAAATCGTCGATGCACTGTTAAAAATTGATGATAACAACCTGTTTTATATCGATACTAAAGCCGATTTACTGACCGAACGAAAAGACTACGCAAAGGCGATTGCTATGCTTGAAGCCCAGCGGAAAATGAAGCCAACATCGCAAGTGATCAACGCCAACTTAGCCAATATCTACCTAGAAGCTGACCAAGCCCCTAAGGCAATCCCTTTACTAGAAGATATGATATTCCTCGATAAGCAAAATCAGCTGCCCTATCAATTGCTGAGCGCTGTCTATAAAAAAACAGGTAATCAGGCATTGGAATATTTTTCCACCGCTGAGCTAATGGCATTAGGGGCTAACTATAAGGGCGCTATCGATCAGCTTAACTTTGCCTACCGTGCATCCGAAAGTAATCCCTTACAGCTTGCACGTATTGAGGCCCGTATTCGCCAATTCAAAATGGCCGATAAAGAGATGGAAGCACTTAAGTAATCAGTTGTTTTATAAATTGATTTAACTTAATAGCCCATTTATGCGCCCCGAACACACTGACGGGGCGCTGTTTTTTCTGTTATCATCCGCTCCATTGTTATTTCAGCCCGTATTGAGCCTCTAGCACTATGACCCAAGCGACGATTTACCATAACCCACGTTGTTCAAAAAGCCGTGAAACCTTAGCTCTACTTGAGCAACAAGGTTGTGACATTACCCTAGTGGAATATTTAAAAACGCCTCCTACGGCTGAAGTCATTGGCGACATTCTGACAAAATTAGGCATCAGTGCTCGCGAATTAATGCGCACCAAAGAAACGGAATATCAAGGCTTGTGGCTTGCCGACACCTCATTGACTGAGCAGCAATTGATTGAAGCCATGGTGAACACGCCTAAACTCATAGAACGGCCAATTGTGCTCGCCAATCAACGCGCTGCCATCGGTCGTCCTCCAGAGAATGTGCTCGCTATTCTTTAATTATGATTTTTATAAAATCGCTTTAATTTTAATTCTTAGGTAGACATATGACGTCCAACACCTTATTTACTCTTAGCCGTTTAGGTTACTTTGCGCTCGTCCTGCTATTAGGCGGCTGGTTTGTTGGTCAGGGTATTAGCGGTGAATATACTCTGCTATTTAGCCTCTTATGGATAGTGCCATTGTTACTGCCTGCAAAAGGGGTTTTCCAAGGTAATCCATATACTTATGCTTGGGCGAGTTTTATTCTGTGCCTCTATATGCTGCATGGGCTGACGCTGCTTTATGTCACTACCGATGCCTTCGCCTTTGCATTAATCGAAGTATTGTTGATTGGTGTGCTGCTGATTGCCTTCCCCTTCTACGCTCGGATCCGTGGTCGAGAACTGGGATTAGGCCTGAAGAAAAAATCCAAAGAATAAGCCATTGCATACAATGTGATTTCAGCGCCGTCTTGCCTTACTAGGTTTGACGGCATTTTTAAATCGCAACGCCAAACTCAGCTAAAGATCTGCGTTCAAATACCCTCTTCATCCTCAGTTCAATGCACAGTTAATCGAACAACTAAATCGCATGAAAATTAACAATTAACATACTTGTAGCGACTTTTTTGCAACTTAACCCCCATGCTATAGTCAGTTTTTCATCGTGGAGTATTGATGTCCCGCGAGTCACAAAAAGCCTGATTGCACCGCTGAGTTAACATGGGAGAATGTTGTAATGGGGATATCGATACCACTGAAACTTTTAGGATTAATAACCTGCTCTAGCCTACTTATGGCGTGCGGAGGCGGTGGAGACAGCAACACAGATAATGGCGGAGTAACGCCCCCCTCCACCTCACTGCCACGCTGCACAGATAGCATTTCGCCGCTTCTTGTTACCACATCATCCTCAATCCGTTTTCAAACTGAACCGACTTATGTAGCAGGTCAATCCAGTGCCATCATTGCCAACATCCTTAATCGCGATAGCCAAAACTTAACCTTTCACTGGCAGCAAATCGATGGACCTATCATACAATTAGTCAGTCAAAACAGCCCGGTATTAGCCTTTGATACTCCCACCGCAGGCGGCTACCGTTTTAGCTTGCATGTGACGGGAAGTAATCTAGATGTCAGCGGAGAAATTGGCATTAATGTCGATCCCGCATCGACGGGTGTACTGAACGTCCGCCAAGATCACCAAGTGGTTGAAGGTAACAATGTTAGCTTAAGGCTCGGACAACAATCAGGATTAAGCGCAGCGAATATCTCTTGGTGCGTGGCGTCTGGCCCGGATTTAATGGTCGATCTGAGCGACCCGTTTAGGCCTTTATTTGCCGCGCCAACGGTCGCCCAAGATACAATCACTCGGCTCAAAGTGAACGCCAGTATCAACGGTAATCCACTCAGTGATGATGCTTTTGTGCTAACAACTGCGGCGCCGGCGATCAACTCGCAATATTTCGACACCCCAGTGGCACGCACTCACGCCTATCGTCCAGCCTCGCCTTACGCTAATGTACTAGCGGGCTGTGTTTACTCTAATCAGCTTAATGATAGTTGCACTATCAATACCTTACCTTTGATAGGACAAACCTCAAGCGATCTAAATCGTGAGACCATTCTAAATCGTGTACTGGTTTCCCACGACTGGATGGGCGATAACTTTGCCGCATTTTTAGCTCAGATGGACTCCAACAGCGATTTTGCTCGCCTGTTACAATCCGTCACGGCCGTGGTGATTAGCTATGATGTGCGCCCTTCCTTCTATTGGGTGGTAACAGGGGCGATTTATCTCGATCCAGACGATTTATGGCTTACGCCAAGCCAGCGTGACACCATTAATGAAGCGCCGGATTACCGCAGTAATTTCGGTGATGATCTTAACTTTGTGCTGCCTTGGCGTTATGTGAATGACAATCAATATGCATCACTTGGCGTACCTATCACCGTCAGAGCAGACCGAACGTTAGCACAAATCAATCCTGATCTAGCCTCATTGCTGTATCACGAGCTAGCCCATGCCAATGACTTCTTCCCCCGCAGCGTACATGCCTCACTCACAGGGCCAAGACTGCTAGATGATTACAGTCGCCGCAATGCCAACAAGAGCCTGATATCTGATCAAGTCAGCACCAGCTATCCACTAATGAGCACTGAAATGATGGGACTTGCCAATGTCCGTTTCCTCGGCGCAGCGGCGAATAATGTGCAAAAGGCCTATCAACCATCGGATGTGAGTACATTCTTTTCTACCGATATCGCCAGCGACTTCTATACCTATTCCAGTACCCGTGAAGACACGGCTATGCTGTTTGAAGAAGCCATGATGAGTTATCGCTATCAGATATTACGTGATGTCGCCGTCACCAATAAACCTGCGTTGTTAACCGCTGATACGCTGATTATTGACTGGGGACAAAGAGGTAGAATTGCACAAGACAGCCTAGAGAATCGCGCTGCACTGGTGATTGATGAAATTCTACCAGAGCTTGATGGCATCAGTCTGATAGAAAGCCTTCCCGAACCGATTGCCATGACCCAAGGTCAAAGCTGGCGTCAAACATTAGCCATATCGCCTGCGAATGCGCAGCTCAAAGGCCAAAATAATGCACAGGCAAACGATGTGCTGCCACGCTTTGAGCCTGAACTTCGCTTAAGTGGCGACCGGCACCGACATCCTCAGCAATAGAGGATTTAAGCTTTAGATAAACAAAAAGCCCGTCTGCATTCAGCATGACGGGCTTTTTTTGGGCTTTACGCTGAAGGGATTTTACATTTTTGAGTGTTTACATCGCTCAACGCTAATTCAAAACCAACTCACAACTAACTCACAACCAACTCACAACCAACTCAAAAGAATGTTCAAAACACGCTAAAAAGCCGACTCAAACCATGTAATAATCCAATCTTGCTTTTAAAGATGCAGCATCTCTTTGGCAAAGGGAATGGTGAGCTTGCGCTGGTGCACTAATGAGGCTTTATCTAACTTATCCAGTACATCGAACAAGGTACGTAAATCCCGCGCCATTCGGTTCAGCAAAAAACGTCCCACATCTTCCGGTAATTGTAAGCCACGCATGGCAGCGCGGCGTTGCAGTGCGGCAAGTTTCTCATCATCAGCCATAGGTTGCAGTTGATAATTCAACCCCCACTGCATGCGTGAAACGAGATCAGGTAACAGGAAACCCGCATCCGCAGGAGACGAACTGCCACTGACCACTAAGGCACAATTTTTATGTTCGGCGACGCGATTGTAGAGATCAAAAATCGCTTCTTCCCAGACGGGGTGACCGGCGATGGCATCGACATCATCGATACAGACTAAATCTAACTGTTCTAGACCTTCAAGCAAGGCGGTCGAAATACTCGCATGTATGCCTAAGGGAATATAAAAGCTGCGACGCTCTACTTCATTGGCATGGGCGCAAGCGGCGTGCATTAAATGGGTTCGACCCGATTTGACTGGGCCCCACAAATAGATGGCGGCTTCCCCCTGTCCTTCGGCATTGGCTCTCAGTTTTTGAATAAGCTCATCATTACCCGCGGCAGGGTAATAACTATTAAAGGTTTCGTCGTCTGGCAAATGCACAGGTAACGAGAGTTGCAGAGGTGAGTTTAAGGGCACTCGGTCTTCTCAATATCAAATAAAAACAATGCCGCGCTTAGCATGGCTAAGCACGGCCGATAACATCTTAAGGTAAACGCCATTCATACACAGGCTTGCCTGTTTGGTTAGATACTGGGCTAAATTCCCCCGCACTCACAGGTGCTACCACAGAAATTCGCGGCTCTAAGCTTAATAAACGTTGTAAATCCGTTTCTGAGCCAAACAAATCTAGCGAGAAGGTCACGGTATGACCTTGAATATGCGTTAACGTGGCATTTTTAATCGCGCTAAGTTGTTTCAAATATTTTTCAACTTCAACTAATTGCGCCATTTTTTGAATATTCACAAAAGTGACACTCGCGCCTTGCTGTGTACCAGTATCAGCAATGGCATACTTAGTAAAATAGTATTCACCTAACGCCGCCATCATGGCTTCAATCGCCTGAGTCGAATTTTCAGCGGTGCCGTTGTAACTGAATAACGGTGGCGTCAAAGAGTCAATGGTGGCCTTAGTATAGAGATTTAAACGGTAACGAACTTGGCTGCCAGCGGCATCAATCGCCACCAATGCCAAAAAGTCAGCATGATAACGGCCAGAGACACTCGCCACGATATCGGCAAACATACCTTTGATATCGTTAGGGTTAATCCCCATCAACTCATCAAGATCTAAGATTGGCAGCAATACCGGAATACCGCGGGCATCGGAAAAATCACTAAAGAGTTTACGTTCGGCTAACGCAGACGAGTCACCCAATATCATAGTGTCGCCATCGCCTGGCATTGCGACCCAAAATAAGGTCAGCGGGCGTTGTGTTCCCCAAACGGGCAATTGCGCCTGACGCAATAGCGCCACGATGCGACGGTGTTCAAAACTGGCCGTTAACAGTAATTGGCCATTCTGCTCGATATAACCATACTGGCTCAGCAAGGTATCAGGATTACTGAGCTGAGATTGGATCAGGCTATTGTCGAGGGATCGCGCCGTGCCAGTGTTCTTGATAATGACTTGCTCAAGCGCACTTTTTAAGGCTTTGTCGCGTTCTGCAACCGCGCGCGAAGACACAGGCACATTGGCCTCATCTAATTTACTCACCTCAACAGCATTGACGCTATTAATCGTGAACAGACAATATAGAAATGCAATTAAGCTCGGCTTCAATAGGAATTTCAGCATCTTTGAGTAGTTGAAGTAACGTCAGATGGGGCAAATTGTACCATAGTTAGCGCCTTAAGCGAGTCTTGGCAAAATTTAGCCCCATTTCAGTGCCAACCATGGCACGGAAAACCCAAACAGTGATCCGAGTAGGCAAAACGGGCGATTTTCTTCTGCTGAAAATCCAACAAACTGATATCATTTGGCGGTTTACCCTAAAATTAACGAGAATAATAAATGAGACGACTCGCTATCCCCCTACAGGGCGCGCAAATGCTGTTTGTAGCCTTCGGTGCCCTAGTGCTAATGCCGCTACTGACAGGACTCGACACCAGTGTGGCATTGTTTACCGCTGGTATCGGCACCCTACTGTTCCAATTGATTACTAAACGCCAAGTGCCTATCTTCCTCGCATCTTCCTTCGCCTTTATCGCCCCCATACTCTATGGCGTGCAAACTTGGGGCATTCCCTCCACCATGGGCGGCATTATGGCCGCGGGCGTGGTCTACGTCATGCTCGGCGCCTTGGTCAAAGTGCGCGGCACCGACTTCATCCATAGGCTGTTACCACCTGTAGTAGTGGGTCCTGTGATCATTATCATCGGCCTTGGCTTAGCACCTGTCGCCGTGAATATGGCCTTAGGTAAAAGTGGCGATGGCAGCTTGACTCTCGTTGACACCAATACTGCGTTATTTATTTCGCTCGCATCACTCTGCACCACTATAGCAGTGGCGATTTTTGCCAAGGGCTTACTGAGAGTGATGCCAATTTTAGCGGGGATTATCGTGGGTTACGGCTTAAGCCTTGCCTTTGGTATTGTTGACTTTGCGGTTGTGACTGCAGCCAGTTGGATTGCGATTCCTAAATTTGTCGCCCCCGAATTTAACTGGCATGCCATCGCCTTTATGATCCCAGTCGCAATCGCTCCGGCGGTTGAACACATTGGCGATATTCTGGCGATATCTAATGTCACAGGTAAAGATTTTATGAAAAAACCGGGACTACACCGCACGCTAACAGGTGATGGTATTGCCACTATTGCAGCGGCAGCCTTTGGTGGCCCGCCAAACACGACTTATTCAGAAGTGACAGGCGCAGTGACCTTAACGCGCAATTTTGATCCGAAAATCATGACTTGGACCGCCATTACTGCCATCACGTTGGCCTTTGTCGGCAAATTGGGTGCGCTGATGCAAACCATTCCAGTCCCAGTTATGGGCGGTATTATGTGTTTGTTATTCGGCTCAATTGCAGCCGTTGGCCTCAACACCCTTATTCGCAATCATGTGGATTTGTCTGAGCCGCGTAATTTAAGCATTGTCGGTGTCACCTTAGTATTTGGTATCGGCGGCATGGCATTTGGCATAGGTTCATTCAGTCTGACCGGTATCAGCTTGTGCGGCATTGTCGCAATTACCATGAACTTATTATTACCCGCGACCAAGCCACACGATAAACACAATGAGTCAGATGTCACCCCTCACTAGTCGTTATTTGAGGAATCGCCGTTTTATTGAAGTCTTTGTTGTAATGTTTTTTGTAGCGATAGCTCTTTGAAAAACAGCGACAAAAAAGCCGCCGTGATATTAATCATAGCGGCTTTTTCATTAATACTTATAAAAAAAGCATTAACGCTTATTCTTCAGTCTTGATTTTAGCGGCAGCGGCTTTGATCAAAGGTTGTAATTCGCCTTTTTGGAACATGTCCACCACGATATCACAGCCACCGATCAACTCACCTTCAATCCACAATTGTGGGAAAGTCGGCCAATTAGCAAACTTAGGTAATTCTGCGCGAATGTCTGGATGCTGAAGAATATCCACGAATGCAAACTGCTCACCGCAGTTAATCATGATCTGAGCTACCTGTGACGAGAAGCCACAGCTAGGCAACTTAGGAGAACCTTTCATATAAACAATGATAGGGTTTTCCGTGATCTGCTGCTTAATTTTCTCTACTGTTTCCATTTTGATTCCTAAGTAGGATGACATTGACTCAATGCAGCTATTGTACGTCAGCTAGAGGCAGAACAAAATCCCACAGTTTGTAAGGTTATGCCGACATTTGATTTTTCGATGGCGTCTATCTAGTCAATTAGCTAAACAATGATTCACATCACAAATTTTATCGGTACAATAGTCCTAAGTGAGCACGTTTAAAAACGATAACCTAAGACCATGGAGAGATACTAATGGCTTTCGAATTACCCGCATTACCATATGCAAAGAACGCACTAGAACCACACATTTCTCAAGAAACCATTGAATACCACTACGGCAAGCATCACAACACTTATGTTGTTAAGCTAAACGGCTTAATCGAAGGAACTGATTTCGCTGGTAAATCTTTAGAAGATATCATCAAAACTTCTACTGGCGGCGTATTTAACAACGCAGCTCAAGTGTGGAACCACACTTTCTACTGGAACTGCCTAGCACCAAATGCTGGCGGCGAGCCAACAGGCCCAGTTGCTGATGCAATCAATGCTGCTTTCGGTTCATTCGACGCATTTAAAGCACAATTTACTGATTCTGCAGTAAACAACTTCGGTAGCGCTTGGACATGGTTAGTGAAAAAAGCCGATGGCACACTTGCTATCGTCAACACTAGCAATGCTGCAACGCCACTGACTGACAGCTCAGTAACGCCAATCATGACAGTTGACGTGTGGGAACACGCTTACTACATCGATTACCGTAACGTGCGTCCTGACTACCTTGCCCACTTCTGGCAACTAGTTAACTGGGACTTCGTTAACCAAAACTTCGCTGGTTAATTCATTTAACCTAACGTTGTTGACTGCTGTATGAGCAGTGGGTTAATCCCAGTAAAAAGAGCCCTAGTGGCTCTTTTTTTATGCCCCTCGTTTGCCGTCCACCCCTTATCCCGCTGATTGCCCCTCCGTAAACTACAAGTGCAATAATTGCGTTTGCAACTATTTGTTATTGTTTTATTTGATATTTTTTTGACACAGATAGTAAGTTTATGTCTAAGATTAGAGTAGGAGGCTGGCTAGCCAGTTATCCGTTCCATGACATCACTGGCGTTTCAGGGGGTTTATATGGGCATTTTCGAGCATTACCAAAAGCGCTACGAACAAAAACTCGATGAAGAATATTCTTTGCAAGAGTTTCTGGATATCTGCAAAGGAGATCGCAGCGCTTACATGTCAGCATCAGAGCGACTACTGCTTGCAATCGGTGAAGCAGAAGTCATTGATACCGCAAAAAATCCAACACTTAGCCGTATTTTTTCGAATCGACTTATTTCACGCTATCCCGCATTTAAAGATTTCTTCGGCATGGAAGATGCCATAGAGCAAATCGTGGCTTACCTAAAGCACTCGGCTCAAGGATTAGAAGAATCCAAACAAATTTTATACCTACTGGGCCCAGTGGGCGGCGGTAAGTCATCGCTGGCCGAAAAACTCAAAGCCCTAATGCAAAAAGTGCCCATTTACATTCTGAGTGCAAATGGGGTACGTAGCCCTGTCAACGATCATCCCTTCTGTCTGTTTGATTTAGAAGAAGATGGTCAGCTGTTAAAAGATGAGTTCAACATTCCCAACCGCTATCTCAAAACCATCATGTCGCCTTGGGCGGTAAAGCGTCTGCATGAGTTTGGTGGCGATATCTCCAAATTTCGGGTGGTGAAAGTTTTTCCATCGATTCTGGACCAAGTGGCGATAGCAAAAACTGAACCCGGTGATGAAAACAACCAAGATATTTCATCCCTCGTCGGCAAAGTGGATATTCGTCAGCTTGAGCATTTCTCCCAAGATGATGCCGATGCTTACGCTTATTCGGGTGCATTGTGCCGCGCAAACCAAGGGGTGATGGAATTCGTCGAGATGTTTAAGGCACCGATTAAAGTGCTGCATCCACTACTAACTGCGACGCAAGAAGGCAACTATAACGGCACTGAAGGCCTATCGGCCCTGCCCTATAGCGGAATTATTCTGGCTCACTCAAACGAGTCCGAATGGTCAACCTTCAAAAATAACAAAAACAACGAAGCCTTCCTAGACCGTGTTTACATAGTCAAAGTCCCCTACTGTTTACGGGTTTCGGAAGAACTACAAATCTATCAAAAACTGCTGATCAACTCTGAGTTATCAAAAGCACCTTGTGCGCCTGGCACCTTAGAAACCCTAGCGCAATTTAGTGTGTTGTCGCGCATCAAGCCACCTGAAAACTCCTCCACCTACTCTAAGATGCGGGTGTATGACGGTGAAAGCCTGAAAGATACCGATCCTAAGGCTAAGTCTTACCAAGAATACCGTGATTACGCGGGTGTCGATGAAGGCATGAATGGGCTATCCACCCGTTTCGCCTTTAAGATTTTGTCGCGGGTATTTAACTTCGACCATTCAGAAATCGCCGCTAACCCAGTACATTTATTCTATGTGCTCGAACGGCAAATTGAACAAGAACAGTTCCCCGGCGATACCGCCGAACGCTATCTGGAGTTTCTAAAAGGTTATTTGATCCCTAAGTATGTGGAGTTTATCGGTAAAGAAATTCAAACCGCTTACTTAGAGTCTTACTCTGAATACGGCCAAAATATCTTCGACCGCTATGTCACTTACGCCGATTTTTGGATCCAAGATCAAGAATACCGCGACCCAGAAACGGGTCAGCTATTCGACCGCGCCGCCCTCAATGCAGAACTTGAGAAGATTGAGAAGCCCGCGGGGATCAGCAATCCAAAAGATTTCCGTAATGAAATCGTCAACTTTGTGCTGCGCGCCCGCGCGAACCATGAGGGTAATAATCCACTCTGGACCAGCTACGAGAAACTACGCACTGTGATCGAGAAGAAAATGTTCTCCAACACAGAAGATTTACTGCCTGTTATTTCCTTTAACGCCAAAACATCAAACGACGATCAACGCAAACACGATGATTTCGTCAATCGCATGATGGAGAAAGGCTATACCAAGAAACAAGTCCGACTCTTGTCTGAGTGGTATTTACGGGTTCGTAAATCTTCTTAAACTTGCGCTAACTAAGTACAGGGCTTTGGTGTTGCCAAAGCCTTCGCTGGGTTTTGGGAGGTGCGTATGGCGAACTTTATCGATAGACGGTTGAATGCGAAAGGAAAAAGCACAGTCAACCGCCAACGCTTTATCAATAGATATAAGCAACAAATTAAAAAAGCCGTCAGCGATGCAGTGACTCGCCGCAGCGTAACGGATGTAGATAAAGGCGAAAAAATCAGTATCCCCACTCGGGATATCAGTGAACCTATGTTTCACCAAGGCAAAGGCGGTGTCAGAGACAGAGTGCATCCCGGTAATGACCAATTTACCCGTGGCGATAAAATTGATCGGCCACCTGGTGGCTCTGGCGGCGGTTCGGGCAAAGGTGAAGCCTCAAATTCGGGTGAAGGCGACGATGATTTTGTGTTCGAAATCTCTAAGGATGAGTATCTAGAATTACTGTTTGAGGACTTAGAACTCCCCAATCTACAAAAAAATCGCCTTAATAAACTGGTGGAATACCAAATCTACCGTGCGGGATTCACCAATGATGGCGTCCCCGCTAACATCAATATTGTCCGTTCATTACGTTCATCACTAGCACGTCGTATTGCGATGTCAGCCAGTAAAAAGAAATTGTTAAAAGAGTTAGCACAAGAACTTGCCGAACTGGAAAATATTCCAGGTACTAAGGCCGAGTTGATTTTGGATTTAAAAGCCCAAATTGAGGAGTTAAAACAAAAGATTGCCAGAGTGCCGTTTATCGATACCTTCGATCTACGCTTTAATAACTATTCCAAAAGGGAAATCCCTTCTAGCCAAGCCGTGATGTTCTGCTTGATGGATGTGTCTGGCTCTATGGATCAGGCAACTAAAGATATGGCAAAACGCTTCTATATATTGCTGTATCTGTTCCTCACCCGTACCTATAAAAATTTAGAAGTGGTCTACATTCGCCACCATACCCAAGCTAAAGAAGTCGATGAACACGAGTTCTTTTACTCCCAAGAAACGGGCGGCACCATAGTGTCCAGTGCATTGAAATTAATGCATGAAATTCAACAAGCCCGCTACCCAGCCGATGAATGGAATATCTACGCAGCCCAAGCATCCGATGGTGATAACTGGGCCGACGATTCACCAACCTGTAGGCAATTGTTAGAACAAAAAATCTTGCCACTGGTGCGCTACTACAGCTACATCGAAATCACCAATCGCGCCCATCAAACCTTGTGGCGTGAATATGAATCCCTGCAACAGCATTACGACAACATCGCCGTGCAGCACATACGTCAAGCCGAAGATATTTACCCTGTCTTTAGGGAGCTATTCAAGAAACAAGCGGTTTAAGGAGGCACTATGGGGATAACTAAATCAACACCTTGGACACCACTGAGCGATGGTCCTGACTGGAGCTTCGAGCTACTGCAGGACTACCTCAAGGAAATTGAACGGGTAGCAGCACTGTATAAGCTCAGCACTTACCCAAATCAAATTGAAGTCATCACCGCTGAGCAGATGATGGATGCTTATGCGGGCATTGGTATGCCCATTGGTTACACCCATTGGTCCTTTGGTAAACGTTTTATCGAAACCGAGCAAGGTTACAAGCGCGGCCAAATGGGGCTTGCCTACGAAATTGTGATTAATTCTAACCCCTGTATTGCCTACCTTATGGAGGAAAACACTATTACAATGCAGGCACTGGTGATCGCCCACGCCTGTTTCGGACATAACAGCTTTTTTAAAAACAACTACTTATTTAAGACATGGACAGATGCCAGCTCGATTATTGACTACCTTGTTTTTGCCAAAAACTACATCAGTGATTGCGAGCAAAAACATGGCGTAGCACAGGTCGAAAGCGTCATCGACTCCTGCCATGCGCTAATGAACTATGGTGTCGATCGCTATAAACGTCCCTCTGAAATTTCATTCCGAGAAGAACAGGCAAGACAAAAAGATCGCGAGGCGTACCTACAAAGCCAAGTGAATGATTTATGGCGCACGATTCCTACCCAGCAACATGAACAGTCACAATCGAAGAAACGTCGTTTCCCCGCAGAACCGCAGGAAAATATCTTATATTTCATTGAGAAAAATGCCCCTTTACTGGAACCATGGCAAAGGGAAATTATCCGCATTGTACGTAAAATGGCGCAATATTTTTACCCGCAAAAACAAACTCAAGTAATGAATGAAGGCTGGGCCACCTTCTGGCACTACACTATTTTGAATCACTTGTATGATGATGGCGTGGTCACTGACCGCTTCATGATCGAGTTTTTGCAAAGCCATACAGGCGTGGTTGCCCAACCCGACTACAACAGCCGCTATTACAGTGGAATCAATCCCTATGCTTTAGGTTTTGCCATGTTTACCGACATTCGGCGTATTTGTGAAAATCCAACCGATGAAGATAAAGCCTGGTTTCCCGACATCGCCGGCAGCAATTGGATTGAAACCTTACACTTTGCAATGCAAAACTTTAAAGACGAAAGTTTTATTAGCCAATATCTTTCACCTAAAGTCATCCGCCAATTTAAGTTGTTTGGTATCCATGATGATGAGAAACGCAATTATCTGTCGGTATCGGCAATTCATGATGAACAAGGTTATCAAGATATTCGCCAGTTATTATCGCAGCAATATAACTTGTCGAATATTGAACCGAATATCCAAGTGCATAATGTAGAGATCAACGGTGATAGATCCTTAACCTTGCGTTATGTGCCGAATAACGATATTCCCTTAGCCAGCAGCCATAAAGAAGTATTAAAGCATTTACATAGATTATGGGGTTTCACTGTCACCTTAGAGCAAAAAAATGAGGATGCGAGTGTAACCGTATTAGCATCCTGCCCTGAAGCGGCTAAACCAGAATAATAAACCGAATAAAAAAGCCGTTTCCATTGGAAACGGCTTTTGTGTATTTATCGCTATTTTAATGCGACATCAATAGCCGCAATTAATTGTCCTGTGCAATAGACGCGGGCATATCATCACGTAATTGTAACCACATCTTACCGCTGTTCATGCCATAGGTGCGCATCAGCGCTGGGACGTCGAGATAATTTTTCGCTTGAGCCAGTAACTCTAACTCTTTGTAAAAATTTAAGGCCAATAATCGCGCATCTGAACTGGTGAAATAATAGCGACCGACTCGGCTATACAATCCCTTAAATCCATTTAATATCAATACGTAAAGTGGATTCCCGGAGGAGAAAGCTAAGGTATGATGCAATAAATAGTCGAATTCGGCATAGGATTCAGCCGTATCTTCAAGCTGATGAATTTTGGCGAGCACATTCACAGCCGTGTCTGGGTTATAACGCAGGGCACCGCGGAAATAGATAGCACTGACGTTAGTACGGGCCGACAAGAGTTGGTCAACCAATACCGGAAATCCTTCTGGATTAAGATCGGCAATCGTCTCAAGAATGTTTAAGCCCGAGGTTTCCCAGAAATTGTTCACTCGCGTTGGTTTACCGTGTTGGATTTTCAACCATCCGTCACGGGCTAAGCGCTGTAGCACTTCACGCAGAGTGGTGCGAGTCACACCGATCAATTCCGAAAGCTCACGTTCAGCCGGTAAAATGGACCCTGGAGGAAATTTATTATCCCAAATGGATCTCACAATATACTTCTCTGCAAAACTTGCAGGTCCTTTGGCATTGATAATCATCAGCCCACTTATCCAGTTGTTGTGCGTCGTAATGGTCACTGATCATACCAGAGCGGTAAAAAATGGAAACCATTCACTTAAATTCACTGTGTTATCGCCGTGTAAATGTCACACAATCGCTCAAAAAAACGACCAAGATCAAGGCAACAAACGTCAATTTTGCCGATTAGCTCCGCTTTTTGAAATGTGGGTATCAGTATCTCGTTACATTAGCTTTCTCTTTAGGCTAGACTGATTTAACAAACGCAGGTATTGATATTAAACACGTGCAATTTTTAACATAATTAGAAGAGAGGCTGCCATGCCGGCGACAATGAGTCAGGCGTTTATTGGGAACTTCTTAGGAAATTCTCCTAAGTGGTACAAAACCGCAATACTGTCATTTTTAATTATCAATCCACTACTCTTTTTCTATGTCGACCCCTTCGTGGCCGGCTGGGTATTGGTGCTTGAATTTATTTTTACCTTAGCAATGGCATTAAAATGTTATCCATTACAGCCTGGCGGATTATTAGCAATTGAAGCTGTCGCAATTGGCATGACATCGGCAAGCCAAGTCTTACATGAAATAGAAGCCAACCTAGAAGTATTATTACTCTTGGTGTTTATGGTCGCTGGTATTTATTTCATGAAGCAATTGCTGCTATTTGGCTTCACGAAAATTATTACCAAAGTGCGTTCTAAAGTTTTAGTGTCACTGATGTTTTGTTTGGCATCGGCGTTTTTATCTGCCTTCTTAGATGCGTTAACGGTTATTGCCGTGATTATCGCGGTCGCTGTGGGTTTCTATTCTATTTACCACAAGGTCGCTTCTGGAAAAGATTTCGGCGCCGATCACGATCATACCTCCGAAGGTAAAAACGCTGCGGGCGAAGATCAGTTAAACGAAGAAGAACTCGGTGCATTCCGTGGCTTCCTGCGTAATCTGTTAATGCATGCGGGTGTCGGTACTGCACTCGGCGGTGTATGTACTATGGTGGGCGAACCTCAAAACTTGATCATTGCTGCACAGGCCAATTGGCAGTTCGGTGAATTCGCCGTACGTATGTCACCGGTTACTGTTCCGGTATTGATTTCTGGTGTTTTAACCTGCTACTTAGTTGAAAAATTTGGTATTTTTGGTTATGGCGCTAAATTACCAACGGCCGTTCATCGGATCTTATGTGAATATGCCGCCCATGAAGATGCGCGCCGTACCAACAAAGACAACATGAAGTTAATCGTCCAAGCCCTAGTGGGTGTCTGGTTGATCGCAGGTCTTGCCTTGCATTTAGCTTCAGTGGGCTTAATTGGTCTTTCTGTGATTATTTTAACCACAGCCTTTAACGGCGTCACCGATGAGCATGCCCTTGGTAAAGCCTTTGAAGAGGCACTGCCTTTTACCGCATTATTAGCGGTGTTCTTTGCGGTTGTTGGCGTGATTATCGATCAACATTTATTCGCCCCCGTTATCCAATGGGCACTGGGTTATGAAGGCAATACCCAATTAGTGATTTTCTATATCGCCAACGGATTATTGTCTATGGTGAGTGATAACGTGTTCGTCGGTACTGTGTATATCAATGAAGTGAAGGCGGCATTAATTAACGGCCAAATCACCCGTGATCAATTCGACTTACTGGCCGTTGCGATTAATACCGGAACTAACTTACCTTCGGTGGCGACACCTAATGGTCAAGCGGCGTTCTTGTTCTTACTGACGTCAGCCTTAGCACCGCTGATCCGCTTATCCTATGGCAGAATGGTATGGATGGCATTGCCCTACACTATCGTGCTATCCATTGTGGGCGTTATGGCGATCCAAACGGGATTCTTAGAACAAGCCACTCAATATTTCTATGATTCCCATACAATCATCCATCACAGTGCAAAAGAAGTGTTGGGCACAGTGTCCGGACATTAATCTTCTCTATTGACTGAACTTTATTAAATAAGTAGAGTCCAAAAAACGCCCCATGTCTGAGGGCGTTTTTTGTTGATATGGAGCTCACTTTGACTGTTATTACTCGCTTTGCCCATTCCCGTTCATCTTGGTTTATTCTCGCAGGCACAGCCTTAGGCTTAGAGTTAAGCGCACTGTATTTTCAACATATAATGAAACTCGACCCCTGTGTTATGTGTATTTATCAAAGACTTGCTGTCTTTGGTTTATTGGCAGCCGGCCTTATCGGCATGACGGCGCCAAAGTATCGCATCGTAAGGATTCTCGCGGCTATTGTTTGGGCAGTCAGTGCGACTTGGGGATTAAAGCTGGCGCTATCGCTGGTAGACATGCAAACCAACCCATCGCCGTTCTCAACATGTTCATTCTTACCTGAATTCCCAGCTTGGATGCCATTACACGAATGGTTCCCCTCCATTATGATGCCTACTGGCATGTGTACTGATGTGCCTTGGGTCTTTATGGGTATAACCATGGCCGAATGGATGGTAGTCGCTTTCAGTGGCTTCTTAGTGGCTTGGTTACTCTTTATTGTGCCTATCTTGAGTGGTTCAAATAAACCTTCTCTTTATAAGTAACGACTTTGAGATAAGGCAGGGATCAACCCTGCCTTTTTTATTAACGATTTTATTCACAGTTTACGACTGATTCCCGCCGCTAATTCCATTCAATACCCGCAACTTAAACATCTGCTCATAGCAAAACAGCGAGAACGCGCTACACTGGCTCAATGAAAAGTGGTGATTTGGAAACTGGTGATTATGGGAAAAAGTTCGACTTCTGAGCCACATACTGCCTTAACCCAATGGCAAAACAGTTTGCCGTTCAAATTTAGCCTTATCCAACTCGTCATTGCCGCTATTTTGATTTGCAGCACAGCTTGGGTGATTCTGAGTATTCAGCGTCAACAAGTGCTTGATCAACAAGCCGTGTTAAACCAAAACTATGGCCAGTTAATCATCGCCAAACTGCAGGAAATGACTTCACAGGTCGAAACCGTTGTAGGCTCCATTTCCAGTATTGCAAAACTTTATCGCTATGATCATGAGCAACTGGTGAAAACCATCCCCAGCTTGCTGACGCTCGATAACCAGCAACGCATCATCTCTGGCGGTGGCGTCTGGCCGGAGCCCGGCGCGTTTAATCAGCAAAAATTTCGCGATAGCCTATTCTGGGCCCACAATGTAAACGACGAGTTAGTCGCGATTGATAGCTATAACAAGGACACGTTTCCTAGTTATCACACCGAAGAATGGTATCGCCCGACACGCTATTTCCCCGCGGGCAAAATTTTCTGGTCAAAATCTTATTTCGATCCCACCACCCATGAATCCATGATCACGGCTTCAGGCGCTATGTGGATGGACCATCAGTTTATTGGTGCCGCCACTGTGGATATCAGCTTAGAAAAGCTCAATGCCCTACTACGCAATGCTATGGTCGATGTCAGGGGTTATGTCATTGCCTTAGATCATCAAAACCAAGTGCTCGCCTATCCCCATGGCAATAATAATCTTCAGCATCAAGCCAATACCAGCCACACCTTTGTCACTTTTAATCATCTCGTTGACCAGCAGCCAGACTTCAGCCCCATCGAAGCGGCATTACACAATGCGGATAAAGCCTTTATCGAAGAAGCCGTGGCCGAGCGCGTCTTTACCCAAGAACAGATGCAACATTTGACCCGGCTAAGTCATCAAGATGAGCGCGACATGTTAGCCGCCATAGTCAATAACAATGCCTTAAACCATTTCACCACCCCAAAACTACTGACCTCAGTGACCTTAGCCCATGATCCCATTTTGAAAACGGCGTCCCTGGTTTCGGTATTTTTGATGCCCAATACCTATTGGAAAGTGTTAGTTGTCACCCCGATTTCGCCGCTGCAAGATACCGCCAAACACTTAGTTGAAAAGGTTGGTATTTATTTAGTGTGCATCCAGCTTTTAGGCTTGGTCCTGCTATTCTTACTCCAACACCGGCTGTTTATTACCCCGATTATTGAAATCGTCCAAGCCTTAAAGCGTAATGATTCCGCATCAATTGAACTTAAAGCCAAAGACAGTCACGACGAAATTGGCTTATTAGCCAAGACATTCCTGTCGCGAACTCAACAACTTGAAGTGGCAATGGCGAGTTTAGATGCCAGTAATCTTGCCCTAGAGCAACAATTACAGAGTCAGAACCTATTCCAACTTGAATTAAAGCGCCATAAAGAACAACTAAGGGCTTTGCTGAAATTTTCCCAAAACCTTATCTATGTCAAAGATCTGCACGGTAAATATATTCTGGTGAATGACAAGTATTGTGAAATTTTAGGCATAGAACGCAGACGCATTATTGGCGCCTCGGATTTTGAGGTATTTCCCAGCCAATTTGCCCACGAGTATCAACAAAATGATCGGCGCGTACTGCACAATAACGAAGCCATTAATTTTGAAGAGGCCATCCCCTCGCCACTGGGGAATCTTATTTATATCGTGACCAAATTTAAGATAAAAGATGATGACGATACTGTGATTGCGGTCGGCGCTATCGCCTTTGATATCACGTTGAAAAAGATTAAAGAGCAAGAACAGGATAAATTACTCTTAGGGCAAGTCGAGACGCTCAATCATCTACAAGAGCAAATTCGCCTTATCAATCAAAATAATAATGAGCTTTACCAAGAGCAAGAAGCATTAACTAAAATGCTTGAGAAGCATCATCAACTCAATCTCAGCCGTGAACAAAGCCAACAGCTAATGCAAAACTTCTTAGCTGAAATGATGACGCAGCTCATGCATGAGCAAGATCAGCTACTCGCCAAAGTTTGCCAACTGCAGCACACGGACGAGGCAAATTACAGAGCTCAGATCACCGAAATCATGGTAACTCAGGCCGAGAAATTGCGGCATATTGCCCAGCTGCTGACCAATCATCAAAACGATATTCGTCCATTACATCTCGCGCAATTTATGCGCCATCTCTTAGGTTTGCTAAAAGTGCAATTAACGAAAGCAAACGTAGAGATAGTGCTCAATTGCGAGGAAAACATCATCATCGATGGCCCTGCTTGGCAATATCTGCAACTCTTCTATCGCTTAATCACTAACACTTTGAATCATGCTTTTAAGACTCACAACGAACAGCGTGAAATCACCATCGCCATCGACAAATCGAACGACGTGCTGCAGATCAGTATTATCGATAATGGCATTGGTATGACGGAGGCGCAGCTCACACAATTGCGGCAGGAACTGGAGCAAGAACTCTGCCTCGGGACCTTAACCTGTATCAATCTTTGGCTCAAAAACGATCTTAATGGCAGCCTGACCATAAGCAGCCTGTTAAACCAAGGCACACACATACAATGTCATTGGCCGCTTAGTATAAGCTTAGCGTCGCAATAAAGAAGTCGGCTTACTGATCAAGCCATGCTTTTGCTTGGGTTTGCTCATCGGCAGCAAATACCTTTACAGGGCACGGCAGCATACAGGCAAGCGCATTGACCATAGCGCTTGTTTGAGCTTGGTTAGCAATCATCACCACTCTTGAGAAATCACTTAAATGAAATAAGCCAAGTACTGCATCGTCCCACAGAGCAGCGACGGATATACCTTCAAACTCAGGGGAAAATTCGTACCAGAGGCGAATACTGGCGTGATCTTGCAGCTTAGCTTCAATGGCGGGAACTAGATAGCCTTCAATATCCTTATGGTTAATACGACCAGATGCGACGACTGCCAATATGTCATGGGCATGGCCCGAAGAGATCGTTAGCATTGGATACTCCTTATCAATACACGAAGGGGAAATAGTTAAAGCTCACACACTAAAGATACACAGACAATGACATAAATGCTGGAAAAGAGAGTAGTTTATTTTACGTTAAGCCGATTTGAGCGGCTTGCCACTCAAAGCTAAAGCGCCCTTCTGATTAGGCGCTGACTTGTTGTTTAGCGATTTCTTGATCGAACAAATTCTTAATTAAACCGGAAAATTCGGTAATAAATAACGTCTGAGCAGGTGTAGCTTTATGATTGGCAACTGAAGCTAAAATCTCTTCTAAATCATACACAATCGCATCAACTTCGCGGATAATCATGTTGCGCTGCGCGAAAGACAATGACGGATTTTGACCACACACCATAATGATCTGCGCCGACAATTGCTCTTCAAACAATTCCATCACAGTATCGTCTGAAATCACCTCAGAACTTGGTGTTTCAAATAAGCCAAGATGTTCAGTTAAATACTGGACCAAATGCATGTAACCATCTTTATCTGTGACCATTTTTTACCCTTTAAACTCATTAACTTAATATCTAGTGTGGTGCTATTAATACCACAATCGGAAATATCAAAGAAGCCGAAAATTCGGCTTCTCATCGAGATCCAGCATACGCCACTTATTTAACTCTAGCCTATCTTCGATAACTGACGTATTGATCTACACCAATCTTATTGAAGTTACTGAGTTAAGGTTAGTACAAATGACACAGGAACAGCTTGGCTAATGCTCGATAAACCCGCAATTTCACGTAATTTATCAATGCCTGCGACAAGATCAAACTCATTGGCATTCACAATTATCGGCTGAAAACTGTTCACTAACAGCTTTTTATCAGAAACTTTAGTGATAATTACCGAAAAAGTTTTAGTTTGCGATTTACCATGCAATGCAATTTTACCATCGATATCAACGACTTTAGTCTCACCAATGCCGAGATCTTTTAGCATTTTAGTGTCAACTTGAGACGACAGTTTAAGCTCAGGATATAAAGACACTTCGAACAATAAGTTCTGCATCCGCTCATCGCGGACATCAATACCTGTGGCGACGCCAATTAACGGAATGGTTAATTCGAATTGACCATCCTCTTTTAACGTACCTTTGAGTTGTTTAAAGTGATGGACTTCACCAATGTCACCTTTCTTTACCGAAATAAAACTGACTCGCGAATCTTGATCCATCACTTGCCATTGCGCGGCGCAGCTAAAACTGGCCATAGCCGATAAGGCAACAATTCCCATCCATTTTTTCATCGTATCAGTCCTCAAAAAGTGAGTTTAAAAGCCATGCAGTAAAGCAAATCGACATCTGCAGCAGGCGAAAATCCTGCCCAGTTAAACGTGACCCACATCACCTAACTTAAGCTAAAGATACTCTTTTTATCCATTAGCGACCAGTAAACTATGCTTCATACTCTAACTAGCCATTTATCTAAGCTATTGGCAAAAGCCTGTTTATCCGCTTGGGAAAACGAATCCGGCCCGCCGGTATGCACACCTGAACCCCGCAAATCTTCCATAAAATCGCGCATCGTCAGCTTTTGTTTTATGTTATCGACGGTATAAAGCTCGCCGCGGGGATTGAGTGCCAAGGCGCCCTTTTCGATGATTAAAGCCGCTAAGGGAATGTCCGCGGTGATCACTAAATGCGTCGGCTCGACATGGTCGACAATGTATTGATCCGCCACATCAAAACCCGCACCAACGCGAATTTGGCTGATATAGGGCGATGGCGGTACACGGATCATTTGATTGGCCACCAGCACCAGCGGCAAAGCTTTACGCTCCGCCGCGCGGAACAGAATTTCTTTAATGGGATTGGGGCATGCGTCCGCGTCAACCCAAATTTTATAATCACTCAATGTCTTTTCACTCTGTTGGTGTTAGGTTCACTGGCTCAATTATACACAGTGCTATGCCGTACTATGCGCCCTACTATGGTGCTAAACGATCGATTTCCCACTCAGCATCATGGCGTGTATAAATAAAACGATCATGCAGCCTGTGTTCTCCACCCTGCCAAAATTCGATACTCGAAGGTCTGACTAAGTAACCACCCCAAAAACTGGGTAAAGGCACATCGCCCTTGGCGAACTTAGCCTTCATTTCGAAGAATTTACCTTCAAGTACTTGTCTCGCGCTGAGTTTACTCGACTGCTGCGACACCCAAGCGGCAATTTGACTGTCCTTAGGACGGGTCATAAAGTATTTAAGCACTTCGGCGGTAGACAGCGCCTGCGCTTCTCCGAGCACCGATACTTGGCGCTCTAAAGGATGCCAAGGGAAATGCAAACTGACTTTATTATTGGCGGCAATTTGCTGGGCTTTGCGGCTGCCTAAGTTGGTAAAAAACACGAAGCCAGTGTCATCAAAACGCTTAAGTAACACTATCCGTTGAAAAGGTTGGCCGTGTTCGTCCACAGTCGCCACACACATAGCGGTTGGATCGCTAAGTTCCGCATCCCTCGCCTGCGTCATCCACAATTCAAACAAGTCCATCGGGTTTTGCGGTAAGTCGGCACGTCTTAAGCCGCCTTTAGCATACTCGCGGCGGATATCACTGAGATCTGTCATGGGGTTTCCTTAAACAAATGTCAAAAAATTACATGAATTCAGGGATCAGCACTTCAGCCTCAAGCTGCTGATAGTGACTAAAACTAATGTCATAACCTTGCTCGGTCGTTAATGAGCCACGCCCTAAGCATAAATGGGCAGGAAATCCCTGCGTTAAGTCGTCGGTATTAAAGCGGATGGTGTCCCAGCTGATGGGAGAAAACAGCGCTAATAGCCGTCCCAAGATATCTTGCGGATACTGGGCTAAATCAAGATTCGTTTCAAAGCTCACATAGGAACTGGCGCAGGCATTCTCGCTTTGGGGCGTGATATGCAAGGTGACATAATATTTGCCCCAGAGGCCATTCATCGAAAAACCTGAGGGGTCAAATAAATGGGCGTCAATCTCAAATTCGGGGAGTAAATCGTTAAGTTCGAGTGCGGCGCAAATTTCAGCTTTGCTTTGCGAGCCACCATTAAGATTGTCGGCCAATTCACCACGAATGTGGTACATCAGCAGCTCACTGGTTTGATCATCCTTTGGTGCTCGATAATCACTGTCAGAGCAGAAAAAATAATGATGGTGACTGTCTAAATGCCCCACTCTCATTGCCTTACCCGCGATACGCTGACGCAGCTTGCCGACATCATCGGCAAAACTGCTGGCTTGCAGGTGGGCTTGGTATTCGTTTTTACGCTGATAACTCACCAGCGCCATCGCAGATACGCCAAGCGCATCGATAAAATAACAAGCGGCATCCACTAAAGTGCTATTGCCGCAGGTGAGCATGACAAATCTGTCGTGCCATACGAATAAGCTGGATTCGCTCAACAGGTAAGCATCGCAGTCAGCATTACTAATCTGCGACAAAATCTCGGCATGGGCACAATTGACTAAGGCTGACCAAAAGCTCACATCGAGTTCGCGTAAATTCAGCGCAGACGCCGCCACGATGATCTCAAGTTTCTTTTCTGAGCCTTCAAAAAACATCAAATCCTTAACCCCATTAAACGCTATGCGCCCTTGCTGTCGACATCCTTTATACCAATTTGGCTCCCACGAACGATAAATAAATATCGTCCAGAAAGCAAAAATCAGCCTAAGTGACCTTAGGCTGATTTATTTTAACACACTAAATCTTAAGAAAAATATCTTAAGAAAAATCTTCCAAGTAAGTGTAGCCTTTCAGGCCAACTTGCAGTTCTTCTAAAATTTGTGCGCGTTCATCTTCGGCAATATGCAGATTCACTAACTCTTCGTAAGTGCGCATAAAGGCCACTGCATCTAAGTTAACGTAACGCAATACGTCAGCGACAGTATCACCCGCCAATACCGATTCAATGTTAGTCACACCGTTATCTTCGATGCGAACAACCGCAGAGTTAGTATCACCAAACAGGTTATGCATATCACCCAAGATTTCTTGGTATGCGCCCACAAGGAAGAAACCAATCAGGTACGGGCTATCCGCACTCCAGGCTGGTACTGGCAATGTAGTTTCAATCCCTTGACCATCAACGTATTGATCAACAATACCGTCGGAGTCACAGGTGATATCGAGCATCACAGCACGGCGCTCAGGGGCTTTATCTAAACCCGATAACGGCAATACTGGGAACACTTGATCAATACCCCAAGCATCGGGTAATGACTGGAATAATGAGAAGTTAACAAAGAACTTATCGGCTAACTTTTCATTGAGTTCATCAATAATCGGTCTGTGATAACGGTTCTTCGCACTCAATAGCCCTTGCACTTCATGGCACACACGCAGGTTAGCTTGTTCAGCCCAAGCACGTTCTGCCAAGCTCAATTGACCAAGAGCAAATAGCGAATGCGCTTCTTGTAAGTCACTTTGGCTATCGTGATAAATCTCTATCAAAGCACGTTGATCGGCGCGGCCGCTGATCTCAGACCATGAATGCCACATGTTATGCAATAACTGTGGTGACTCTTCCGCTGGCGGTTGAATATCTTCAGGCTGATAGGCTTCAGTACCGATAACATCGGTGATCAGCACAGCGTGATGCGCGGTTAAGTAACGGCCAGACTCTGAAATAATACGTGGCATAGGCTGCTCGTATTCATTACAGATGTCGGTCAATACGTTAACGATATTGTTGGCGTATTCGGTCAGGCCATAGTTCATCGAGTTATTACTTTGGCTACGTGTGCCATCGTAATCCACCGCTAAACCACCACCGACGTCGAAGCAGTTAACGCTTGCGCCTAATGCACGTAATTCACAATAGAAACGACCCGCTTCACTCACACCTTGGCGAATATCACGGATGTTCGCAATTTGCGAACCTAAGTGGAAATGCAGTAACTGCAGCGAATCCAGCATGTCGTGTTGCTTAAGTTGTTCAACCACCAGCAAAATTTGTGCTGCTGATAGACCGAACTTAGACTTCTCGCCACCGCTAGCCTGCCATTTGCCTTTGCCTTGGAATGCTAAACGCGCACGCAAACCTAAACGCGGTTTAACGCCCAAACGTTTAGATTCAGCTAACACCATTTTCAGTTCAGACAGTTTTTCTAAAACGATGTAAACCTTGTGGCCTAACTTTTCACCAATCAGTGCTAAACGGATATATTCATTATCTTTATAACCATTACATACAATGACTGAACTGGCTTTTTGCGCCATGGCTAACACAGCCATCAGCTCAGGCTTACTGCCCGCTTCTAAACCCAGTTGTGGTACTTCTTTTGATGCCTGACTCGCCAGGATCTCTTCCACCACAGTTTGCTGTTGGTTTACTTTAATCGGGTAAACCAGCAAATAGTCCGCCTGATACTCGTACTTCTGTATCGCTTGGTCGAATGCTTGGCACAAACTGTTCACTCTGTGGTGCAGGATCTGCGGAAAACGAACTAGTACAGGCAAAGCGACGCCCGCTTTAACCATGTCTTTGGCTAGCTCATTTAAGCCAATCTTGTAATCAGGATTTTTTGGGTCCGGTGACACTGTCACCTCACCGTGATCGCTGATCCCATAAAAACCTTGGCTCCAGTGAGTAACATTGTACCCAGCACGAGCATCATCAATAGACCAATCATTCATTATTATTTAGCCCGTCTATTAAAAAATGGGTTAAACGGTTATGACTTAATAGCACAACCGCCCGTTCGACAAACCCAGGCAAAGGGACACCTTACCTGACATACACGAAGGTAGATTTCACCTTCTACTTAATGCCGCAACGTCACGCTAGTGTAAGTGACATTGCCGCGATTTTCATTAATAGCGCAAGAGACAATTCATCTTAACGCACTATATCCTATCATATTGATGGAGAAGCTTATTCCCTTCTCCCAGTAAAGCTATCTTTACTTGCCTCGCCTGTATTTATCTTAAGGCTAAAGGCCGCAAATACCGCCAAAAAGCCGAATGAAGTCCTGAGTCGCATCCTTAAAACATCAAGCTAATAAGCAGCTTAAAGACGTTCGAAAGAAGTTAAGACCTTCAGAAACCGATAACACAAGTAGAAAACGAAAACCGACAACACCGAACTAGCGAAAACGCCAAACCAGCTTATCTCTAGGCAAGATTATTTTAACAGGGGACTATTGGCTTCTTCGCGGCCAGAATTGATGCGGATCAACGTGAGATGCTTAAGGCCAGTATCATCGTATGGCACGACAATCGAGCGTTGGCATTGTGACACTTTTAGGCAAAGTGCAAAAAATGGATGCTTGTGCATTAGCTAATAAAAACCCTCTTAACCCCATGTAATTCGATATGTTGTCAATTACACGGTTAATGACTGCTGAACCATAAAACCTTTACTACTCACGTAATATTTGTAATGTCTCTAACGAGCGAAGTCGTTGAACGGCGCAATTAAACCGCGCAATGTCACAGAATGCAAGCAAGAATCTCATTTAATATTTCGCATTAAAATATAATAAACACCCGCTTAACAACCACCTACTGAGTATTAGCGTTAAGCTGAATAATATTAGCTAGTTAGCGCATGAACGCCGTACTCGTCTGTTCAATATTTTTTAATAGCCTTTGTAACTTTTTTGACATTTATTGCCGCAAATAACCCTTCATTTTGTTTGTCACTTTAGCCCCGCCTACGTGCAGCCATTGGCTAAAGCCTAGCGCTCAATATCACAGTGCAAAATTCAGCACCAATAAGCCATAAACCTAAGCCATAAACCGAGATGCAATTCCACCTTAAAACTTAAGACAATCCTAGATACCAAAATGAGGTCATTCCTAGTAACAATCCTCATCACTTTTCCAACCACATTTCTTGTTATAGCCCTTACCAACATCCAACTAAACAGCGGTGATGATTAACGGCTGAATCGTCCTAAGATAAAACCCAAAGACAATAATGCTGCAGTTTCAGCACCGAAGTGTATAATCGCAGCCGAATCACATTTAATTATGCACAGAGAGATCCATGGTACAGATAGGTAAAACCTGCAAACTTGAGGTTGTAAAACAAGTCAGCTTTGGCGTGTATTTAAACGCCCACGAATTAGGGCAAGTACTGCTGCCAAACAAAGTCACCCCCAAAGACTGCCAAGTCGGTGATCTACTTGACGTGTTTCTGTATCTAGATTCTGAAGATATCGTGATTGCCACCACGCGCCGTCCATTGGCACAAGTAGGCGAGTTTGCCTATTTAAAAGCCGTTGCAACCGGTCCTTATGGCGCCTTTTTAGACTGGGGCTTAGATAAAGACTTATTACTGCCCTTCGGTGAGCAACATAAACCTATCGAAGAAGGTCGCTCTTATCTGGTTTATGTGCACGCTAACCGCGCCGATGAACGCATCATGGCCTCATCAAAAATCGATAAGTTCCTCGATAAGACAGAGCCAGAGTACACAGTCGGTGAGCAGGTCGATTTATATATCGGCGGCACCACAGATTTAGGCTATAAAGCCATTATTAATCATGCCCATTGGGGCGTGATTTACGAAAACGAAGTGTTCCAAAAACTGCGTTTCGGCCAACGACTCAAAGGTTTTATCAAACAAGTGCGCCGCGATGGCAAAATCGATCTTGTGCTGCAACAAGGCAGTAAACAAGAGTTAGATAAGCATGCCCACATTATCCTGATCAAACTCAAACAGGCTGGCGGCTTCTTAGCCCTAACCGATAAAACCGATGCTGAAATCATTTACGATCAGCTTGGTATGAGTAAAAAAGCCTTCAAAAAAGCCATAGGTGGCTTATTTAAGAATGGTCAACTGAGCATAGATAATGATGGTCTGCGTTTGACTGAAACCGCAGAATAATCAACTCTATTCAGTACTTAGCGTTAAAGTTGTACAGTTTACCGCCACTAAGGCAGAGTTTGACTGACAACTCCTAGGATATTAAGCATGGCTCTGTTATAAACAAAGCCATGCTTTTTTCTTTGGAGCTTATATGGAACTCACGTTACACGAAGCCAGAGTCATCGGATGCCTGCTTGAGAAAGAAATCACCACCCCAGAGCAATATCCACTCTCGCTAAACTCATTGACCTTAGCCTGCAATCAAAAAACCAGTCGCGAGCCGGTACTCGAACTCAGCGAAACCCAAGTGCAAATTGCCGTCGATTCCCTTAATCGTAAACGTTTGATCAGCGAACAGTCGGGATTTGGCAGCCGCGTCGTGAAATACAAGCACAGATTCTGCAATACCGAATTCAGTGAACTTCAACTGTCCTCCGCCGCACTCGCCATCGTCTGTTTGTTGCTATTACGTGGCCCACAAACGCCAGGAGAGCTGCGCACCCGCAGTAATCGCCTACACGAATTTAAAGACGTGATCGAAGTGGAAGATTGCATCCGCCAATTAATGAGCCGCGAAAAACCTTTCTTAAAACAGTTGCCCAGAGAAGCTGGTCGCCGCGAATCCCGTTATGTGGAATTATTCTCTGCCGCCTCGTCGCAGCTCGATAATACTCATATTGCCAGCCAGACTACCAACCATAGTGCCGCCCATGTCGCTGTGTCTTTGGCTGCTGAGCCGCATGAATTAACCCAAAGAGTGACAGAGCTTGAGCAACAGGTGGCTGAACTGACGCAAAAGCTCGATGAGTTAATCGCCTCGTTGAGTTAATCGTCTTTTAAAGCTAATCATAGCGTCAAGAATAATAGAGACAGCAAATGACCAATAATCCACCCAGCAGTTTCAACAACATGCTTATTATCGCCATGTTTGAACTGCGTAAATTTTTATTTAATACCCGAGGGATCATCGCCTTGGTCGCCTTTGGTTTAGTGTGGGGCGTACTCCTGCTTTATCCCATTCAAAGCGCATCGGCGATGTTATTGCAGCCCAATGTTAAAGATGTCATCGACAGCTTATTTGGGGCCAATACCCTCAACGTGCTCTTTGAGTGGCCTGTAGCCGAAATGGCGGTATTTTGGTGCTTTGCGCTGTATTTATTCCCACTGTTCAGTATTTTGATCGCCGCCGATCAATTCTCTTCCGATAAAACCCGTGGCACACTGCGCTTTTTAACCCTGCGCACTAGCCGTGACAGCTTATTGTTCGGGCGTTTTCTCGGCCAAATTCTGATCCAAGGCTTGCTGATCCTATTGACGATTATCGCCACAGTCGCCCTCGCACTCAGCCGTGACAGCCAGCTTTTTTTGCCAGCGTTAACCTCTGGCGCCTTAGTCGGCCTTAACCTCATCATAGTGATCTTGCCCTATACGGCAGTGATGACCTTATTGTCCCTGTATGCGCGCACGGCACGTCAAGCTATGGTGTTTGCGACCATTTTATGGACAGTGATTTCCATCGCCATCATGGTGTTAGGCAGCCAATCTAGCGTATTGGCACAGCTGCAATGGGTATTACCCGGTGCTCAGCTGTCGGACATGCTCAATACAAATGGACTCAACAGCTTAGCTTATGCCCCTATTCCACTGTTCCAAACCGCTGCGGCCCTCTTGCTCGGCAGAATTTATATGCAAAGGAGCTCGCTATGAGTCTGATCCAATGCCAAGGGCTGTCGCAACTTTACGGCAGCAAAAAGGCGCTGAATGATGTTAACTTCAGCCTAGAAGCGGGTGCGCCCATCGCCCTTGTCGGTCCAAATGGCGCGGGTAAAACCACGCTTTTTAGTCTGTTATGCGGCTATTTATCGCCAAGTGCAGGGACAATAACCCTGCTCGGTGAAGCGCCTAATAGCCCTAAACTTTTAGGCAAAATTGCCGCTTTACCCCAAGATGCGGTGCTCGATCCCAATTTGACCATTGTCAGCCAGTTAAGCTTTTTCGCACGTCTGCAGGGCATGGGCGTAGAACAAGCCAGACAAGAGGCCATTCGCGTATTGACCTTAGTCGATTTGGCGGATGTCGCCGAGCAAAAACCACCAAGCCTCAGCCACGGTATGAGTAAACGCGTGTCGATTGCGCAGGCGTTGATTGGCTCGCCAGAGTTAGTGCTATTGGATGAGCCGACCGCGGGGCTAGATCCTGCCAACGCGAAAAAAGTCCGCGAACTGGTCAAAGCCTTATCGCCCACCACGACCTTTATGATCAGCTCGCATAATCTCGATGAGCTCGAAAAGCTGTGCGATCAGGTGTTGTATTTAGACAAGGGGCAATTAAGCCAAGCCGTGTCTATGCATGCATCGACCGACAGCGATTACCTGACGTTAACCATGCAAAGCTGTGACAGTGATTTGCTGCAAGCGGAAGTGGCAAAACTGGCGGGCGTGGTGAACGTCAGCTCAAAACAGAGCAAGGTGTTTATTATCCAGCTAGCAACGGATGAAGAAAAAGCACAGAGCAGTGATATCGAAATGCGCCTATTTACCCTGTTTAACCAACATAAGTGGCAATACAAGATGCTGCTGAAAGGCCGTACCTTGGAAGAAACGCTCTTTTCATAGGCGAGCTTTAAAAAGTTGGTATCTCATCAGCCAGCTGTTGAATAGTGTTACTCATGGCTTAAGCGCAACACGCCTTGCGCTTAAGCCTTTTAACTCAGTCTTTAGGCCACTCAACACTGACAAACTGCTGCTCACTTTCGCAACGCTCAGCCACCAAAAGCATCACAAGTCTGTCAATAAAACACCAATCAACCGCGCTAAGCTAGCTATGACTTTCAATCTTAAGGCGAGCTTGTTATAACTCCCCTTCGATTGAACCTAAGCTGACTTCAGAGGTGTCTATGAACAAAGCACAACTTATCCAACGTATTGCCGCCGAACTCAATGCATCGCAAGCGAGCACTAAACCTGTGGTTGAGCAGATATTGCAACAGATCCACGTCGCCTTAAGCGAAGGCGAGAAAATTTTCCTGCCGCAATTTGGCACCTTTGAACTCAGATACCATGTCGCAAAAACGGGCCGTAATCCACAAACGGGCGAGGCTATTGAAATCGACGGTTACAATCAGCCCAGCTTTAAAGCCTCAACGGCATTGAAGCAACAGATCAATAGCTGATAGCAACGCTTAGCTTTAATGTGTAGTCACTCATTTGCGAGCATTAATCAGTAGCCTTGATATAAATAAGCCTCAACGTAATGTGAGGCTTATTTTTTGTCTAAAGACATTAGCAGTACCGCTCATTAAGCCGCTCAGCGGCTAAACATTAGTTAGGCACTGCCTATGCATTAGCCTCTGTGCTTTGAAAAAGCGGTGAAGTATCAAGGTAATCGGCGGCATTTTCAGCACTGGGATCATCAAGAAAAGGCACACAGCCGAGGAAAGGCGCTGACATCATAGCTTTAAGACTCGCCAAGTTTTCCGCAAACATACTCATATTAGGGTCGACACAGTTAGCGACCCAACCAGCAATCTTAAGTCCATCGGCCAGTATTGCCTCTTGAGTGAGCAGTGCGTGATTTAAGCAACCGAGCTTCATGCCCACCACGAGTATCACTGGCAGTTCTAATCTCTGTACCACTTCCGATAAATATCGGCCCTCGCCTAAGGGCAAACGCCAGCCACCCGCGCCCTCAATCAGACAAAAATCCGCTTGAGCAAATGCCGCTAAATCCAAACTTTCGATAATGGCTTCAGGTGCTAAGCTCACGCCCACTTGGGCGGCAGCAATATGCGGCGCAATCGCAGGTTCAAAGGTAAAAGGATTAATGACAGGATAAGTAAGTTTCAGCGACGATGAAGTCATCAACTGCAGTGCATCGGCATTACGCAAGCCTTCGGAGGTTTGTGCGCAGCCAGAGGCAATGGGCTTAACACCTAAGGTCGACAGCGTGTTAGACGCTAAAATACTCACAGCCGAGTCAGCACTGGCTATCGCGCCCAAACGGTTCACCGCGGTTAACAGCGCCGATGAGACTAAGGTTTTACCACTGTCGGTATCTGTACCTGTTACAAAAAACATATTAGATCCTTATCTGTCGCTATTGAGTACACCTTTTTGAAGTGCACTCTCCATAAAGCTAAAACGCAAACCTGTAGACCTTTAAATCCACAAGTCCACAAATCAAAGTCCCTATCGCTAATCAATGCTAAGTATGTGTGCATAAATATTGTTGTAGCTAAAATATAGTGTGAAACTGTTACATCCCGCGCCGAGCACGTATCTGCACTATCTGGTAGGTTAATGGCAAACCTTGGGGTACACGTAAGGATTCGGCTTTGGCCTGCATTGCCTGCCAATCTTGGCGACCACGCAGCCGCGGGGCTAATTCTGCAGCGGCTATTGCGCCAGCAACCTCTCCTGCTGACTGAATCGTTGAACTATCTAAACTGATTGAATTGGCTGAACTGATTGAACTAGTTGAATGGGTTGCACTGGCCGATTGCACCGAGGCGCCCACCCCTTTGATGGAATAGAGTAATGCTTTGAGAGTATCAAAATGCACTGTCATAGGAATGAGCTGCACCTCTAAGAACTGCCATGTATCGAGTTTAAATGCCGCTTTTAGCGCCTCTAGCGTCGAAAAGTCATTCACTCTTAAGCCTAATTCGGCTAATTGATTCAAACTCCCCTGCGCCACCAGGCTCAAATGACACTCGCCATTCGGCTTGAGCACTCGCGCCATTTCAGCTACCGCGGCGGGAAAATTCGCACACCACTGCAAAGCCAGATTCGAATAAATCACATCGATGCAACCATCGACAAAGGGTAAACACTCGGCATCGGCACAAACGCCGTGATAATCGGGATAAGATTGTTTTAGCTTGTGTAACATGCCAAGGGCGATATCCACGGCAAATACCGTTGTCGGTGGATTTTGTATCGAACCATGCTCAGAGTAATGTGCTGATTGATGTGCAGAGTGATACGCCGAAAAATCTGTCCCAGGGCCTGCGCCAATATCTAACAGATGACCTTGGGCGGTAAACTCACTGAGTAAACTGGCGGCGCTCAGACGCTGTAACTGATTATGGTCTTGATAACTATGGGCCGCTGCGGAGAATCGTTCAGCAATCTGAGCACCGTGAACATTGGATTCTTTGTCAATTGCTCGTTTTCCAATAGCTGGTTTTTCAAAAGCTTGTTTTTCAAAAATTTGCATTACAGCAGATTGGCTCACATTCAACTCGCACGGTGTTGACTCGCAAGAGTTGGACTCACTCGACTTGGGCTCACTGGACTGGAGCGCGTTAGAGCTTGGTTCACTCGCGTTGGGCTTGCTGGATTTAATCGGGCTTGGCATTGCAGTTAACACTCAACCATAAAAACTTAAAATTCAATAGAATAACGCGTTCTATAGCGTACATTTATCTGTGATCATCCGCAGCTTGTCGCTCAGTCACAAGCGGCACACCGACGCGACTGAGCACTTGAGCTAATTGCGCAACACACGTTGCGATATCTTCCGCGGCGTGAGCTGCCGTTAAAGTAATACGTAAACGCGCAGAGCCTACAGGCACGGTCGGCGGGCGAATCGCGCCAACCCAAATTCCTGCTGCCCTTAACTCCTCGGCCACTTGCAATGTTTGCCGCGCATCCCCAATGATCAGCGGCTGAATCGCGGTATCTGAACCTAAAAGGGGCACATTAGCCTCACTGCATAACTGTTTGAATAGCGCAATATTCTCAAGCAGTTTTTGCTGTAACTCGGGATGTGCTGTGCTGTACCGAGTCGCGGCTAAGGCCAACGCTGCATTGGCGGGCGATAAAGCGGTCGAGTAAATGTATTCACGGGCGTTACTGACTAAAAAATCGATCAGTGCCTGACTCCCCAACACGGCCGCGCCTTGGCAACCTAAGGCTTTCCCAAAGGTCACCACTTGCACATCGATAAGCTTGGCGGCATCTGCATTGTTATAGCCATCGAGCACCGCAAAACCATGTGCATCATCGACAACCAACCAAGCATGATGTTGGCGACAAAGCGCCGATAACTGGGCAATTGGCGCACAATCTCCGTCCATGCTAAACACGCTTTCAGTGATTAACGCCGATGTTTGATTTCGAGCGAGTAACCGCTCAGCGCTTTCTAAAGAATTGTGTAAAAAACGTTTTAGCTGCGCGCCACTATCTTGCAAACCATCAATAATGGAGGCGTGTACCAGCTTATCGGCAACCACAATATCGTGCTGATCAAACAAGGTTTTCATCAGCGCAGTATTGGCACTAAAGCCCGAGCAAAATAACAATGCCGCTTCATGCCCCGTTAAGGCGCAAAGCTCACGCTCCAGCGCCAAATGTGCGTCACTGTAACCTGTCACTAAGGGCGATGCGCCGCTGCCCACACCGTAGGTTTGCGCGCCAAGGTGCAAGGCCTCTGCGAGTTCAGGTACGCGGGATAAACCTAAATAATCATTACTGCTGAAATTGACATAGGCGCGACCTTCGAACACAAAGCGCGGACTCGAAGTGGATGCGTTGGTGCTAAGGGCATGATCGACACTCAGCACTTTACGTTGTCGCAGTAATCCTTGCTCACGCAAAGCATGCTGACGGGCGGCAATTTTAGTCTCAAGCAGAGAACTCATGGATGTAGCCTCAAGCATGACGGACTCAAAAATGAGTGTTTCAACAATGGTCTCAACAATGATTACCCTATGAGTGTTCGGTTAAAGACGGTTGCCTTAGAAATAGAGCACATTTAATAAGCCTGTCGGCCGCAGTCAAAACAGACTACGACCAACAGGATTGACATGTTATTCAACAATGTGCGTCAGATGACATAAACTCAATATTCTTACAAAGCACCCGCGTCATAGAATTGTGCCGATGACTTATCTTGATAGGCCGCGGCTTTGGCTAATACTGCACTTTCTTCTTCCAGTTTTGCCGCTGCGCCCTGCTCTGGACGTAAACCTAAACGTCGGAATAGCCCCATATCATCGCTTTCTTCTGGGTTTGGCGTAGTCAGCAATTTACAACCGTAGAAAATCGAGTTGGCGCCAGCAAAGAAACACATGGCCTGCAGTTCATCGCTCATATTTTCGCGGCCCGCCGATAAACGTACGCGCGAAAGTGGCATTAAAATACGCGCTACAGCAATAGTACGCACAAACTCGAGTGGATCGAGATCGTCAAGTTTCTCAAACGGCGTACCCGCCACTTTGACTAACATGTTGATCGGCACAGAATCAGGATGCTGGGGTAAATTAGCCAGCTGTTGCAGTAAGCCTGCACGATCCGTCGCCTTTTCACCCATGCCGACAATCCCGCCAGAGCAGACTTTCATGCCTGAGGCACGCACATTTGTCAGTGTATCTAAACGATTTTGATAGGTACGAGTGGTGATCACATCGCCGTAGTATTCAGGCGAGGTATCTAAATTGTGGTTGTAATAATCTAAGCCTGCACTGGCTAAATCGTTCGCCTGATCTTCAGAAAGCATGCCAAGCGTCATGCAGGTTTCCATACCTAAGGCTTTGACTTCTTGTACCATTTGCTTAAGGTACGGCATGTCTTTTTCTTTTGGGTTACGCCAAGCGGCCCCCATGCAGAAACGAGAAGCTCCCGCGGCTTTAGCGCTGCGCGCTTCGGTCAGCACAGTTTCCATTGCCAGCAAACGCTCTTTCTCTAAACCTGTGTCATAACGGGCGCTCTGCGGGCAGTATTTACAATCCTCAGGGCAAGCACCGGTTTTAATCGATAACAAGCGGCTAATTTGCACTTCATTGGGATCGTACACTTCACGGTGAATGCTGTGGGCTTTAAATAACAAATCATTCATCGGCAGCGCAAATAAGGCTTCGATTTCTTCCCGCTTCCAATCATGACGAACTTGCAACTGCGACATTGAACACCCTTTTTATTCTGTCTTTTATCTTGGCTAGGATAACCTCAGCCCTTAAACTGTCAACGCCAACCAGTGAATCCAGTTTACTAATGGCTATTTTACCACCAACTTAGTGAGCGTTTATGCGCAATTTACTCGATTTTGATTTTGATAGCGCCCATATTTGGCATCCTTACACCTCAATGACCCGTTCTCTTCCTGTTTTTGGTGTACATAGCGCAAAGGGCTGCGAGCTCGAACTTGTCGATGGCCGCAAGCTGGTCGATGGCACTAGCTCATGGTGGGCCTGTGTACACGGCTATGCGCATCCCGAAATATTAACCGCGATGGAAAAACAGCTGCATCAGCTGAGCCATGTGATGTTTGGCGGTATCACCCATGAACCCGCCATTGAACTGTGTAAAAAACTTATCGCTATGACCTGCGAGCCGCTGACGAAAGTCTTTTTATGCGACTCTGGCTCTATCTCAGTCGAAGTGGCGATCAAAATGGCGCTGCAATATTGGCAAGGTCAGAGCTCGCAGGGGCAAGGCGCACATGAAGAACGGCCGCAAAAACAACGTATTCTTACCGTTAAGAAGGGTTACCACGGCGATACCTTTGCCGCTATGAGCGTGTGCGATCCCGAAGGTGGCATGCACACTATGTTTGGCGATGCGCTTACGAAACAATCCTTTGTGCCCGCGCCACAAACCGCCTTTGGCGAAACCTTACAAGCCGATGATTTAACCGCTATGCGCAGCTTTTTAAGTGCAAATCACCATGATATTGCCGCTGTGATCATAGAGCCGATCATGCAAGGTGCTGGCGGGATGCGTTTTTACAGCGCGGATTATTTAGCGGGTATTCGCGCCCTGTGCGATGAGTTTGATGTGTTGTTGATTTTAGATGAAATCGCCACAGGCTTTGGCCGTACAGGTAAGCTGTTTGCCTATGAACACGCCAATATCACTCCAGATATCTTATGTTTAGGTAAAGCGCTAACGGGCGGTTACATCAGCCTAGCGGCAACGCTGTGTACCGATAAAGTCGCCCAAGGAATCAGCCAATCTCCCGCTGGCGTGTTTATGCATGGGCCGACCTTTATGGGTAACCCGCTGGCCTGCGCGGCGGCGTGTGCGAGCTTAGACTTAATCAATCGCAATGAATGGCAAGCGCAAGTCGCCGCTATCGAGCAGCAAATGCGCTTAGAACTTAAGGATGCGATTGATTTACCGAGCGTAAAAGACGTGCGAGTGCTCGGCGCTGTCGGTGTGTTAGAGATGCATGATCCCGTCAATACCGCAGAGCTACAGCAACAATTTGTTGATTTAGGGGTGTGGGTTCGCCCCTTCGCGAACCTTATCTATATCATGCCGCCCTATATAATTAGCCCAGCGCAATTAAGCCAACTCACCGGTGCGATGAAGCAAGTCGCGGCAGGCATTAGTGCAACATCCGCCAGTGCCGAGCCACAACTTATCAGCCACGGCTAACCGTGGCTGATAAGCTTGTGGGTAAAGCTTATTTTACTAAGCTGGAAATCAATGCGCGCAGCGCGGCAGGTTTTATCATTTTCGCCATATAGTGATAGCCGCGGCGCTGCACATCTTCCACCAGCTCTTTACGGGTATTGGCGGTGATCAAAATGCCGGGCAAGTCTTTGCCATACAGGGCACGAATACCGTCCATCGCATCGACGCCATTTTGGCCATCATCTAAGTGGTAATCGGCGAGGACAATATCGGGCGCGACGCCTTTCAGTCCCAGCTTAATGCGTGCATCGGATAAATCTTTGGCGCAAATAACCTCACATTGCCAACGACTCAATAGACTTTCTAAACCCGCCAGAATCGCCTCTTCGTTGTCGATACACAACACTTTGATACCCGATAACGGCTGCAGCAGCGACGGCAACGCCTTCACTTGCGGCTGACGCACTGTCTCCCCAAGCGGCACACAAATGGAGAATACCGAGCCGCGCCCTAAATGGGACGACACTTGAATACCGTGTTCCAGCACTTTACTGATGCGATCAGCAATTGCTAAACCTAAGCCTAATCCGCTGACATTGTTGCTCTTAGGATTATTCAGCCGTTTGAATTCTTTGAAAATCTCTTGGGTTTCTTTTTCATCGATACCACAGCCCGTGTCTAATACTTGGATCTCAAGGTAATGACCCCGATGGCGACAACCAAACAAGACTCTGCCACCACGGGCGTAGCGGTAGGCATTGGTTAAAAAGTTTTGTAGGACTCGGCGTAACAGTGAAGGATCGGAATTAACGGTCGCACTGCATGGGATCATCTTAAAACGAATTTGGTTGTCCGCTGCCATCGCCTCAAACTCTACGGATAAGCCGTTGATCAGTTCTGAAATCGCAAAATCACGCCGATTAACATCTACCATGCCAGAATCGAGTTTAGAAATATCCAGCAGATCGGTGAGCAACTCGCCGGCGATCTTAAGCGAGCTGTTCACATGGGATAAGGTGGTTCTGGCCTCGCGATCTAAATTGGGATACTGAGATAAAGATGCGGTAAACAACCTTGCAGCATTCAGCGGTTGCATTAAATCATGACCAACGGCAGCTAAGAAGCGACTCTTAGAGGCGTTGGCTATTTCCTCCTGCGCTTTAGCTTCCAGTAACTCGCTGTTCAACATGGCTAATTCATAGGTACGTTCGTTAACGCGGCTTTCTAAGGTTTCATTGGCCTCGAGCAGCGCGCGCTCCTGCTCGCGATACTGAGTAATATCGGTAAAGGTCATCACAAAGCCACCGTCTGGCATGGGATTACCTTGAATTTTAATCACTTTACCGTCCCTGCGATGACGCTCAGAAGTATGCGGCGTGCCATTACGCATGTGCTGCACCCGCTGTTCAACCTGCTGTTCGATTTCCCCTTCACCGCAATAACCCCGCACCGCATTAAAACGGATCACTTCGCTGATGGGCATACCCTGCTGCAAGAATCCATCGGGATATTGATACAGCTCCACATATTTATAATTCCAAGCTACTAGGTTGAGATCGTTATCTATCACGCTCATGCCTTCATAGGCGTGCTCAATCGCACCGCGCAGCATGTCTTGGCTGAGCATAATTTTGGATGATGCTTCATCCACTAGACTGAACACTTCATCCAGCGCCAAATCACGCCCTTGCAGCACAGAATCCATCACCAGCGCTGCGCTTGAGGCGCCGAGTACGCCCGCTAATAAACGTTCCGTGTGGAAAATCAGCTCTGGCGGCGCCGCTTTATGCCAACTATCACTTTTTACCGCATCAATAGAGAAACGGCTAAAACTCTCGTAGGCGCGTGTTGGGCTGACGAATCGACTGGCAAGAATAAGCAAATCCTGCTGTGAAATCGGGCCATTTTTCTTATTGGCGCTGTTTTTCAACTTGCCAGGGCTCACAAAAGCACTGGCCTGAATACGCTCGGCCACCCCCGCCCTAAACCAAATCGACCCCAAAATATAACAGGCGATATTAGCAAAAAGTGCAGTCAGCGCATCACGCACATTGGGCGTTATCGCATCTAGCAGGCCTTTCTCGCTCGCGACGCCAGACAAGAACACCGATGAACTTTGCACATCTGTCATGCCCTGCAACATGATGTAGAACCACAGCGTAAAGCCCACGCCGAGCCCTAAAAATACCCCAGCACGATTGCCGTGTTTCCAATAGAGTCCGCCCACTAAGGCGGGCGCTAACTGAGCAAAAGCCCCGAAGGACAACATGCCGAGATGGGATAAGGAATCACTGTCCGCTAAGGCCAGATAACTGCCATAACCTAAGCCAAGAATGATCACGATCGCCAAACGGCGGGCATTGAGTAGTAGCTGCGAGAACTGACTGAAGTTTTTCTCACGGATATGGCCCGTGCGCAGCATCACAGGCACCAGCCATTCGTTACTCACCATCACACTAATGGTCACCACCGCCACTATCACCATGCCGGTTGCCGCCGAAAGTGTGCCCAGCAGCGCAATAACCGCCAGCAAAGGTTGGTCTAAAGCGAGTGGCAAATTAATGACATAGGTATCGGCCGACACAGAATCGCCGAGGATGATCTTCCCCGCCAAGGCGAGCGGCCCAACGAATAAACCAAAAAGCGCTAAATAGATAGGAAACAGCCAACGTCCTTTCGACAGCACAGACTCATCGGCGCATTCCACCACCATCACATGGAACTGCCTTGGCATACACAAAAACGCCGCCATTCCGACAAGTAACTCAGGCATTAAAGCTTCGATACGGGGATTGGGATAATTGATCAGCGACTGCGCATTCGCCTGCTGCCAAATATCCCCAAAACCATCGAACACCCCAAAACTAATGACGACGCCGACCAATAAAAATGCGGCGAGCTTCACCAGAGACTCAAAGGCAATCGCAAGCATCATGCCGGGATTGTGCTCGGTGGCATCGAGTTTGCGGGTACCAAATAAAATGGCAAATATGGCTAATAAAGACGTGATCAGTAACGGAATTGTCACGCCATCGAGGGGATCGTCTGCGGGTTGAAACAGGTTAAGGCTGAACACCATCGCCTTAAGCTGCAGGGCGATATAGGGCATGATGCCAAACAAGGCGATTAAGGTGACTAAGGCGGCTAAGGTTTGAGATTTGCCGTATCGTGCGGCAATAAAGTCGGCCACTGAGGTGATATTCTGTGCCTTAGACACTAATACCATCTTGCGTAACATGCCAAAACCTAAGGTGAAAATCAGAATGGGGCCGATAAAAATCGGTAAAAAAGACCAGAGATCCTTAGCCGATTGGCCGACTGTGCCTAAAAAACTCCACGAAGAGCAGTAGACCGCTAAGCTCAGGCCATAAATACCGACCTGTAGCTTTTTGGTGATCCGGCTAAACCAACGCTCCGCCCCCCACGCTAATAGGAATAAAAGCGAGACATAACAGACGGCAATAACGGCGACGACTAAGGTTAAATTCATACTTTGCTCTTTTTTCTGATTATTGTGCGATAAAACCTGTCTAAAATCTAGCCGGATTTTTAATGCAACAGACTAAATATAAAGGAAAATTTAAAACTAGACCAAGGTCTAATGGAGTTGCCGCCCCCTTGCATACCATACTCAGTCCACGCAATTTTTCAAAAGGGAAGCCCTATGAGCTCGCAGTCTCTCTACAAAGTCTCCGGCAATATCGCTGCCAATGCACTTGTAAACAACGATAAATATAAAACAATGTACCAAGAGTCGATTGTCAATCCCGAAGGTTTCTGGAGAGAACACGGCAAGCGTATTGATTGGATAAAACCCTATACCAAAATTAAAAAAACCTCTTTTGATGATCATAACTTATCGATCAACTGGTTTTACGACGGCACCCTGAATGCTTCTGCCAACTGTTTAGATCGTCACTTAGCCGAGCACAGTGATCGCGTGGCGATTATTTGGGAAGGCGACAACGCCAGCGAACAACGCAAAATCACCTACGGTGAATTACATGCAGATGTGTGTAAATTCGCCAACGCATTACGCAGCCAAGGCGTGCGCCGCGGTGACATAGTCACGATTTACATGCCTATGGTGCCAGAAGCCGCAGTGGCTATGCTCGCCTGTGCCCGTATCGGCGCTGTGCACTCTGTGGTCTTCGGTGGTTTCTCACCGGATTCTATCGCCTCTCGCGTGATTGATGGCAAATCAAAAGTCATTATTACCTCAGATGAAGGTATGCGCGGTGGCCGTGCTATACCATTGAAACGCAACATCGATGATGCCTTAAAAAACCCTGATGTCACTACTGTTGAAAAAGTCATAGTGCTTAAACGCACGGGCGGCAAAGTGGATTGGGTAGAAGGCCGAGATGTGTGGTGGCACTCACTGATGGAAACCGCATCTGAGTACTGTCAACCAGAGGAAATGGACGCAGAAGCGCCGTTATTCCTGCTGTATACCTCAGGTTCAACCGGTAATCCCAAGGGCGTATTGCACACCACTGGTGGCTACATGGTTTATGCGTCTATGACCCATGAATATGTGTTCGACTACAAAGCGGGTGAAGTGTACTGGTGTACCGCCGATGTGGGTTGGATCACTGGCCACTCTTACATGGTTTACGGCCCACTCGCCAATGGTGCGACAGTGCTGATCCATGAAGGTGTACCGAATCATCCAAGCCCTGCCCGTTTAGGCGAAATGATTGACCGCCATAAAGTGAGTATTCTTTACACAGCACCAACCTTAATTCGCGCGCTGATGGCCGAAGGTAAACAGCACTTCGATAAGTTCGATGGTAGCAGCTTGAGGATCATGGGCTCGGTAGGCGAACCTATCAACCCAGAAGCGTGGCGTTGGTACCATGAGGTCATAGGTCATGAACATTGCCCTATCGTCGATACTTGGTGGCAAACTGAAACTGGCGGAATTTTGATCACGCCGCTACCAGGTGCGACCGACACTAAACCAGGCTCAGCGACCCGTCCGTTCTTTGGCGTTCAACCCGCCTTAGTGGATAACATGGGGAATATTTTAGAAGGTGAGAACGAAGGTAACTTAGTGTTACTCGACTCTTGGCCGGGCCAAATGCGGACTGTCTATGGCGACCACGAACGATTTGTATTGACCTACTTTAAAACCTTCCGTGGCATGTATTTTACCGGTGACGGTGCCCGCCGCGATGAAGATGGTTACTACTGGATCACTGGCCGCGTCGATGACGTAATCAACGTATCCGGCCACAGATTAGGTACTGCAGAGGTCGAAAGTGCGCTGGTATCACATGAGCTGGTTGCAGAAGCTGCAGTAGTTGGCTACCCACATGATATTAAAGGCCAAGGTATTTATGCGTATGTCACGCTAACCCGCGGCACTGAAGAAACCGAAGAGCTACGACAAGAGCTGCGTCAATGGGTCCGTAAAGAAATTGGTGCGCTGGCAACTCCAGATCTCATCCAATGGGCGACGGGCTTACCTAAGACACGTTCGGGCAAGATCATGCGCCGCTTCCTGCGTAAGATTGCCGCTAACGAAGTGACCAATTTAGGGGATGCATCAACCTTGGCCGATCCAGCTGTGATCGAAACCTTGATTGAATCACGCTTGAATCGTACTGAGTAATATCCGAGTTACGAACAATGTCCACAACGCTTAGTCTATGCCCAATAGGCTAAGCGTAACCTGAACCTCCCTTTTTAAACCTCAGGTTAAAAGTGAACCCTGTTGAGAGAGTGTGTGATTGCTCCTTTCTCTAGCTTGCCCCTCCAACCAGGGGCATTTTTTTTGCCTGTTATGTTAAGCTTGCGACCTCACTTTTATTCAGCATAGATTTTTTATCAGCGTGTCAGTCAAACTCAGAGACTATCAACAGCAAGCGGTTAATGCCGCCATCGCCCATTTTAGGCAAAGCCAAGCTTCCGCCGTACTCGTATTGCCCACAGGCGCCGGCAAAAGCATAGTGATCGCCGAATTGGCGCGCATCGCCAAAGGCAGGGTCTTAGTGCTCACCCACGTGAAAGAATTAGTCGCGCAAAATGCTGAGAAAGTCGGCCTACTCACGGCACAAGCCAGTATCTATGCGGCGGGACTCAATCAAAAAGCCACTGAGGGGAAAACCGTCGTCGCCAGCATTCAATCGGCGGCGCGGGGGTTAACCCAGTTCGATCAGCCGTTCTCATTAGTGATTATTGATGAATGCCACAGAGTCAGCCTTGAGAAAACCAGCCAGTATCAACAAGTACTCAATCATTTACGCACGAAAAATCCCCAATTAAGATTGCTCGGCCTCACCGCCACGCCCTATCGCCTTGGCACTGGCTGGATTTACCAGCAGCACTATCACGGCAAAGTGGGGTCTCCCGAACATGCTGTGTTCGAACATTGTGTGTTCGAGCTGCCCATCAGGCCACTCATTAAACAAGGTTACCTCACAGCGCCAACCCTGTTTGATGGCTTAAGTGCCCAGTACGATTTCAGCCAACTGAAAGCCAACGAGAATGGTGAATATGCCGAAGCCGAGGTTAACGATTTACTGGGGCATTACGGCCGCGCGACCACCGCGATAGTGAAACAGCTCATTGAACTGGGCCAACATAGAAAAGGCATAATCATCTTCGCGGCAACGGTGCGCCACGCCAATGAGATTTTTGGCCTACTCAACCAAGCTCATGCTGCACAGAGCGCCATTATCACGGCACAAACGCACGACAATGAACGAGATGCGACGATTGAACGCTTTAAAGCCCAAGAGCTTAAGTTTTTGGTCAACGTGGCTGTGTTGACGACAGGCTTCGACGCGCCCCATGTGGATTTGATTGCAATTTTGCGCCCTACCGCCTCAGTCAGTCTGTTTCAACAAATGATCGGCCGTGGATTGCGAATCGCTGAAGGTAAAAAAGATTGTCTTATCATCGACTACGCTGCCAATGGTTATGACTTGTATTTTCCTGAGGTTGGCCAAGCGAAACCCAACAGTAAATCGGTACCCGTGCAAGTGCATTGCCCTGTGTGCGATTTTGCCAATATATTCTGGGGACTCACGGACGACGATGGCGACATCATTGAACACTTTGGTCGCCGTTGTCAGGGCATAGTCGAACAGCAAGGTAAAAAGCAGCAGTGCGACTTTCGATTTAGATCTAAATCTTGCCCTGATTGCGGTGAAGAGAATGATATTGCCGCGCGCATTTGCCAGCACTGCCAATCGACTCTCATCGATCCCGATAAACGCCTTCGCCAAGTGCTCAGCCAGCAGCACCATCATTTGTTCCGCTGCCAACATATGACGCTAATCGACGATGACGGCAATCTGAAAGTGCAATACCTCGATATCGACGGCAATGAATTTAATCGCCGCTTTAAATTGCAAACTCCGGCCCAGTGGCGAGCCCTATATGCCTTATTCATCTTTTCCCATAGCCGTATACCGGGATTAAAACCAAAAAAGTACACTAAGGTGACAGAGTTAATCAGCGACGCGGATAAATTCCGCATGCCGGATCTCTTGCTGCTGAAGAAACATAAAAAAGGCTGGGATCTGCTCGAAAGCTATTTTGATTATCAAGGTCGCTATCAAACTGAAAATAAACGCGGCTGACATTATCAATTCACTTAGGCCTATGGTATAAAACGACTAAAGTAATCCTAAGGAGCTATTATGTTCGTTGTTATTTTTGGCCGTCCAGGCTGTCCTTATTGCGTTCGTGCTGTGCAATTATCTGAGCAACTCGTTGAAAAACGTGATGACTTTAAGTTCAGATATGTCGATATCCACGCAGAAGGCATCTCTAAAGCAGATTTAGAGAAAACTGTTGGTAAGCCAGTTGAAACAGTACCGCAGATATTTGTCGATGAGAAACACGTCGGTGGCTGCACAGATTTCGAACAATATGTTCGCGAAAACAATCTGTTAGATTAAGCTCTACACATATGTGACCCGCTTAATGCAAAAGGAGACCTAAGGTCTCCTTTTTAGTTTTTATCGCAAGCAAGTAAGATTAGAGCACATACTTAGCCGAGAACATAATGCGGCTCAAATCACCATCATCGCCATTTTCTTTACTGTTCTTGGCGTACATATACTCGACCCCAAAAGTCAGCGGTTTGCTTGGCGAGTAAAGTAAGTTGATATAGCCAGAATAAGCATCCTTATTCACGCCTGAACCGGTTAAAGCCACATCGTTATCCGCTTGCATGCCTGACAAGGTTACACTGCTGCGCCACTGCTCATTCCACCAATGACGATAAGACACAAATCCACCGAAAGTACGAATCGACTCGATATCACCGTTAGCATCTAGTACGCCCGCATTAATGTAATTGAGTGCCATATAACGACCTAGGCCTTCACCATAGGTGGCCGTGAAGCGAAGATCATCTTTGCCGACCGGAATAATGCCCGCCACACTCGCGCCATATCCTAGGGCTGAGCTATCAATCTGAGTTGCACCTACCTTAGTTTCTAAATTTAACTGACGGGCAATACCCGCAAAGGAGAACGCCGCGCCGCCATCCGTTTTGAGGTTATAGCGCGCGATAACATCGGGGATTACCCCGCTACCACTGGTAATGCGGGCACCGCCCTGATTTGGCGTGACTGTGGTTTCAGGATTTTCGATCGCGAATTGGAAATTACCTTGGGTATAGCGCAATAGCGTTTGGCGGGCGAACGGGGTGCCATCGGCTGCACCAACAAAATCGAGATTCTCAGGTAACGCAGCAGCATTTTGGAAGGTTGTCCATGTTTGACCTACGGTCCAATTGTCATAGGAGACAAATGCATGGCGAATACGAGGCGAATAGCTGTTGGAAGTACGTTCATTACCATCGGTGTGGGTCATAAAATCGAGTTCAATAAAGCCAGAAAGTTTATGACCATCAACATCGGTCGTCGCTTTGAAATTAAAACGCGTTTCGCGAGCTTGAAAATCCACGACTTGATTGCCATTACCCTCTTTTCCATAAATAGTACCAGGAACATAAAACTGCCTAGAGAGATCCCCCGAATCCGGTGCGCCATTGCCATAATCACTGAACATAATGTCAGCTTTGATATAACCGCCAAACTCAACATCCGTATCTTTTAGTGATGCCGCATTGGCCGAACTTGCTAATGCCAATAATATTGCACTACCCATCAAGCTTAGTTTTGCTTGTTTCATTTTTTGTCTTTCCCCAATTGTTATTATTTATCCGCAACCAATATGGACAAATTAACAAGTGAGAAACATTGGCAATAGGTCTATGAGACAAAAGTAGAAAATGTCAGGATAAATAATATGTTAGGAAAATATTTGAAACGAAATAAGTAAAACGAAGGTATTAAATCTAGTACTGAAAATTGGAATTTAACTTGGTAAATTTAGTGTGAACTTGAGAGAGATAAAGCGGG
>NZ_JAUOEQ010000019.1:0-81408 GCF_031931965.1 Shewanella sp. SP2S2-6 | reverse complement strand
ATGAAGTGTGAACTCAAACAAAGCAAATCAGCTTTCCGAATTATTATTAACGTGAGCCAGAGATGGACACGGTAATAAACAGAATTTGCTTGGTGACAATAGCCTTGTGGAACCACCTGATCCCATCCCGAACTCAGAAGTGAAACGCAAACGCGCCGATGGTAGTGTGGGGTCTCCCCATGTGAGAGTAGGTCATCGCCAAGCATCCAAATAAACACAAAAGCCCTAGCCTAAACCGCTAGGGCTTTTGTGTTTATACGCTTCGCGAAAACTTATCTCGATGTCAACCCGCCGCTGAGCGGGATCCCCAGCTACGCAATACATTGCTCCGCGCGACACATCATCAAAATGCTGCGCATTTTAGGCAATGATGACTCGCCCCCATGTATCCCCTTCGGGGATAAAAGAAAGTAGGTCATCGCCAAGCGCCTAATTATCTCATTGAGATGTAACGAAGCCAGCAGAATAAGCTGGCTTTTTTTGCGTCTGTAATTTGCAGAAATTGATATATTTTTCTTCCAACTTGTATGTTTCCCCACTATTTTTACTCACCAGCTCACCAGCTCACCAGCTCACCAGCTCACCAGCTCACCAGCTCACCAGCTCACCAGCTCACCAGCTCACCAGCTCACCAGCTCACCAGCTCACCAGCTCACCAGCTCACCAGCTCACCAGCTCACCAGCTCACCAGCTCACCAGCTCATTTTTTAATTGCTGAGTTCCTTGTCGATCCTAGGCTTCCTTATTTCGTTCTTGTCCTATTGCTTATACCAATCACATTAAATATCGAATCAGTTCACTGCCTCACAGTCATCTCAATCCAAGGCGCATTGACGCGGAAATGGTTATTCCCTTTTAAGTCAATGCAACACGGGAGTGGGATGCCGAAGGGCGGCTAACTGTTAACGGCATGGTAACGCGCTTTATACTGCGTTTAAGGCTTTCGACAGAGCACCACTATGCCTTAAAGCCTTCGCCTTGTTTAAAGCGCGTTGAATTCCCGCTGAATGAACAGATATTAAATACGATTGGTATTAATCCTGCGAATAGCTAAGAGCCTAAGGTCTACCTCGGGTAGCACTGTGGCTTATCTTTCAAGATAGCCGCTCCACAACAAACCGTATTGAGCCTCTAGCACCGCTTTGTGTTGGTATCAAGGGGACATCTAAGTTGTCAAAATGGATGATTTAATTTGTTAGATTGACCCCATTCCTCTTCTTCAATCAATTCCTTCAGAACGGCATGCCTTTCTATATTCATTCAGAATCAAATAGCAGTGACTTGGATTGTGAGATCTGCATACTTTTTCACTTGGATTATTCCTATGTCCGTTGTCTTCAATTTAGGAATCATTTTTCAGCCTAGGACATCATTTCGTCTTAAATCCAGCATAGTGGGTATTTCATTATGGAATATTGAATTAATTGCCCGATTTATGAGGATTAATGACTGGCTGTCTTTGAATTTATTCAATATTGGTAAGACCAATTTACATCTGTATGGTGTTTTTGTTATCAATTGGTTATGTTTGTAGCGGGTTGAGTTCAAGCTGGCTTTCTTGTTGTGTGAGTAATTAGCTTTTGAATGTGATTTTTTATTTAAATATTCTTTGTGTGGTGGTCGCTATAGGTCTGTCTACGAGAGACCCATAGTTTGTAAACCGCTCAACCGATTGAATGTTGAACTTGTGATGCGATAGCGATGGTTTGGGGCAATCGTACTGTTGATAGGGATTGAGAGAGTAAGGGGTAGGGGGAGCTATGGAGGATGTAACGCAATCTTTATTGGATGCCGTTGGCATTATGTTTTTGGGGATGGGCTTAGTGTATTTATTTTTAAGTGTACTAATCCTTGGGATCCATGTGGTTGCGCGCTGGTGTGCAGTCGATGCTGCCTCTGCACGTTTTGCTAAAAATCATGCTAAAAGTCAGCAGAGGGTAGCGCAATCGGATGCTAAGCCTTTAGACCCAAATGTGGTCGCTGCGATTTCATTGGCGGTAAAGCAGTATCGTTCACAGATTAAGTAATGGGGAGCAGTATGACTTTTGTATCTAATTCTACGACGGCAGTGGCTAAGCCATTATTTTTAACTGATGTCGTTTTGCGGGATGCGCATCAATCCATTTTAGCGACGCGCTTACGCATTGATGACATGTTACCGATAGCGCCACTACTCGATAAGATCGGTTTCTGGTCACTGGAGTCTTGGGGTGGTGCAACGTTTGATGCCTGCATTCGTTATCTTGGTGAAGATCCTTGGGATCGAATTCGTGAGCTGAAAAAGGCCATGCCGAATACGCCGCAGCAAATGTTGCTGCGTGGCCAAAACCTCTTAGGTTATCGCCATTATGCCGATGATTTAGTCACGCGTTTTGTTGAGCGCGCCCATACCAATGGCGTCGATGTATTTCGTATTTTCGATGCGATGAACGATGTTCGAAACCTCGAGACTGCGGTGAAAGCAGTGCGTCAAGTTGGCGGCCATGCGCAGGGGACGATTTCGTATACCACGAGTCCAGTGCATACCATAGAGACGTGGGTTGATATGGCAAAACGTCTCGAAGATATGGGTTGTGATTCTTTGTGTATCAAAGATATGGCGGGCTTACTTAAGCCGATGGAAGCGTTTGAGCTCATTAGCCGACTCAAATCTCAGACCCAACTCGTGTTATCTATGCATTGTCATGCGACGACAGGGTTGAGTACGGCCACTTATCAGAAAGCCATTGAAGCGGGTGTCGATGTGCTCGATACGGCAATTTCGTCGATGAGTCAAACCTATGGACATACTGCAACTGAAACCGTTATCGCTATGGTGGAAGATACTGAGCGTGCAACGGGTTACGATATGGTGTTGCTTGAGGAGATTGCCGCTTATTTCCGTGAAGTGCGCAAGAAGTACGCTAAGTTTGAAGGCGCGCTGAAAGGCATCGATTCGCGGATCTTACGTGCACAAGTGCCTGGTGGCATGCTGACCAATATGGAGAGCCAACTAAAGGAACAGGGCGCGGCCGATAAGATAGACTTGGTATTGGAAGAAATTCCCCGCGTACGTGCTGACTTAGGTTTCTTGCCGTTAGTGACGCCCACATCGCAGATTGTCGGCTCGCAGGCGGTCATTAATGTGCTAATGGGTGAGCGTTACAAGTCACTGACCAAAGAGACTGAAGGCGTGCTTAAGGGCGAATATGGCGCGACGCCTGCGCCAGTAGATGCCGCATTGCAAGCCAGAGTCTTGCAAGGGGCTGAAGCTATTACATGTCGCCCTGCGGATTTATTAACGCCGGAGCTGGCTAAGTTACGGCTCGAGTTGGCAGATAAAGCGCAGGAACAAGGCATTCGCCTATCTTCAGAGCATGACGATGATGTGCTGACCTATGCACTCTTCCCACAAATAGGATTGCAGTTCTTAAAGAATCGTGACGATCCAAGCGCCTTTGAGCCTAAGCCTGAATTGACTGCGGCACTTGCTACTAATGCTGCGGATCGTGGCCCTGAAACCTACACTGTGACTGTCGAAGGGCAAGAGTACGTAGTTGAAGTCGCCACAGGCGGGGAGATCTCGAAAATCCAACCACAGGGCCAAAGTGTTCATGCTGTGCAAGCTGCTACGGCGAGCACTACGCCAACGGCGAACCATGGTGAGATCCGCCTCGAAATGAGCGCGCCGCTGTCGGGCAACATCTTCAAAGTGCATGTTTCTCAAGGCGATAGAGTGTGTGAAGGCGATGTCGTGATCATCCTTGAGGCGATGAAGATGGAAACTGAAATTCGTGCTCAGGGCGATGGCATTATCGCTAAGCTCTGGGTGAAAGAAGGCGACTCAGTGTCTGTGGGTTCTCAATTACTGGCCTTGGCGTAGGAGTCATTATGGAAGGTTTAATGGCTTTTTGGGCCGAGACTGGTATTGCCCATTTTACTGGCGGGCAAGTGTTGATGATGGCAGTGGGCGCTTTGCTCTTGTATCTCGCCATCGTGCGTGGATTTGAGCCTTTGCTATTGTTGCCCATTGGTTTTGGCGCAGTGCTGGCGAACATTCCCCATGCGGGATTTACCGAAGAAGGCGGCATGCTGTATTACGCCTATCATGTAGGGATTGAGACTGGGGTGTTCCCACTGTTGATCTTTATGGGCGTCGGCGCGCTGACCGACTTTAGTGCCTTGATTGCCAATCCTAAAACCCTGTTGTTAGGGGCGGCTGCGCAGTTTGGGATTTTCGCGACACTGATTGGGGCGATAGCGCTGAACTTAGTGCCGGGCTTTGAATTCACCATGAAGGATGCGGCGGCCATTGCGATTATAGGTGGTGCCGATGGACCGACGGCGATTTTCTTAGCCTCCAAACTGGCGCCTGAGTTATTGGGTGCGATTGCGGTCGCGGCTTATTCCTACATGGCGTTAGTCCCGATTATTCAACCGCCGATCATGCGCTTACTGACAACCCAAGCTGAGCGCGAAATTAAAATGGAGCAGCTGCGCGACGTCAGTAAAAAGGAAAAGATCATTTTCCCTTTGATGGTGCTGGGATTAACGATTCTCTTCTTACCTCCGGCCACGCCGTTAGTGGGCATGTTTTGCCTTGGTAACTTGATGCGCGAATCGGGCGTAGTGGATAGATTATCGAAAACGGCGCAGAACGAGCTTATTAATATCGTTACGATTTTCTTAGGGTTAGCTGTGGGTTCTAAGTTATCGGCCGATCAATTCCTGCGGCTGGAAACCTTAGGGATTCTGGTATTGGGTGCCTTGGCTTTCGGCGTTGGAACTGCCGCGGGCGTGTTGATGGCAAAGCTGATGTGTAAGCTGTCGGGCGGTAAAGTGAATCCGCTGATTGGCGCGGCAGGGGTGTCGGCTGTGCCTATGGCGGCGCGAGTCGTCAACAAAGTAGGGTTGGAAGCGAATCAACATAACTTCCTGCTGATGCATGCAATGGGGCCCAACGTGGCGGGAGTGTTAGGTTCGGCAGTCGCTGCGGGGATTTTACTTGCTGTTCTTGGTTAACTGATGGAGTTAATCACTGAGTGAGTTAACCGATTTGGGTTAACTGAATCGGGTTAACTAATCGGTAAGTGAGCGGGTTTAGCTTCACACTTATTCCAATCGCTATTATTCCAATCGTTAGCTCAGTTTTATCACTAAGGCCAACTCAGTATTGAGTTGGCCTTTTTCTAAGCCGTTAACCACATTAACGTGATGAGGATTAAAATCATCCCTTCACCTATGCCGATAATGTAGATAAAACCTCGTCTGCCTTGTTTTAGCGTGAGTTTGTTGGCTTTTAAAAATAACGCCCAAAACAAACATAGGATCAGCGGGATAAGGAAGAGTCTCGTCATTGTCTGTTCTGCTAAAATGTGAGTTAGAGTTATTTTAGAGTCTAACAGCTTGATCTTATTTGAGTAACCTATTTTGCAGTTGATGAGGATCGTTGGAGTTGATTGGGGCTTTAAAGCCGACGGATTAAAGGCTGTTTGCTGAATAATAAAAAAGACCGCCGAAGCGGTCTCTTGATTTACATCATCTGCGTAATTTACGCGATTTACGCAATTTACGCAATTTACGCAATGTTACTGATGGCTTAGCGCAGTGGCTTCGACCCAGTATTATTGCTGTGAACTCACAGGTGTAACGTCTTGGGTATCGTTCGAATAGAACTGCGCTTCATCGAGTTCATTTTCTGATTTACCTATTACGACTGCTGTCATCATATCGCCCGTCACGTTCGTTGCCGTGCGGATCATATCGATAATACGGTCAATCGCGGCGATAAAGGCAATGCCTTCAAGTGGCAGACCAATCACACCTAAGGTCACAGTTAACATCACCATTGCACTTCCTGGCACGCCAGCGGTTCCAACAGAAGCCACGGTTGCAGTCACGGCAATCATTACATAGTCCAGTGTATCGAGCGGAATATTGTAAATCTGCGCGATGAAGATAGCGGCAATCGCAGGGTAAATACCTCCACAGCCGTCCATGTTCATGGTCGCACCTAATGGCATAACAAAGGCGCTATAACGCTTTGATACGCCCATGGTTTCGACTGCACGTGTACTCGCAGGTAAAGTACCGAAACTTGAAGAAGTACTAAAGGCGACTAACTGCGCTGGCATAGCTTTGCGGAAAAATTGCAGTGGGCTTAAACCACCGACAAATTTCACTAAGCCACCGTAAACAAAGATGATGTGGATAAAGGCGGCAATATAGATAGCCCCGATAAACTTACCTAACGGCAGTAGAGTCGATAAACCGTATTCACCGACAACCCAAGCCATTAAACCAAACACGCCGATAGGAGTGAGTTTTAAGACCATGCGAGTCAGTTGGAACATGACTTCTGCGCCCGCTTCTATGGTGCGTTTTAGCGGCTCAGCCTTCTCGCCAACTTTGTTGATAGCGATACCCACTAACGCGGCAAACACGATAATTTGCAGTACCTTGCCTTCAGCCAGTGAGGCGAAAGGATTGACTGGTATCATGTCGAGCAACACTTGTGCAAAACCGGGAATATTACGCTCGCGCACTTCCGTTGCCGTGAGCTGCATAGTGCCGCCCATGTCGATCATTGAACCTACGGCTAAGCCAATCAGCGAGGCAATCGTGCCTGTCAGCATGAACATGCCTAAGGTTTTAAGGCTCAAGCGTTTCAGGCTAGTTTGCGAGCCTAGCGACGTGATACTGACGACAATGGCACAAAATACCAAAGGCGCGACCAACATCTTAATGGCGCCAATGAACAGATCTCCGAGTGGTTTTAGCACTGTAGCGCTTTCACCTAAAATAACGCCAACGAGCGCACCTAAGATAAAGCCTGCTAAGACTTTTTGCCAAAACGGAATGCGGCTAATGGTTTGAAGGATCATGCATATTCCAGAAAAATAAATTAAGAGTGAGCCAATAGACCTGCGATGATAGGATTCGTATTCAACGAGTTGAGCGTGATCTTAACGCGCTCTCAGTCATGCGCATGGTCATTGATTGCCATAATTAAACCATTGTATCGACAGAGCTAGGGTTATAACAAACCGTTTTTCTTATAACTTATTGTGATAAGTGAGTTTGTTGTAAAAAGATTAAGTGAAACATTCAATTAACCCATGAAAAACCTTATCGCATTAAATACAAAAAGAGAGATTTATCATTGAGTAAGCCATTATGACTGAGTTAGGCATTATGTTCTCCGGTGCTTTTTTAGCGGCGACTTTGTTACCGGGGGGATCTGAAGTCTTACTCGTGGCGCTATTAAACAAAACTCCAGAGGCTTGGGTTGCGCTGGTCGTGGTGGCCAGTATTGGCAACACGTTGGGCGCGATGACCAGTTTTTATTTAGGCCGCTTAGGTCGCCTCGCAAAATCACCAGAAGCGTTAGCGACAGGTAAACACGCAAAGGGGCTCGCCATGATTGAACGCTACGGCGTGTGGGCGCTTTTACTCTCATGGGCACCGGTTGTTGGCGATATTCTCTGTTTATTGGCGGGCTGGGTGAGGTTGCCGCTAATGTCCTCTTTACTGATGATTTTAATTGGTAAAACAATTCGTTACTTAATTGTTGCCGCTGCCGTGCTGCAATGGATGGCATGATGGCGTTAGGATGCATTTAATGGTCAAGGGCGGGGAGTGTTTTTCCGTTTAGACTGAATTTACTGTATAGATAGGAACTTAGTGTCAATTTTGCGAGTCATAAATCCCAATGCTTAATCATTTAAGCGCACTTTATTCTACGGACTTTGACTCAGCGGACTGTGAATAAGCGTACTATGACTAAGCGCATTGTGACGCTACACAGCGATGAATATACGCAGCACTATGATTATGAAGCTGTATTTTTGACCCATTGATGTATGAGGGGAATGTTTTGAAGAAATGGATATTAGCGGTCGCAATTTCTGCCGCACTCGCAGGCTGTGCATCTGAAACGACTACGGCGAGCTTGCCAGCAGGCGTTAAACTTATTGAAAATGTGCAACTGGCCGATTCGCAAGTAGGGATCCCCTACAAAAAGTACCAATTAGCCAATGGGCTAACGGTTATTCTGCATCAAGATGATTCCGATCCCTTAGTGCATGTCGACGTCACTTATCATGTGGGATCTGCCCGTGAATTAGCTGGCCGTTCGGGTTTTGCGCATTTATTTGAACACATGATGTTCCAAGGCTCGCAGCATGTCGCCGATGAGCAACATTTTGAGGTGGTTACCGAAGCTGGCGGCACCTTAAACGGCACGACCAATACCGACAGAACCAACTACTTTGAAACCGTACCCAGCAATCAATTAGAAAAAATGCTGTGGCTTGAGTCGGACCGTATGGGCTTTTTATTGCCGGCACTCACCAGTGAAAAATTTGAAGTGCAGCGCGAGACTGTGAAAAACGAGCGTGCTCAGCGTATCGACAATCAGCCCTATGGCCGCATGAGTGAGCGTTTTAGCCAAGCCATGTATCCTGTCGGGCATCCTTATTCTTGGCCTGTGATTGGCTGGCCGGACGATCTTAATCGCGCCACAGTTGATGATGTTAAACACTTTTTCCAACGTTGGTATGGGCCTAACAATGCAACCCTGACCATAGGTGGCGATTTCGATGAAATGCAGACCTTAGCCTGGGTAAACAAATATTTTGGTGAAATCCCCCGCGGCCCTGAAGTCTCGTTAGAGCAAAAGGCGTTGGTTAACTTAGATAAAACGCGTTACATCTCCATGGAAGATCAAGTGCACTTGCCTTTGATCCGTATTGGTTTTCCAACCGTATACGCAAGGCATCCTGATGAAGCTGCGCTCGATCTGTTAGCCAATATTTTAGGCGGCGGCAAAACATCCTTGTTATATAAAAACTTGGTGAAAGATGGCTATGCCGTGCAGGCCAATGTCAGCCACCCTTGCCAAGAGCTTGCGTGTCAGATGTCGATTTATGCTTTAACCAATCCAGAAAAGGGTGGCAAACTGGCGGATCTGGAGCAACGTATCCTCGATTCTATTAATGAGTTTGAGCAACGTGGCGTTACCGATGACGATCTGCAAAAAGTCAAAGTGCAGTTTGAGGCCGATACCATTTACAGCCTGCAAAGTGTTTCTGGCAAAGTATCGGCCTTAGCAATGAACCAAACGCTGTCGGGCAATCCGAACATGATAGCTTCAGATTTGAGTCGTTATGCCAATGTGACCAAAGACGATGTGATGCGCGTGTTCAAGCAATACATTAAAAATAAGCCTATGGTGGTGATGAGTGTGGTGCCGCAGGGTATGACGTCACTTATCGCCCATGCCGATAACTTCACGCCCGCGACCTTGCCTGTTGCGCAAACCGCGGTAGAAGGGGATTTGCCAAAGCCTGAACTTGTTTCAAGTTTTGATCGGACTAAGATGCCCGCATCTGGCGCCGCACCTGTGTTAAAGGTTCCGACAATATGGACAAAAACCTTAGCCAATGGCATAGAAGTCATGGGCACACAAAGCACTGAAACGCCAACGGTTGAGCTGATTGTGTACCTTAATGGCGGCCATAGACTGGTACCAGTTGAAAAAGCGGGCTTAGCAACGCTAACTGCGGAAATGCTCAATGAGTCGAGCCAGAAGCGCAGCAGTGAAGCGCTTTCGCAAGCGTTAGAAATGCTCGGCAGTTCAGTCGACTTTAGTGCCTCTGAATATCAAAGTGCGATTAAAATATCGACGCTGACAGCGCATTTAGATGAGACACTGGCGATTATGGAAGAAAAACTCTTCCAGCCAGCCTTCAACGAAGCGGACTTTACCCGAGTAAAACAGCAGCAGTTACAGCAGATCCAGCATATGCAGTCTGATCCTAGCTACCTAGCTGATACGGCGTTGTCGTCTTTGTTATACGGTAAAGACAATGCCTTAGGTGTGAATGACATAGGTACGCTCGATTCAGTCGCGGCGCTTACGTTAGCCGATGTAAAAGCGTTTTATGCCCAGCAGTATCAAGGCGGTAACGCTAAAATCGTCACAGTCGCCAATTTACCTGAATCAGCATTATTGCCTAAGTTAGCGGGATTGAGTCAGTGGCAAGGGGCCGCAGTTGTGGTGCCGCCACTTAAGCCATTCCCAGCATTAAAAGGCGGTACGATTTATCTGATTGATAAACCTGGCGCGGCGCAATCGGTGATCAATATCGCCAAGCGCGCATTGTCCTATGATGCCACTGGCGATTACTTTAAATCTTACCTGATGAACTACCCGCTAGGCGGCGCATTCAATAGTCGTATTAACCTGAATTTACGTGAGAATAAAGGTTATACCTATGGTGCTCGTACCAGTTTTGCAGGCGGTGCTGAAGTCGGTGATTTTGTCGCGTCAAGTAACGTTCGCAGTGACGTGACGGCGAAAGCACTCACTGAGTTTGTAAAAGAAATCAGTGCGTACCAGCAAAAGGGTATGACGGATACTGAACTTGCCTTTATGCGAAATTCAGTCTCCCAAGGCCAAGCACTTGATTATGAAACGCCGTATCAAAAAGCGGGCTTTATGCGCATGATCCAACGTTACCAATTGAGTCAAGATTTTACGACTCAACAGGACAAGATCATTAATACTGTAACAAAAGATGAACTCAATGCCCTCGCGGCTTCCGAGCTAGATATCAATAAAATGGTGATTCTAGTGGTGGGAGATAAAGCGAAAATCGAAGCAGATTTAGCGGCGTTGGGCTATCCAATTGAAACTTTAGTATTGTAAATTGGTATTTCGCCCTTATATAGGTGATAGACGTGTACGTTAATTAACGACTATTCGTCACATATTTACAGGATTTACATCGAAAGACGGTGACAGCATTAGCTGTCACCGTCTGCTTTTAACAGTACAAGTTGTGAATTTGGCTTGCCCCACAGACAGGTTTAGATTTATTTTGAGGCGTATTTTGCAAGATAAGCCTCAAAATAAAGGTCTGACTGTTAACCTTGTCGCGATAGCGAATCACCAATTAGAGAAGCGCAAATTGAAGTCATTCAATGAATTAGTACAACATCTCTCGGACGCCCATGGGCGCACCGCACTCTTGGGTATGTTACGTGGCATAGAACGTGAGGCGTTGCGGATTGATGAGTCGGGTTATCTCGCCACCGATTCACATCCTGAAGCCTTAGGCTCAGCGTTAATGCATTCGCGTATTACGACGGATTACAGTGAAGCCTTGCTCGAGTTTATTACTCCGGTACATAACAATGTTGAGCAACTGCTAAACGGATTAACTGAAACCCATGCCTTCAGCGTGCGCCATTTACATGGTCAGCGTCTGTGGCCGGTGAGCATGCCTTGTTATGTGAAGGACGAGAAACAGATCCCCGTTGCCCGTTATGGTTCATCAAATACCGGTATGATGAAAACCTTATATCGTAAGGGCTTAACCTATCGTTACGGCGCCTTGATGCAGATTATTTCTGGGGTGCACTTTAACTTCTCGGTATCGCAAGAGTTATGGCAAAGCCTGTACGAATTGAGCGATAAGCAGTTAAGTTACGATGATTTTATTTCAGAATCCTATTTTGGCTTGATCCGTAACTACCGCCGTTTAGTCTGGGTGCTACCTTATTTATTTGGTGCCTCACCAGCATTATGTAGCTCTTTCATTAAAGATCAAAAAACCGATCTCAAGTTTGAAAAAACGGGTCACGGTACTTTGTATCTACCCTTTGCGACTTCGTTGCGTATGAGCGATTTAGGCTATACCAACAAAGAGCAAGAAGAGCTAAATATTAGCTATAACTCTTTGCCTGAGTATCTGGCTGGCGTAAATGCGGCCATCAAAATGCCTTCGGCAAACTTTGCCAATATTGGCGTTAAAGTCGATGGTGAGTATCGTCAGCTCAATGCCAACGTATTGCAGATTGAAAACGAGTTCTACTCGCCAATACGTGCAAAACGGGTGACGCGCAGTGGCGAGAAGCCGTCAGAAGCCTTAGCCCGTGCAGGGGTGGAATACATTGAAGTGCGTGCTTTAGATGTTAATCCATTTAGCCCGATTGGCATTGAGGCGACCCAAGTGCGCTTCCTCGATTTATTCCTACTCTATTGTTTATTAACGCAGTCGCCTAAGTCTGAAGCCAGCGAAGAGGCGAGATTAAGCGCGAATCTTAAAGCTGTGGTGCTTGAAGGCCGTAAACCTGGGCTTGAGTTATTAACCGCAGACGGTTCACGTTCGCTTAAATCTTGGTTAGAAGAGTTGTTTGATGCCCTGCAACCTTTGGCGGTATTGCTCGATGGTGAGGCGACGGATTATCAAATGGCGTTAGCCCATTGGCGTAAAGCGGTTGAAGATCCTAACTTGACCCTATCGGGGCAAGTGCTGCAAAACGTAATCAACAAAGGCCAAGATCATGGTCAGTGGGTGATGACGTTGGCGCAGCAATACTATCAATTCTTTGTCGATTATCCCTTGTCGAGCGAGACAATAGCGCAGTATCAAGCCGAAGCATCCAGCTCGCTTAACAAGCAGGCCGAGCTAGAAGCGGCGCAGCGTTCAGTTTCGTTTGATGATTATCTGGAAGATTACTTTGGAGCTCAGTCGTGAAAGAGGGCTTATTCTCTTTCACTCGCTTGCGTATCAGCGCAGCTTTGATTGGGGCCAGTGCCTTATTATCAGGCTGCGCTGCTTCACCTGAAGATCCACTGGGCTGTGGCACTGTGTCGGGTTATTTGCAGCCCGATTCCAGTACTCACTGGTATCGCGTCGTCGTGACCCATTTAAACGGTCAGGCAGTGGTCTCTAAACCCAATTATCAGCTAGCGCCCGGCGAGTATGAGTTTACCGTCGCGGAACTGATTGATGATCCTAGCTTGTCGGTCACGCTTGCCGCGCGAACGCCTAAGGTATTTAAGCTCAATGTTGAGAGCCATCAGCGTTATCATATAGGTGCGTTATTTCACACCGATAAGCGTTATATGGGCAAAGACACGGGGTATTGGGAACCAGGTGTGTGGCAGCAAGAAGAGCATGAGTGTCAGTTTGAGCTGAGTCCCGAAACGAAATAGCCAAAGCGTTTAGCTCAAGTGCTAAGCCAGCAACATCCGATTTAAGTCAGATTGATTTACCCCTTGCGCTTAGATCTTCTAAGCGCAAAAAAGGCTTTTTATGCTTGCCTCAGACTGAGTCTATGACATCATGGAGCCAGCTAACTCTCCAAAGAATATGATATTAATGAATAAACCCTCCGCTATCTTACTCTGCGCAAGTCTCGGCATCTTGTCCGGTTGCGCGACGTCTCCGCCTAAGTCTCCCGAAAATTTGTGTGAGATATTTCAAGAACACCGAGATTGGTACGATGCCGCTAAAGACGCCCGTGACAAATGGGGCGTGCCAGTGCATGTGCCGTTGGCGATGATGTATCAAGAGAGTTCATTCAAGCACAATGCAGCGCCACCGATGGAATACTTTCTAGGATTTATCCCTATTGGCCGTGCCAGCGATGCCTATGGCTATGCGCAGGCTAAGACCATGACGTGGGATGATTATGTGCGTGAGACGGGCAACAATTGGTCGAGCCGCAGTGATTTCGATGATGCTATGGATTTTATGGGCTGGTTTATCAGTAAAACCCATAAGATTAATGGCGTGTCTAAATGGGATGCGCGGGCCCAGTATCTTAATTATCACGAAGGCTGGGGCGGGTATCGCCGTGGCAGTTACAAGTCTAAGGCATGGTTAGTGAAAGTGGCGAACAAAGTGGATGCGCGATCTAAACGTTACGCGGCGCAATATAAAACCTGCCAAAAAGATTTGGATTCATCTTGGCTGTGGCGCTTATTCTTTGGTTAGGGTTAGGGTTAGGGTTAGGGTTAGGGTTAGGGTTTGGCTAGAACTTAGCTAGAGTCTAGTTTGATCCCATTGTCAGCCATTTGTATGAGAGTCTATGGCTGACTTTAGGTGTTTAACTCAGATATTTGATTGAGAGAGTTAATCGAAATAATCAGTTGAGATAGTCAACTCAAATCTTCAACTCTGATATTCAAGCCTGATATTCAACTTCAATACTTACTGACTTTTGATATTGGCCTGTTAATAGCGGCTGTAGTACCTGAGTTTAACGAGCTTATTGTGCTTTCACCGCGAAAGTTTCTAATGCTTTAATGGCTTTCTTCTTCGCGCGCTTTTGCTCATACATGGCATGATCTGCAGTCTTAAAGGATTGATACCAATCGGTTTCAAACGGAGCAATCCCAAAACTAAAAGCGAGGCTAAGCTCAGAGCCTTGATTTAACGTTTTGCGCATATTATCTAAGTCCTCCTCGATTTGGGTTAGCGGCCCATGGCATAAAGCGACAAACTCATCGCCACCAAAACGGGAAATAATGCCTTTATTTTGCCAATAGGTCAGTATGGCTGTGGCCGTGCGTTTAATGGCAACATCGCCTGTCTGGTGTCCATAGGCATCATTAATGGCCTTGAGATTATCCATATCGATAATAATCAAAAAGCTGCCAAGGTGAGGTTTGTGCTGCCAGTGGTGCAGTTCATCTTCAAAATTCTTTCGATTATAAAGCCCTGTGAGGGGATCGAAATTTGCGAGTTTAGTGATCTGCTGTGACTTCTGATAGAGCGCAATGGCATTACTGGCTTCGTGGGTCAGGATAGAGACAAGGTTGCGGTCGTAATCGCTAAAGGCACCAAGGCTACTGCTGTCGAGATTGAGCATGCCATAGAGCTTGCCATCGATACGGATAGGGCTAGACAGTGTTGAGCGTATCGGCTGCTTCGACACTGTGAGTAAAACTCTTTGATCATCTTCCGTTAACGTGCTGGCCGCATTGATATTTTTCATATCATTGATGACCACGACCTGATCGCACCTCCCCTTAGTGAGCCGATATTCAAAGGTTTGCTCTAAGGTAAAATCCAGTTGTCTGAGTTTTGCTAAATCGAGCCCCACCACAGATTCGAAATGCAGTTTGTTATTAGCCTCGTTGACTTTAATGATGCTGCCCATTTCGGCACCATTAATCACGTATACGGCTTTGTTGAGTAAGGCGTCGAGAAAGGCATGCTCATTTTTATAATGGCTTGAGAGGTGCGCGAGCTCGTAAATGGCATCATTGATGGTGACGACTTGCTCTAAATGCTCCCACAGTCGAGTTAAACGACCTTGATGCAAATAGTAAATCAGGCTGTAGGCAAAAATGTAAATGATGCAAACAAACAGTAATGGCAGGATAGTCCAACCTTCTGTGGGTGCATTAAAGATAAATAGCAGGACGAATAGACATATCGGCACGATGAGCAATAGCAGATGATAGCGATAATCTAAGCGATCTATGGTCTTACGTTTGAAATTATCCCTTAATTTCACTCGAGTATTCCTTTATCCGTGTCATTGCTAGCCACAATTGAATGCTATACATCACTAACGTATCCACACTGAGTTCTGTTAAGTATATAACGAAAATTGAAATATAAACTGATATGAAACTGCGAACAATTTCATATCAGCGATTTTGGTACTAAATACTGAATTAACGCGAATTTTCTGCGTATTCGGCCAATATCCAGGCTAAAGGAGCTTGGTATTGGATGGGCATCCATGTTTGCAGTGCGGCTATGCTCTGGTTGAGCACAGTTTGGTTGGGCACTGATAGGTTCAAATGGCCCACTTTACGACCAGGGCGCACTTCTTTGTTGTACCAGTACAACTCAGCATTAGGCAAACTTAACCAGCGTGGATCATTATCGATACCGATAAGATTGACCATAACACACTGAAAATTCACTTGTGGCTGTGGGATCGCAATTCCGCAAAGTGCGCGCAAATGCAGCTGGAATTGATCCATATGGGTTCCGGCTTGAGTCCAATGGCCTGAGTTGTGCACTCGCGGTGCCAGTTCATTCACCAATAACTCATCGCCAACACGGAAGCATTCCATCGCCATTACGCCAACGTATTCAAGCTCATGCATAATGGCGCTGAGCATAGCTTCGGCTTGGGCTTGCAAAGGGCTTAAGCGTGCCAGTGGCGAAATCGACGCCATTAAAATGCCATCTTGATGTAAGTTCAGCGTCAGCGGATAAAACACGCATTCGCCTTCGCGAGTACGTACGCCAACTAATGATACTTCTTCATCAAAATTAATCGCTTGCTCAGCAATTGCAAGGTTACGCCAATCGTTTGGAATATCACCCGCTTCGGCTTGTTTAAGCCAATGTTGACCTTTACCGTCATAACCACCGGTACGGCGTTTCATCAAGACTCTTGGGCCATAGTGCTGATACAGGGTATCGACTTGGGTGTTATCGTCAACTAAGGTCCAAGGCGCTGTGGGAACACTGAGCTGGTCGAGTAGACTTTTTTGGCTAAAACGGTCGGCTAAACGGCTAAATACCGGACCATTAACAAAATGGGGGTGTGAGCTGAGTTGTAAGCTAAGGGCGGACTCTGGCCACTGTTCGCGCTCGGCGGTGATGATGTCGTGCGGCGCGAGTGGCAGGATGTCATCCGTAGGCGTCATGATATCGACGGCGTTAACTTCAATCGCTAATGGCTCACCAGCGTGGGTCAACATAGCGCCCAGCTGACCATTACCTAATACCCAAACCTTAGGTTTAGTGTTTGTCTGGGTCATTAAACTTCCCTCGGATCTGGATTGTCCAGTACCGCACGGGTCTGTTCTTCTCTGAAAGCGTCAACACGAGCCGCTAATTCTGCATCGTTATTCGCAAGGATTTGGCAGGCCAATAATCCCGCATTGAATGCGCCCGCTGTGCCTATGGCTAAAGTGCCAACGGCGATGCCTTTTGGCATTTGAACGATAGACAATAAGCTATCCATACCTGACAGGGCTTTACTTTGGACTGGGACACCTAATACGGGTAAGCGAGTTTTAGAGGCAATCATACCGGGTAAGTGCGCTGCACCACCGGCACCACCAATGATGATTTTAAAACCACGATCGGCGGCAGAGGCTGCAAACTCCATGAGTTTATCTGGCGTTCTATGGGCGGAAACCACTTCAACATGATAAGGCACTTGCAGTTTATCCATTATCTCAGCGGCGGCTTCCATCGTGGGCCAATCACTTTTAGAACCCATAACAATAGCAACAAGGGCTTGCATGATAACTCCTTAACTCACTAATTTTAATTATATTTTGACCTTGTTTCAGGTCTAGGTACAGTTGATGCTTGTCTAGCCGTCACCGGTAGCAAGCATCATGGCGCTGAATAATACCATGATCCTCGTCATTTCTGCCCGTTTTTGCGAGCGAAAAAACGTCTTTTGCTGTGATGAATGGCTTGAGTAATTGAGCCATAAAAAAGACCAATCCTGAGATTGGCCTTTGATTTAAGTCAGCAGCATTAAGCCGCTGAAATTGCGCTGCGGGTTTACTGTGTCTGTTTATCCGCAGTGATTTCTGTTTGCTGAGTGATAACAGGCGCTTCGGCCATGGCTTCTCGTAGGGTCGAGTAAAACTTTAACACGCCCTCAATCGGCTGGATCTTGGCTCTTGCTAGCGTTCGAATGGGCTGGAACTGTAGATCGGCAATAATCAGCTTAGTTTTATTCGCTTTGCATTTTTCAATCAGTTTTGTCAGCGCGGCTAAGCCACCAGCATCCAAAATCGAGACCCCATCGAGATACAGCACTATCACTTGTTTATCTTCGGTGAGACTGGCGATTTCGGAAAAAATACGATCGGCAGCGGCGAAAAATAGCGGCCCGTTAATTTTGAGAACGGCCCAATCGGCGGGTAACTCTTGATCGACATAACGCTTGTTGGTGCTGATATCGTAAAGCCTTGTCATCTCAGCAATTTCCTTCATAAACAGCAAGGCAGCGAGAATGATCCCCACACTGATGGCAATGACCATGTCGAAAATAACCGTTAATGAAAAACAGCTAACAAAGACCATGATATCGCTGGTGGGCGCGGTTTTAACTAAATGCAGCGCTTTGTGGGCCTCACTCATGTTCCAAGCTACGACGAGTAGCAGGGCAGCCATGGCCGACATCGGCAAGTAGGCGAGTACGCCCGCTAAGGCGACTAAACCAAACAATACCACTATGGCGTGGATCATGGCCGCAATTGGACTCTGTGCGCCCGCTTTGACGTTCGCCGCGCTACGGGCGATTGCCGCTGTCGCTGGAATGCCGCCAAAAAACGGCGTGATGATATTACCTATGCCTTGGCCCAGTAACTCACTGTTGGCACTATGGCGTTTGCCTGTCATGCCATCGAGCACCACAGCACAAAGTAGCGATTCAATCGCCCCTAACATGGCAATGGCAAAGGCGGCAGGTAACAAGGCTTGAAAGGTCGCTAAATTGAACTGAAAAGCTTGACCATTGGCGCCTGCTTGCAGCCAAGGCCACTCGAAACTCGGTAATACCGCTGGGATCCCCATGCCTGTAGTGCCATCGCTCAGTTGATAGTGGAAACGAGTACCTATGGTTTCTATGTCTGCGCCCATGGCATTGAGCACCAAGGCGAGGATAGTGCCGAGTATAATTGCCGGAAGGTGCACTGGCACAGGTGTTTTGAGTTTAGGCCAAAGTAGCATGGTCGCTAGGGTGGCGCTTGCAACCAGTAAGCTAGGTAAATGGACCGAAGGTAGCGCTTGGGCTAATGCCATTAGCTTGGCCAGATATTGCTCCGGCATATGGGCAATCTCGAGCCCGAAAAAGTCCTTTAGCTGCAAGGTGGCAATCACTACGCCAATCCCCGCGGTAAAACCTAAGGTGACGGATTCGGGAATATACAGAATCAACCGACCTAGGCGCAGCGTCGCCATGCCGACGAGTATCATTCCCGACATCACAGTCGCGATTAATAATCCTGCTAAACCAAACTGTTGGGCTATGGGGTAGAGCAATACCACAAATGCCGCTGTCGGGCCGGACACGCTGTAACGTGAGCCGCCAGACATGGCGATAATAAAGCCACCGACAATAGCAGTATACAAGCCGTATTGAGGCGCAACACCACTGGCTATGGCTAATGCCATCGCTAATGGAATTGCAATAATACCCACAGTGAGACCGGCAAGAAGATCTTGCCCAAAACGTTTAAACGAATACTTATCCTTCACGCAAGCTTCTGTGAGTGCGTGGGCGATCCTTAGGGAAAACAAATGAGCTGAGTGTGACACGAGAGGGTCCCATAGCTAGGCTAGCAACAAGCTTCTATTTTAGTGGCCAGATTGAATGTGCAGTGTGATCTTGCCGGCAAAAGCGATTGAAAATACTTTGTTTTGTATAAATAGTGTGCTTGAGGCGGTTTAATTCTCATTTAAGCATGTTTTGCAAAATATCGAGATGTTTTAACCCTTTTGGTAATGCGGGCCGTTTACAGCTTTAGGTCAACATCAAAGGCATTCAACATGAAAACACAATATTCCCCAAAAACCGTTTCAGTTCCCGATCCAACTCTCTACCTGCAATGGGGAAACGGTATTCCATCGGCGACCAATACGGCTGCTCTATTACTGGTCGCAGTGAGTTTAACGGCCTGTGGCGGTAAAGGCGTCGAAGTTGAACATCGACAAGCGGAGCAGCAAGCCGAGCAACGTAATCAAGAAGCGTCGCAGCGCCAAGCTGAAATGCGTGATGCCGCTAAGGTTGAAATGGCGAGGGTTGCGGCGCCGATGCAAATGTCTAGCAATGGGGCAGTGATGGGAATGAGCATAGCGCCAATGCCGCGTGACTATGCCGCGATTCCGTTAGCGCAAAATAAATTCGAGCAGCAAGTGCAAAATGGCATCATGGTGGCAGGGGAGATCCCGGTATCGACGTTTTCCATCGATGTCGATACTGGCAGTTATGCCACTTTAAGGCGGATGCTGAGGGAAGGGCGATTACCCGAGAAAGGCACTGTCAGAGTTGAGGAAATGCTCAATTATTTTGCCTACGATTATCCCTTACCCGCTAAAAATGCGGCGCCGTTTAGCGTGACGACAGAGCTTGCACCCTCACCTTACAACGATGACATGATGCTGCTGCGGATTGGCCTTAAAGGTTATGACTTACCTAAATCTCAGTTAGGCGCCAGCAACTTAGTCTTTTTGCTCGACGTGTCAGGCTCTATGGCGTCAGTGGATAAATTGCCTTTATTGCAAACGGCGTTAAAGCTGCTAACAGCGCAATTAAGCGCGCATGATAAAGTCTCTATTGTGGTTTATGCTGGGGCGGCTGGTGTAGTGCTCGATGGCGCGTCGGGGAACGACACTCAAACCTTGATCTATGCGCTAGAGCAATTAAGTGCCGGTGGTTCAACCAATGGTGGGCAAGGGATCACGCAAGCCTATCAATTGGCCAAAAAGCATTTTATCCCTAATGGCATAAATCGAGTCATCCTCGCGACCGATGGTGATTTTAATGTTGGCGTGACAGATTTTGATGATTTAATTGCCTTGATTGAAAAGGAAAAAGATCATGGTATTGGCCTAACGACCTTAGGGTTTGGTTTGGGCAATTACAACGATCAACTGATGGAGCAATTGGCGGACAAGGGCAATGGCAACTATGCCTATATTGATACGCTGAATGAAGCGCGAAAAGTGCTGGTGGACGAGTTGAGTTCGACCTTATTTACTATCGCCAAAGATGTGAAAGTGCAGGTGGAGTTTAATCCGGCCTTAGTCTCGGAATACCGTTTGATTGGTTACGAGAATCGCGCCTTAGCACGGGAGGATTTTAATAACGATAAGGTGGATGCGGGCGAAATTGGCGCGGGTCATACAGTAACTGCCTTGTATGAATTAAGGTACGTTGAAGCAGGGAATCGGATGAATGATAAACTTAGATATGGCGTTGATGCTCAAACGGGGCAAGAGAAATACAGCCGCGAAGAAATCGCTTTTCTTAAACTAAGATACAAGTTGCCGGAGCAAACGCAGAGCCAGTTACTGAGTTATCCCATTAGGTTAGATCAAAGCGTTAAACAGTTAGAGCAAGCGAGTGATGATTTTAGATTTGCCGCCGCGGTTGCAGGGTTAGGACAATTACTGAATGGTAGTCATTATCTGCATCAATTTGATTATGCTCAGTTAAGCCAGTTAGCACGTTCGGCATTAGGGGATGATCCCTTTGGTTATCGCCATGAGTTTGTGCAGTTAATGGAAACAGCAGCAGCCATAGAGCAATCTAATCAGCTGCCAATTAAGAAAACATTCGATGGCTCGGATAAATCTTTTCCTCCACAGGATAAACGCTATGGTGAGCCAATGAGAGATAAGAGCAATCCGCGTAATGAGAGATTACAATAGTAAAAGTGAATACAGGGGGTTAACCCAAATGACGAGGAATTTTCCGTGGCATTAGCAATACCGCAATTACCTACCCATGAGCACTCAGATGAGCAATTGATGTTGTGCTATGCCAAGGGCGATCCAAAAGCATTTGAGCAGCTATACCTGAAGCACAAAGGCGCACTTTATCGCTACTTTGTGCGCCAGTTAGGCGATAAGCAGTTAGCTGAGGATTTATATCAAGAAACCTGGGGCCGGGTGATCCGTGCAGCAGCTAATTACGAGGCCAGTGCTAAGTTTACTACTTGGCTATATCGTATCGCCCATAACTTATTGATTGATCATGTTCGGGCGGTAAAACCCGTCGATTTAATCGCCACCGATGAGGACGAAACTGGACCCGATACTTTTGTGGCGAGTGAGCAAGATAAACCTGACGTGCAATGGCAAGAAGCGCAAAAGAGTTTATTGCTAAAGACCTGTATCGCACTGTTGCCCCAAGTCCAGAAAGAGGCATTTATCCTGAACATTGAAATGGGTTTTACGGCTGCCATTATTAGCGACATTGCGGGCGTAACTTTAGAAGCGACTAAGAGCCGTATTCGCTACGCTTACCAAAGTCTAAAGGATTGCGTCAGCGCGAAATGGCAGGAGGCGGGTCATGAGTAATTTTTCTTCAAGTGCTGATGAGCGCGCATTACAACAAGAAGTGTTGGCTTGGTATCGTCAACAGGCCTTAGAAGTTCCACCGCAGCAACTCGACCAAGATATCTTGCACCTGGCGCAAACTCACTTAGCTGAAATGCATCAAAGCAAAATAACCGCTGTTGAGTCTCCAACTTCCGTCTGGCGCCGCCATCCTTGGGCATTATCGAGTGCGGCATCTTTGGTGCTTGTTGTGGGTTTATTGGTCCTTAATCGGCCGCAAACTGAAGATGTTATGGCTCCAAGTCCAATGGTGATGAGCGCTCCTGTACCTCAAGCCATGACAAGGATGGCCGATACGCAAGCGCTGCAATCTTCAAATATGCAAGCAGAAGCTGTGGCTAAGCATGAAATACAGACTCAAATGCAGCAAGCGAAGGCTGCAGCGGGTGCTGAGCGACAACATGATGCAAGCAGCCCTGCTATCGCTGCAAGGTCTATGAATGCTCCGAGCAATGCTGAATCTTCAGGCACCGATAAAGTGCCACTTGGAGAGTCTTTGCATCTGTTAAGCGCTCTCATCGAAGCGAAGGAGACTGAGCAAGCATTAATGCTTGAGCAACAATTGCTTAAGGATTATCCGCAACTCGCCTTTGAGACGGTAGATAAAGCGTTGCTAAGCGAACCACAGCTCGAATTTAAAAAGTTACAACAGCAGCTACATCAGCTTGCTAAGTAAGTTTGTTGTGGTTTTAGCAATAAAAGCGTACTGAGCAATCCTAATGTGGTGAGAAAACCACTAAATGCCCCTGAGATTGGGATAGACGTATGAGTGCGTGCGGTCTGTTTACAGTTTGGTATGTGATTTACTTGATCAACGTCATAAAGTGAACAGGATTTAGCCTGTTATATTGGTGTTAGTCCACGACTTGACTAGTATCAATAGTCAGAACTATATCCAGGAGGCATTATGCTTAAGAGACTCATGCATGATCATAAACATATGGCGGTATTGCTAAATGTTTTAAAAAACAAGCAGATGAAACTGTCCGAAGGTGAGTCAATCAATTTCATCGTGGTGCGGGATATCGTTGAATATATGCAAGGATATGCTGAGCGTTGCCATCATCCGGTTGAAGATATTATTTATGCCTACTATCTAGCGCATAAAGCCAATGACAATATCGATAAATTGAGTGCTGAACACGAGTTAGTGATCCAAGCCTCGGCGGCTTTGATGACGACGTTGAATTTGATCCTCAGTGATATTGTGGTTGCCCGTGAGAAACTGATTGTTGATTTTGCAGATTATGTCGCATTACAAGAGCGGCATATGCAAATGGAGGAGCGGGAAATATTCCCGTTATTGGCCAAAACCTTGACTGAACAAGATTGGCAACTGATTGAGTCTGAGTGTCAGAAATCCTTGATTGATGATCCTTTGTTCTTAGATCGCGAGCAGAAAGAATTTGAGGATTTGCGGGCTTATCTAACAACAGCTGACTAGCATTGATTCACTCATAGGGCCCACCTTGTGGGCTTGAACCTAGGATTCAATACTACAGAGCGATGTTTTTTTTGCGTTAGCTTCTGTTACTCGCGAATCGTTATTCCCTCTTATTTCCCACCAGATCCGATAGTACAAATAAAAAAGCGCCGAATGGCGCTTTTCTTGTTCATGTTTGAGGCTAATGGTTTAGCTCATCTCAACATGTGATTACAACTGGATGGCATCAATGTCGTAGTTAAAGTTATTATCGATTTCTTGGAGTTCTTTGAGCAAACGATGCTTATCTTTTAATGCTTCGATCTCACGCCATTTACGCTTTTTATTGGAGCCTCGCGAACGATCGGGTCTTTCAACGACTTCATCTAGCGCACAACCATAATCTAAACGATCCATGGTAACCTCCTGTTGTTGTATGTTTTGTCAGCGATTAAATAACATATTTTTAAAACAGGGTGCAAGAATTATGTTTCAATTGTGTTAAGTTGAAATGAACTTTGAGTGATATGTCGTTGATCTTCAGTGTGGGTTGAGAGCGGCGAGGAATTGAAAAGTTGAATAGAAATAATAGGATAAAATAAAAAAGCCAGCGATTGCTGGCTTTTTGTTCGATTAGATTTTGCCTTGTCGATAAAGGTTAATCAATGCGTTACTTGAGGCATCTAAGGCATCACAATTTTGCGTCGCACCGATGCGTGCTAACACATCGTTCCCCAGATCCTTACCGAGCTCTACACCCCATTGGTCAAAGGAGTTGATGTCCCAAATTGCACCTTGAACAAAGGTTCTGTGCTCATACAGGGCAATTAAAGCACCTAAGGTGCTCGGCGTGAGCTTATCCATGAGTAAGGTGTTGCTCGGCTTGTTACCTGGCATCACTTTATGTTTTGCGATCAGCTGCTTTTCAGTCGCAGATAATGCGCTATTAGCGAGTTCGGCTAAGGCTTCATCAAAAGTGCGACCTTGCATTAAGGCTTGAGTCTGGCCAAAGCAGTTTGATGCTAGCTGATCATGGTGCTCTCCGATAGGATTATGACTTTGCAGTGGCATAATAAAATCGGCAGGGATCAGCGCAGTACCTTGGTGCAACAGCTGGTGATAGGCATGTTGGCCATTAGTGCCTTCGCCACCCCAAATTACTGGACCAGTACTGTAGTCAACATCTGTCCCGTTTAAGGTGACAGACTTACCATTACTTTCCATGTCGAGCTGTTGGAAGTAAGCCGGTAGACCACGTAGATAATGATCATATGTCAGTACAACATGGGACTGAGCATTGAAGAAATTACCGTACCATAGGGATAATAAGCCCATGATCACTGGCATGTTTTCTGTCAGTGGTGCATTGGCGAAGTGCTCATCCATTTGGTGGGCACCTGAGAGCAAGGCTCTGAAATTATCCATGCCAATCAAGAGTGCTATCGGTAAACCAATAGCTGACCAGAGTGAGTAACGACCGCCAACCCAATCCCACATAGGGAAAATATTGTCTGCATCAATCCCAAAATCCGTCGCTTTAGCAACGTTTGAGGTTACTGCGACAAAGTGTTTTGCCACATCTGACTGCAAACCGCCTTTTGCTAAGAACCATTCTCTGGCAGTGAGGGTATTGGTTAAGGTTTCCTGTGTCCCGAAAGATTTGGACGACATGATGAACAAGGTCGTTTCAGGATCCAGTAACTTCAGCTTCTCACTGATAGAAGTACCGTCGACGTTTGCTACAAAGTGGCACGTTAACTCTGGGTTCCAATATGGGCGTAGCGCCTGAGAGACGATCTTTGGACCAAGGAAAGATCCACCGATACCGATACTGACAATATCGGTTATCGCTTTACCTGTGTAACCTTTCCATTGACCCGATGTCACTGAACTTACAAACCCTTGCATTTTATTCAGGGTTTGTTGAACTTCAGGAACTATGTCTTGACCCTCGGCAATAATCGATTGTTCCGCAGTGCTACGTAGCGCAGTGTGCAAAACGGCGCGCTTCTCAGTGGTGTTAATGATCTCACCCGCAAACATTGCTTTGATTTTTGCTTCAAGTTGACTATTGCTTGCCAACGCAAATAACAGATCAAGCGTTTCCGTCGTTGCTCTGTTTTTAGAGTAATCCAGTAATAAACCACAGGCAGTTAGCGACATTTTATTGAAACGTGCCGCGTCAGTGGCAAACAATTCCCGCATATGCGGTACATTTTTACTGTGTGCTGATAAAGCTTGCCATGTTGAGCTTTGGGTCAAGTGTGTCATCTCGCCGTCTCCAGAGTGCTTAGTTTGCTAGCTTAGCCGTGAGCATCACTTCGAGTTTGCCCTGGTCGATAGCAAAGTTTCGAATGCCTTCTGCAAGCTTATCAACTGCCATAGGATCTTGGTTAAAGTCCCAACGGAATTGCGCTTCTGTTAATGGAGCTTCGGCTGCGACAGTGCTGCTTGCCGGAACCAGTTTAGGAGTAATGTCGACTTGCGAATTAGCCAGTTCTTCTAACAGAGAAGGACCAATCGTGAGACGATCGCAGCCTGCTAGTTCGATGATTTCACCGATATTACGGAAACTTGCGCCCATAACGACAGTATTAAAACCATGCTGTTTGTAATAATTATAGATTTCGGTAACAGAAATGACTCCTGGGTCATTTACGGCATCGTAGTCTTTACCTGTATCTTTTTTGTACCAATCAAGGATACGGCCTACAAAAGGCGAAATTAGATAAGCACCAGCCTCGGCGCAAGCACGTGCTTGGGCAAAGCTAAATAGCAGAGTTAAGTTGCAGTTGATGCCTTCTTTCTCTAGCTCTTTAGCGGCACAAATGCCTTCCCATGTTGAAGCAAGTTTGATCAGAATACGTGATTTATCAACGCCCGCTTCTTTGTAGAGGCGAACCAGCTTATGGGCTTTCGCAATTGATTGTTCTTTATCGAATGATAAACGGGCATCAACTTCAGTTGAGATACGCCCTGGAACGAGTTTCAGTATTTCCACACCGATATTAACGGCGAGCTTATCGCTGGCATCATCAAGTTGCTGCGCGAGATCGGCACTTTGTGATTTTGCCCAATCGATAGCATTATCTATGAGGGATTCGTATTCAGGAATTTGAGCCGCTTTCAAGATGAGTGATGGATTGGTTGTCGCATCTTCAGGTTGGTAGCGTTTAATCGCTTCGATGTCGCCAGTGTCAGCGACGATAGTGGTATATAACTTGAGTTGCTCTAATGTATTGGCCATGAAAAACATCCTTCTCAGGTAGCAGTCTTAACTCGGAATTCACTGATGACTATTAGAAGCGATTTTGCCAACTTTTCCAACCTTGAATGTAAAAAAATTACAAAAATGACAATTTTATGTCTATTTAGGTTTGGCTTGAGATACAGGCTCTCATCTTGGCTGTGGTAGAGGGCATCGCTTTTCCTAGTGTATACCCCATAAAAACAAAAAGTCGCTGCAAGCAGCGACTTTTTTTACGTCAATAAGTAATATTACTTAAGAACAGGTTGTTTAGCTGTAGTTGTCACAACGGCTTCGATGCGACGGTTAGCAGCATGGGCTTCTTTCGAGTCACCAGCAACCAGTGGCTGAGTCACACCGTAACCGTTAGAAGTTACGCGGCTTTGGCTGATACCATATTTCTCAACAAGAATTTTGGCAACGGCGTCAGCACGTTTGTCAGACAGTACCATGTTGTAATCTGGTTTACCTACGTTTGAGGCGTGGCCAGCGATTTCAACAGTGAACTCTGGGTTTTTGTTCAGGTAGTTAGCGAGTCTTTCGATATCTTTGTAGAAAACTTTTTTAACTACAGCAGAATCGTTAGCAAACTGGATTGAACCCACGTCTTCTTTATTTTTTACGTTTTCGTAAATTGTACAGCCAACAGAATCAACTTTATGTGTTGCTGGTGTGGCTGGACATTGGTCTTTGTCGTCATAGACGCCATCGTTGTCTGAGTCAACAGGTGCTGCTGCGATAACCGCTGCTGCAACAGGTGCTGCTACTGCTGGAGAACCAAAGCGGTAGCTTAATTCTAAGCCCCAGTAGTTGCTATCAGCTTCAACGATGTTGTAATCGTCATTCAGGTTTTCATAACGACGATATTTAGCTTGTAACTTCAGGTTATCTGTAAAGTTGTAACCTACACCTGCGCCAATGTATGGAGCAAAGTCGTTTGTACTGTATTTGCTTGATTTAATGCCATTATTTTGGCTATTCTCAAGTGAATAATACATAGCACCCGCTTCAGCTGATAAGCTCCAACGGTTTGCCAAAGGCCAAATACCCACTAAACCTAAAGTTCCACCTTTCACGCCAGCATCATTGCTGATACCTGCTGCAGTCCAATCAGCATTACCCAAATCGCGGAAGCCGATTTCAGCGCCGAAGTAATCATTGAACATATAGCCTGCGAATACATCCCATGCATATGGGTCATCTTGACCATTCTGGGTCGCGATATGTTCATAGTTGTTAACGCCTAAACCTGCGCCAACATACCAAGGAGTGAGTTCTTGAGCCGCTGATACAGTGAAAGGTAATAGCGAGGCAAGCAGTACAAATTTTAATTTATGATTCATCATGTTCTCCAATTCCATTATTTATGATTCTCCACCAATATGTCTTGCTTTATGTGTGCAAAACATTGCTAGCACTTAATGTGGGGATCCTTTGGTATTGTAGCCAGCGGTTAATTATCACTTGGTTTGTTAAGTTTTACCAGTGTTAAGAGTTTCCTTTTTATAGTCACTCGTGCTGTAAGTTGTTTTTTAAACATAAAAAAGGCACTCCGAGGAATGCCTTTAAAATGAATTATTTTGTTATTTTTTCGTAAACTTTAACGTGTCCATACCCAATTCTCAATTTCTACTGGGTCGACACCATTGGCTTTAATATAGTTGCGGTGATCAACTAATCTTTGTAGCATGTCTGTGGTGATTGAAACGTGCATAGTTTCATCAATAACGCCCTGTTGGAACAGTTTGTAAGCCATATCAATCACTAGGTGATAACGTGATGTGCCGTTACGAACGCCCATATCGAATGGAGTGGTTGTTGAACCTTCTTCTTCATAGCCTTTAATTCTGAAGCGACGGCTGCCTTTGTAATCAAATATTAACTTTTTAATCGTATTTGGGTAACCATGGTAGTTGAATACCACGCCTTTATCTTGGGTAAATATTTCGTCCATTAACCATGGTTTTTCTTTAAATTTGCGGCTTCCTAAGCCATCACTGCTTAATTCGGTGACGCTAACGAAGCGAATTTTGACTCTTGGAAGGAGTTCTCTGATCAATACTAATGAAGCCATACATTCTTGAGTGACGTAATCACCACAACCTGCTAGGACAATATCTGGATTCTCATCAGAGGCGAAATCCCACACCATTACGCCATCTTTTGCTTGTTTACGCGCTTCTTCCAAGCTCAGCCATTGTGGTAGCTCTTTCTTACCTGCAACAAGAATATTGAGTTTGTCGCGGTCAGCGTAAGCTCTTTCTGTATAAACCAAGGTGCTGTTAGCATCTGCTGGTAAATAAGCAGAGATAATTTTTGGATGCTTCTCTAGCATCGCCCCAAGGAAAGACGGGTTTTGATGCGAGTAGCCATTATGGTCTTGGCGTTCAAGCAGCGAAGATAATACGACGTTACATGCAGGCAGCGGCTTACGGAAATGCACACCTTGGCTTGCATAGACGTATTTACAGTATTGGTCGGCCATCGATGAGATCACTTGTGAGAATGACTCATAGGTTGGGAACATACCGTGGCGGCCTGTGACTGTGTAGCCGTGCAACATACCAAAGAGCAAGTTTTCAGAAAGGAGCTCAATCACTCGTCCTTCGCGGGACATGTCTTCATCCCAGCTCTCAATTGGCCATTGCCATGCACGATCGGTTTCTTCAAATACAGCTTGTAACTGATTTGAATAGGTTTCGTCAGGGCTGAAAATACGTAGATTGCGTTGATCGCGGTTTAACTTGAATGCATCACGCATCCATTCACCCATTTTCAGCATTGAATAACCACGGTGACCACGTGGTACTTCTGGGCCGTAGCTGAGTTTCTCGAGATCAGGGTTCGTTAACGCTCTAACCACTTCACCACCATAGGTGAGATGTTGACGACCACAGGCAAGTTGCTTAGGTGGAATTAATGAGCAAATGTCGGCATCAAAAATCAGCTCGCCTTTATCATTCATTTGGTAAAGTTCTTGGAAGTTGTAACTGGCAAGCCAATTGTCAAGTGCATCCAGATGACCTTTATCTGTGGCACATTTATTGACGATCACTTGGTGTGATTCGCAGTTACCTTCTAATTTCTTACCTTTATACTCACTGACACCCGTCCAACCTTTGGCGGTGCGCATTAAAATCACTGGCCATTTAGGCTTAACCACATCTTCGCCGCTACGGGCACGACGTTGGATATCATTGATCATGGCATAAGCGGTATCCATGGCATTTGTCATTTGCACATAGATATCTTCTTCTAATTCGTTATCAACGATAATAGGGAAGTAGCCAAGACCACGGAATTCAAGATCCAGTTCTTCATGGCTCATGCGTCCCATACGGGTAGGGCCTGAAATTTTATAGCCATTGATATGCACAATCGGTAATACTGCACCACTTGTCGCAGGAGAGACTAGACGGTTTGCGTACCAAGATGCGGCTAATGGCCCAGTTTCTGCTTCACCGTCACCAATTAAGACGGTGGCGATCAGATCTGGATTATCGAGAACAGCGCCCCAGCCTACTGAAAGTGAGTAGCCGAGTTCGCCACCTTCAAGAATTTGTCCTGGAGCTTCTGGGTTTGCATGTGAAGGATAGCCATAAGCGGCGGAAAACTTCTTACAAATATCTTCGATACCGGTTTCATTGTAGGGGATCGTTTCTGGATAGAAATGACTTAATGAACCTTCCATGAATAAGTTAGCTTGTACTGCTGGGAAACCATGACCAGGACCAACTAAATAGATGAACGAGCGATTATGTTTCACTATCAATCGGTTAATGTTGGCATAAACAAAGTTAATGCCGGGGCAGGTACCCCAGTGGCCAAGTAAACGTGGTTTGATATCAGTATGGGCAAGTGGACGTTTATGTAAGACGTTTTGTTTGAGATAAATCTGCGAGGTCGCAAGAAAGTTAGTCGCTCTGACATATTTTTTCAGAGCATTGATTTCATGTATTTGTGTCATATAAAGCCTCACTAAAACAAACAAGAGATGATTGAAGTTTCTATGTGGATACTATATTTGTAGTTTTATTACAAAAATGTGCCCTACATCCAAATTTTAAAAGTTGTTTTTACTGTTAAAAATAACGGAGTAACTTCGTGATTTTGTTAATACAGTTTTAACAGTGACTTAGCTTATGTTGTGAGGCGTGATGTTGATGGCGTTTAACTGTTCAAACGCGAGCTTGATCACATGAGCAATTTCGAATACTGTGCTATTTTGCTGCGTTGAATTCGGTAGCCGTGATGTTGTAAATTCACGGAAGGATAATTTGAAAAAATAAATCTACCGAAATTCTTACCTTTAACTTGGAAGGATTCATTCACCACAGATGTTGTACCTCTAATTGCCATTCAATTAGAGGAGCATTTGCTACGGGAAGAAGTAAAATAATATGTTAGAAACCATAGTTAATTTTTTGAATGCGCTACTTTGGGGTAAGTTGTTAGTATATGGACTGGTAGGAGCTGGTCTTTATTTCACCATAAGACTTGCCTTTATCCAGTTAACCCACTTTAAACATTCCATCAAAGTCATGACCATGAGTCGCCAAGGTTGCGATAGCGGTCTTTCATCATTTCAAGTCTTTTGTACCAGTATGGCGGCCCGTGTCGGTGCCGGTAATATGGCCGGTGTTGCAGTCGCTATTGGTGCTGCAGGTCCTGGTGCGGTATTTTGGATGTGGCTTATCGCTATCTTAGGTATGGCTACCGCTATGGTTGAATCAACCTTAGCGCAGGTATACAAAGTGCGAGATCATAACGGTCAGTTCCGTGGCGGTCCTTCTTACTACATGGAAAAAGGCTTGGGTCAGCGCTGGATGGGTATTTTGTTTGCCGTCTTTCTGATCATTGCCTTTGGTCTGGTATTCAACGCGGTACAAGCGAATACGATTACCGGAGCCATGGAGCGAGTATTTGGGTTTAATCCTACTTATGTCGGGATTGGACTGGTGATTGCCAGTGGATTTGTGATTGTCGGTGGTTTGCGTAAAGTCGCACGAGTCTCTGAATTTATCGTCCCTATCATGGCATTAGCCTACATTCTCGTTGCCTTCATTATCGTTATTTTCAACCTAGATCAACTGCCTGCAATTATTAGCTTAATTGTGAAGAGTGCTTTTGGTTGGCAAGAGGCGGCTGCTGGCGGCGTGGCTTATACCGTCGCACAGGCTATGCAAGCGGGTATTGCACGCGGACTCTTCTCAAATGAAGCGGGTATGGGCAGTGCGGCGAATGTCGCGGCCAGTGCATCGCCTAATCCGAACCATCCTGCATCCCAAGGTTTTGTCCAGATGATGGGGGTATTTGCGGATACTATCGTTATTTGTACTGCAACGGCTGCAATTATCCTGCTATCAGGGGATGTGGGTTCGAGTGACGATGGTATTCGTTTAACTATCAATGCCATGTCATCTCATGTCGGAGACTGGGGCGGTGCGTTTATTGCAGTGGCGATTTTCTTATTCTGCTTTACCTCCATCATAGCCAATTACTCTTACGCTGAAACAAACGTGATGTTTTTAATGGGTAACAGTACTAAATTACTGCCTTTGTTCCGTTTGTGTGTATTGGGCATGGTAATGTTTGGTGCCGTGGCGAAGATAAGTCTAGTGTGGAACTTAGCCGACGTTTCTATGGGATTGATGGCGACGGTGAACATTATTGCGCTCTTACTGTTGTCAGGTTTGGCCATTCGCGTCATCAATGATTATCGCGAGCAGGTTAAAGCGGGTAAGTCTCCTGAGTTTGATCGCAGTAAGTTCCCTGAATTAATGGATCAACTCGATGATGATATTTGGCAAGATGCCAGCCTTACATCGGTTAAAAAGCCTTAGGTAACCCAGATAGTCGACGACAGAGATTTCTGATTGTCGTAATCGAAAAGACCACGCCGTTAAAGCGTGGTTTTTTTATGTTCGTTCAGTATCATAGATATGTCTTTTTGTTTCTGTTGGGAGTTTTTGATGTTGATATTGGTTTCGCCGGCGAAGACCTTAGATTTTGAACAGCCGCCACTGATTCAGGTGTATTCACAGCCTGATTTCTTAACTCATAGTCAGGAGTTGATCCAAGTTTGTCGGCAATTAACTCCTTCAGATATCGCGACTTTGATGAAGGTGAGCGATAAAATTGCGGGTTTAAATGCGGCGCGTTTCGGAGAGTGGCAGCCAGACTTTAGTTTAGATAATGCTAAACAGGCCATTTTTGCCTTTAGAGGGGATGTGTACACAGGTTTTGATGCTGACACCTTATCTGAGGATGAAATCGCCCAGACTCAGTCGCAGCTGCGTATTCTATCGGGTCTTTATGGTTTGCTAAGGCCGCTGGATTTAATCATGCCTTACCGTTTAGAAATGGGAACGGCGCTTTCGAATCCAAAAGGTAAAAATTTATATGAATTTTGGGGTGATACCTTAACGCAAGCGGTAAATGAAGCGCTTGCAGAAAGTGGTAGCGATATTATTGTCAATCTTGCTTCTAATGAGTATTTCAAAGCGATAAAGCCTAAAAAACTGCAAGGGCAATTAATTTCACCCGTATTTAAAGATTGTAAAAATGGTCAATATAAAGTGATCAGTTTTTTTGCTAAGCGTGCTAGGGGCATGATGGCGAGATATATCATCACCAATAAAGTGAATACGTTAGCTGAGTTAAAAGCATTTAATCTCGCGGGTTATTACTATAGTGAAGAGCAAAGTTCACCGACAAATCCAACATTTTTACGTGCAGAGCAATAGCGAAATATCGATAAGATGTTAATTGAGAGAGAACAGCTTATGCTGTTCTCTCAATTATTTTATCGATTATCTATTTTTCAGACTGAGTGGCCAAAGGTGTTAATGCCGTGTTTGCATTTGCCATGATATAAGCAAATTGTGCGTAGGCTGCGACGTTTTGAGCCAATGCGGCGGGGTCAATCTTATCTAAGGTATCATTCGGTGTGTGATGGTAATCGAAGTAATCGTGACCATCTTGCCTTAATGATGCAACTGGTACGCCTAGAGCCGGCAGCATAGACACGTCAGGCCCGCCAGAAGCTTGGTTGTTGCCGAGTGCGACACCATTGAATGACATAGGGCTAAGTGCATGCTGTACCTCTGCAAATGCGCTCTCATTGACCTTAGTATCGATTTGATAAATTCGGCCTGCTCCAAAATCGGATTCCGCAGCTATGTAGTGCAGTGATAATTCCGATTTATGAGCTTCAGCATAGGCTTTACCGCCCACAAGCCCTATTTCTTCAGCGGCATATAGCACCACTCTGACAGTACGAGCGGGTTTTACTGGAAGATCTTGAATGTGCTTAGCTGCAGCTGTCACTATCGCGACACCCGCCCCATCATCAATCGCCCCCGTACCTTCATCCCAAGAATCTAAATGAGCGCCAATGAGCACGATTTCATTGGGCTTACTGCTGCCAGTTACTTCGGCAATGACATTGTAAGACGTATTAAAGCCTGCGTTTTTTGGTGACATCTGCAACTCAAGTAAAGCATCAGGATTGCGTTTTAGTAATGCATCGACCAAATCGGCATCAGGGTTTGACATGGCTGCCGCAGGGATCTTAGGCACGTCATCTTGGTAGCGCATAACACCTGTATGGGCCATGCGGTCATGATCTGTGCCAATAGAGCGGATCACGATAGCAACTGCGCCTTTTTGCGCTGCTGCGACGGCACCTTTTGAGCGGCCGCCAACGCTTTTGCCATAGCCTTCACCAGTAATGTGGCGCTCGGTTTTTTGGTCAATAAACGCAATCTTACCTTTTACGTTTTCAGGCTTGGCTTGTTGTAGTGCCTCTAGGCTATCAAAACGTGCGATTTTAGCCTGTAAACTACCTGCTGGTGTCGCAACGCTGCCACCAAGCGCAGTAATGACCAGCGGCTGCTCGACAGGGAAGGTTATTTTGGCTTTGGCTTCACCGCGTTCCCAAATGGGTACTTGTACTGGTTCTTTATAAACGCGGTCAAATCCAAGGCTGGTCAGTTTATTCATCGCCCAGTTAACGGCGATGATATCTTTTGGGCTTCCAGCTAGTCTTGGACCTACTTCAACCGTGAGAGATTCGACTATGTCATAACCTAATTGTGAAGCTAATGCTGTCTGTTGTAATTTAATGACTTCACTTGTCGGGGCTGTTTCTACTTGGGTTTGGCACGCACTTAAACTCCCGATTAAAAGACTCGAGAGAAGTGTAGTTCGATAGGGCTTCATTAGATTTCCTTTATTTTTATTAAGCATGTCCCATTTTTAAAAACAATCTAGCAAAAAGTGTGCTTTATGTCCCGACTATATCCGTAAGGCGACGCTATATTAGCGCAGGGGTTAGTTTTAGGAGAGAAAGTGCGTAATGAATATTGAATTAATGCAGGAGCGAGCCGATCATGCCGTAGTGCTATTAAAGGCACTTGCGAACGAACGCCGTTTATTTATTCTTTGTTATTTATTGAATGAAGGAGAAATGTGCGTTGGCGAAATGAATAAAAAATTAGGCTTAAGTCAATCGGCACTGTCACAACACCTTGCTTGGTTACGCAAAGATAATTTAGTAACCACACGCAAAGAAGCGCAAACGGTATTTTATTCACTCAAGAGTGATGAAGTTCGGGAGATGATCCACTTATTGAACAACATTTATTGTCATTAATAGTGTTTTTCAGATATAAAAAAACCGGCAATTGCCGGTTTTTTTCATTTGCTATTTTATAGATTAAGCAGCGATTGCTTTGATCTTAGCGTTCAAACGTGCCTTTTGACGAGCGGCTTTATTCTTGTGAATAAGACCTTTAGTCGCCATACGGTCAACGATTGGTTGTGCAACAGCAAAAGCTTCTGCTGCTGTTTTGTGATCGCCTGCTTTAATTGCAGCGATTACTTTTTTAACGTATGTACGTAACATTGAGCGACGGCTGGCGTTATGCTGACGACGCTTTTCAGATTGAAGCGCGCGCTTCTTTGCAGACTTGCTATTAGCCAAGGTGCAACTCCTAAAAACTGGATTTGATACTTTTAAAGGCCGAGGAATATGCCTGCATTTAGTCACTTTGTCAATGACTATGATTGAATATTCATCATAAAGATAAATTAATCCAACCTGCCTTGGCTATCTTCGACCCAACTCGTGTAATATGTGGCGCAATTCTAGCAGCTATTACCGCAGTGTGACAGAGCCTGAATCGATTTTTTGAGATGTATCACCTAATCAATTCGATATGGGTCTGGGGGACGTTTGAGTAGAAAATTATTAAAATCTGGTCTGATTGTTAGTGCTATGACATTGATATCCCGTGTGTTAGGTCTTGTTCGGGACGTCGTCGTTGCTAACTTGATGGGGGCCGGGACAAGTGCCGATGTGTTTTTCTTCGCCAATAAAATTCCTAACTTTTTACGTCGTTTGTTTGCAGAAGGGGCTTTTGCACAAGCCTTTGTGCCTGTTTTAACTGAGTATCAAGAGAAACACACCGCGGAAGAAACCCGTGACCTGTTGAGTAAAGTCGCAGGCACATTAGGTTTGTTAGTGACGATTGTGACGCTTGTGGGCGTGGTAGCTTCGCCCGTGTTATCAGCCTTATTTGGCGGTGGTTGGTTTATTGCTTGGCTCAATAATGAGCCCGATGGCGCTAAATTTGAACTCGCTACCGTTGTGCTTAAGATTACTTTCCCTTACCTGTGGTTTATTACCTTTACCGCACTGGCTGGATCGATTTTAAACACCCGAGGCCGATTTGCGGTTTCGGCGTTTACCCCTGTATTCCTCAATGTGGCGATTATTACCGCGGCCATATTTTATGCGCCAACATCGACTCAACCCGAAATCACCCTTGCTTGGGGCGTTTTTTGTGGCGGATTAATCCAGTTCTTATTTCAAATTCCTTTTTTGTTGCGTGAAAAAGCGCTCGTTAAACCCTCGTGGGGTTGGCATCACCCTGGAGTAGTGAAAATCAGAACCTTGATGATCCCGGCGCTATTTGGCGTATCGGTTTCACAGATTAACCTGTTATTTGATACCTTTATCGCCAGTTTTTTGATGACGGGCTCAATAAGCTGGCTCTACTATGCCGACCGTTTATTGGAGTTTCCCCTAGGATTGTTTGGGATCGCGATTGGTACTGTGATTTTACCTGCGTTGTCACGAAACCATGTCAATGCTGAAGGTGCGGGGTTTGGCTTGACGATGGATTGGGGGGTTAAAGCGATTCTGCTGCTAGGTCTTCCTGCCATGATGGGTTTGATCGTGCTCGCCAAACCTATGCTGATGGTGTTATTTATGCGCGGCGCTTTTTCGATGCATGATGTTGAAATGGCTTCTTATAGTTTGATGGCTTACGGTAGCGGTTTACTCAGTTTTATGCTGATTAAAGTACTCGCTCCAGGTTATTACTCCCGCCAAGATACCAAAACTCCTGTGCGTTATGGCATTATCGCCATGATCACCAACATGGGCTTTAACTTATTGTTTGCTATTCCTTTTGGATATGTTGGATTAGCGATTGCGACTTCAATGTCAGCATTGCTCAACGCCACTTTACTTTATCGAGGATTGCATTTAGCCGGCGTTTATCGCGTTTCTAGGCCGACTATGGTGTTTTTTGCTAAAGCCGTGGTCTCTACCGCCTTGATGGTGGTAGTCTTGTATTACTTTTTACCTTCGCAACAAATTTGGTTAGATTGGCATTTGTTCGAGCGTGCAAAAGCCTTGATAGGCTTGATTTTAGCAGGGGCAGTCAGTTACTTGTTGGGACTGCTTTTGCTCGGAATTCGTCCTTGGTCAATTAAACGGGGAGTTTGATTGCTGATTCTCATCGCTAGCTGTTATATAATCAGCCGATTTGCGCTTGGCAGTTGTCTAAAGTTATGGAATTAATCCGCGGTATACATAACATTTTGTCATCCCACCACGGGTGTGTATTGACTATAGGTAATTTTGACGGCGTCCATCGTGGTCATGCACAAGTGATTGCGAACTTAGTGCAGAAGGCGAAGCAGTTATCGCTGCCATCTACGTTGATGACGTTTGAACCTCAGCCGCAGGAATTATTTAGCGGCGACAATGCGCCAGCTCGTTTAAGTTTATTACGTGATAAAGTCATGTTGCTCGATGAACTTGGGGTTGAACGGTTAGTGTGTGTTAACTTTAATCGCACTTTTGCCAATCAACCTGCTGAGCATTTTATTGAAGAATTGTTGGTCCGCAAACTCGGTGTTAAATACCTAGTGGTCGGCGATGATTTTTGTTTTGGTCAGGGCCGTAAAGGCAATTTTGAGATGCTTGTGCAGGCAGGTATTCAATATGGCTTTACTGTGGTCAGCACCCAAAGTTTTATGCTGGGCTCGCAAAGAGTGAGCTCAACCGCCGTGCGTGAACAATTGGCTAAGGGTAATCTTGAGCAAGCAAGGCGCTTGCTAGGTCATCCTTTTACCTTGAGTGGTCGTGTCGCGCATGGGCAAAAAATTGGCCGCACCATTGGTTTCCCCACAGCCAATATCGCTTTAAAGCGCAATGTTGTGCCTGTACGCGGTGTGTTTGCGGTCAAATGTTATTGGGATAACAGCGGTATTTATGAGGGCGTAGCCAATATTGGGTTCCGCCCGACAGTGAACGGTCAAGTGTGTCAGCTTGAGGTGCATCTTTTTGATTTTGAAGGTGACATTTACGGCAAACATGTTGAGGTCGAGTTGGTGGCTAAACTCCGTGATGAGCAACCTTTTGACTCATTGGATGCGCTTAAGCAACAGATTTTAAATGATGCAAATGAAGCCAGAGCTTTATTTGGTAATGATGCAGGCTGAAATTTATCAGTTTAATTAACGGTATAGGATCAATGAGCGACTATAAATTTACTTTGAATTTGCCGGAAACAGAGTTTCCGATGCGTGGTAATTTGGCAAATCGCGAGCCAGAGATGTTAGAGCGCTGGACAAAAGACGGTTTGTATCAGCAGATCCGTGATAGCCGAATTGGCCGTACTCCCTTCATTTTGCATGACGGCCCACCGTATGCAAATGGCAGTATTCATATTGGTCACTCAGTTAATAAAATCCTCAAGGACATTATTATTAAGTCAAAAACCATGTCTGGTTTTGACGCACCGTATGTGCCAGGTTGGGATTGCCACGGTTTGCCTATCGAGCTGAAAGTTGAGCAAAAAGTGGGTAAACCAGGTCAAAAAATCTCTGCGGCAGAATTCCGCGAAGAATGCCGTAAATACGCCGCCGAGCAAGTTAATGGTCAACGTGAAGATTTTATCCGTTTAGGCGTATTAGGCGACTGGCAAAATCCATACCTGACAATGGATTTTTCAACCGAAGCTAATATCGTGCGTTCTTTATCGAAAGTGATTGAGAGTGGTCACTTACATAAAGGCGTTAAGCCAGTGCATTGGTGTACTGATTGCGGTTCTGCCTTAGCTGAAGCTGAAGTGGAATACGAAGACAAAACATCACCTGCTATTGATGTAGCATTTGTGGCCGCCGATAGTAAAGCCGTTGCGGCTAAGTTTGGGGTAAGCGATTACTCACATCCTGTTTCTATGGTGATTTGGACTACCACGCCATGGACTCTGCCTGCGAACCGTGCCTTGTCTTTAAGCCCTGAGTTAGATTACAGCTTAGTTGAATTCGAAAAAGACGGTGTTACGCAAGCGCTTATTTTAGCTGAAGTATTAGTCGAGTCTTGCCTGACTCGCTATAACGTAGAAAGCCATACCGTGCTTGGCTCTGTCAAAGGCGCAGCGTTTGAGCTTGTCCGCTTTAATCACCCGTTCTTAGATTTTGATGTTCCGGCAATTTTAGGCGATCACGTCACGACTGATGCCGGTACTGGTATCGTTCATACTGCCCCAGGTCACGGTCAAGACGACTTTGTGGTTGGTCAAAAGTACGGTTTAGAAGTGGCAAACCCTGTTGGCGACAACGGTGTATACAAGCCAGATACTGAGTATTTTGCTGGCCAACATGTCTTTAAAGCCAACGATAACGTGGTTGCTTTACTGAGAGAAAAGAGCGCCTTGCTGAATCACGTGGCTTACCGTCATAGCTATCCACATTGCTGGCGCCACAAAACACCGATCATCTTCCGTGCGACGCCGCAGTGGTTTATCTCTATGGATAACCATGGCCTGCGTACGCAAGCATTGAAAGAAATCGAACAGACTCAGTGGATCCCTGATTGGGGCCAAAGTCGTATCGAAAAAATGGTTGAAAACCGCCCTGACTGGTGTATCTCACGCCAACGTACTTGGGGCGTGCCTATCACGCTGTTTGTGAATCGTGAAACTGAAGAGTTGCACCCAGATAGCGTGTCGCTAATGGAGCGTGTTGCCAGCCGTATTGAACAGCAAGGCATTCAAGCTTGGTGGGATCTCGATGCAGCCGAATTGTTGGGTGACGAAGCAGATCAATACCGCAAAGTAACCGATACCTTAGACGTTTGGTTTGACTCAGGTTCAACTTTCTCGTCAGTGGTTGCGGCTCGTCCTGAATTCCACGGACACGGCGTTGATTTGTATCTTGAAGGTAGCGACCAACATCGCGGCTGGTTTATGTCATCTTTGATGATTTCAACCGCAATGAATGGCAAAGCTCCGTATAAGCAAGTGCTGACTCACGGTTTTACCGTCGATGGTAAAGGCCGCAAGATGTCAAAATCTATCGGTAACGTGATTGCGCCGCAAACGGTAACCAACAAATTAGGCGCCGACATTCTGCGTTTATGGGTTGCGGCAACAGATTACAGCGGTGAGATGACGGTTTCTGACGAAATCTTAAATCGTAGCGCCGATGCCTATCGTCGTATTCGTAACACTGCCCGTTTCCTATTAGCCAACTTAAACGGTTTCGAGCCTGCAAAGGATTTAGTGGCCGTTGAAGATATGGTCGCGTTAGATCGTTGGGTTGTGCGCCGCGCTGCTGCGCTGCAACAGGAAATTATTGAAGCCTATGAACAATATAACTTCCATATTGTGACTCAAAAACTGATGCAGTTCTGCTCGGTTGAGTTAGGCAGTTTCTATCTGGACATCATCAAAGATCGCCAATACACGGCTAAGCAAGAAGGTCATGCGCGTCGCAGCTGTCAATCTGCGTTGTATTTGATCTCTGAGGCCATGGTGCGTTGGATTGCGCCAATTCTAAGCTTCACAGCCGACGAAGTGTGGCAACTATTGCCTGGCGAGCGTGATGCCTATGTCTTTACTCAAGAATGGTATCAAGGCTTGAAATCAGTCACCTTAGCGACGGATTTGAGCGACGACTATTGGCAGCAACTGCTGACTGTGCGTAACGAAGTCAATAAAGTGATTGAACAAGCTCGCCGTGATAAACGTATTGGTGGTTCATTAGAAGCGGAAGTGACCTTGTTTGCTGATGCAGCGTTGACTGAACAATTAACCCATATCGGCGATGAGCTAAGATTTGTGTTATTGACCTCTGAAGCCAAAGTCTTGCCTTTAGCGGATGCGACATCAGAAGCGGTTGAAACTGAGCTGGCGTCACTGAAATTAGTGGTTGCTTCAAGCACTGCTGAGAAGTGTGAGCGTTGTTGGCACCACAGAGAAGAGGTTGGCACCATCGAGGCCCATCCAACACTCTGTACTCGCTGCGTAACAAACATTGAAGGTGACGGCGAAGTTCGTCTGTTTGCGTAAAGGATCTGTATGCCATTAACTTGGAAAGACAGTGGCTTACGTTGGTATTGGGTAGCTGTATTGGTGTTTTTCGCCGATCAGCTATCTAAACAATGGGTCTTAGCCAATTTTGATTTGTATGAATCAGTGAATTTATTGCCTTTCTTTAATTTCACTTATGTACGTAACTACGGGGCGGCCTTTAGTTTTTTAAGTGACGCCGGTGGTTGGCAGCGTTGGTTATTTACGATTGTAGCGGTTGGATTCAGTACTTTATTAACAGTGTGGTTGCGTAAGCAATCTGCTTCTTTGTTGAAACTGAATCTGGCTTACACCTTAGTGATTGGTGGTGCTCTCGGTAATTTAGTCGACAGATTAATGCACGGTTTTGTGGTTGATTTTATCGACTTTTTTTGGGGTAAAAGCCACTACCCAGCTTTCAATATCGCTGATTCGGCGATTTGTATTGGTGCTGCGTTGATCATTTGGGATGCATTTTTAAGCGGTAAATCTGAAACAGATAGCGCCGAAGGGGTTAAGAAGTGACTGTGACGCGATCTTTACTATGCCATATGAACATTGTGCTTTCTGATGGTTCAACCGCAGACAGCACTAAAGCTTCGGGTAAACCAGCTCGATTAAATGTGGGTGACGGTACGTTAAGTCCAGCATTTGAGGCGCAATTGGCAACGCTTGCTGAAGGTGATAAACACAGTTTTACCCTTGAAGCGATTGATGCCTTTGGTGAATCAAATCCTGATGCTATTCACTATCTAGACAGAAGCCGTTTTCCGGCAGACATGAGTTTAGAAGCAGGCGTGATTGTCAGTTTTGCTGGCCCAGGTGGCAGTGAAATCCCGGGTATTGTCCGTGATGTAGCGGGTGATTCCATCACAGTCGATCTGAATCATCCTCTGGCAGGGCACAAGATCACTTTTGAACTGGACGTTGTAAAGGTACTTTAAGATGAAACTCGATCCTACCAGCCCAAGTTTGAATATTATGCTCGCGAACCCGCGTGGTTTTTGTGCGGGTGTTGATCGTGCTATCAGTATTGTTGAACGGGCGTTGGAATTGTTTTCACCGCCTATCTATGTTCGACATGAAGTCGTACATAATCGCTATGTCGTGCAGAATTTGAAGGATCGCGGTGCGGTTTTTGTGGAAGAGTTAGATCAAGTGCCGGATAACAACATTGTTATCTTCAGTGCCCATGGTGTATCTCAAGCGGTGAGACAAGAAGCTAAGGCGCGAGGGTTGAGAGTTTTCGATGCGACTTGTCCCTTAGTGACCAAAGTGCATCTTCAAGTGACGCGTGCAAGCCGTAAAGGTATTGAATGTATCTTGATTGGCCACGAGGGCCACCCTGAAGTCGAGGGGACTATGGGTCAATACGATAATCCTAACGGCGGCGTTTATCTGATTGAATCGCCTGCTGATGTGGATGCGCTAGAAGTGCGCGACCCTAACAATCTCTGCTTCGTGACCCAAACAACTTTATCTGTCGATGATACGTTAGACATTATTGCCGCGTTGCAAAAAAGGTTTCCTTCAATTGAAGGACCTCGTAAAGACGATATCTGTTATGCAACACAGAATCGTCAAGATGCGGTACGTAATCTGTCTGCAGATGTGGATTTGTTGATTGTTGTTGGTTCAAAAAACAGCTCTAACTCTAATCGGTTACGCGAGCTCGCATTGAAGACCGGAACCCAGTCTTATCTGGTGGATACTGCTGACGATGTTGAATCAAGCTGGTTCGATAATGTTTCGCGTGTTGCTGTTACCGCAGGCGCTTCTGCACCTGAGGTCTTAGTTCAACAAGTTGTCCAAGCGATTGCAAAACTTGCCCCTAGCGTGGTGACTGAAGTCGAAGGACGTAAGGAAGACACTGTCTTTGCGGTGCCTGCCGAACTGCGCTAAATCTATGTGATGTTAAGTTATTTATAAAAGAGAGGCGATAAGCCTCTTTTTTATTGCTTCAAATTCATTCAAGGCATAATGATGTCAATGCTTATATGCTATTGTTACTGGCTACTTACATTTTACTCATCTATTATTAACTGTTGGTAATTTTTTGTCGTAAGACTAAGATTTTTAAAGGGTAAATGGCTGAAAAGCTTGTCAAAAATATGGCTAAATTCGAACGATTGACACAAAAAGACTTTCAACGAGGCTTCTCATTAATTGAGGTGCTTGTTGCATTGGTGATCTTAGTCATTGGCTTAATTGGTATTTTTAATCTGCATATCGTTGCAAAGCGTGGCAGCTTCGAGTCATTTCAGCAAACCCAAGCCTCTTATTATATCGATGATATTATTAATCGAATGAGATTAAATCGAGGGCAGCTAGCAAATTATGTTGGCACCTATAAAGGTAATTTAACTGCTCCGGAGAAGATTTGTGATGTTGGGGTCGGGCATGATGTAAATGACGTATGCTCAGATGTTCAGACTTCAGCTTCTGATTTGTATCAGTGGGAGCAGTTGTTTCTTGGTGCTTCAGAACAAGTTGGTGGTCATAATGTTGGCGGGTTAGATCTACCAACCGCTTGTATCAAGGCATCTTTAGCTGGAGAGGTTACAGTTGTCATGAGTTGGCGAGGTATTCGAGCACTGAGTGACGGTGCAGCCAAAGCCAATTCATTCGTACAATCTTGTGGTACGAGTAGCGATCGTCGACGAGTTTTGACTATTACGACAATAATCCTTTAGGTGGAGTTGATTAAGTGAAGTTAATGCGTAAAGGCTTATCAAATCATGCTGGTTTCTCATTGGTCGAGTTAATGGTAGCCATGATCATTGGGTTATTTTTAACTCTGGGTGTATTTACCATGTTTAGTATGTCCTCCTCTAATGTCACCACTACGAGTCAATTTAATCAGTTGCAAGAAAATGGGCGTATCGCCTTAGCACTTATGGAAAGGGATATTAGCCAGTTAGGTTTCATGGGGGATATTACTGGCACAGAGTTGGTTAGAGGTGTAAATACAACATTGTTGGCTGCCATTATCCCTACTGGAGATGATTGTATTGGTGGTGGGATTAATAATGCATCGTTTCCTAATACAACCTCAAGCCATTTTCGTAAGCTATGGGGTTATGAAGCGGGTGTTGGAACAGAAAGCTTAGCGTGTTTAACTAATGTAGTTAAGAATACCGATGTAATACAAATCAAGCGTTTATCAGGCCCGCCTACGACTAATCCCAATGATGTTAATCGATACTATATTGGTGCAACGGCAAATCAAGCAATCATTTTTAGTGGTTCGCAACCCACACCTACATTGGACAATGGAAGATTTTGGGAATATGTCCATCATGTTTATTACATTCAAAATGATGGTTCGATACCGGTACTTCGTAGACGTTTATTATTAAATGGTGGAATGAATACCTCTGGTAGTTATGAGCAGTTGGTGGAGGGTATTGAAAATATGCGGATATTGTATGGTTTTGATAATGATGGTAATGATACAGCTGATATATTTATGCCAGCACAAAATGTCACTTCACTAATGTGGGATAACGAACAGTTTCAACGTTTAGTAGCTATTCGAATATTTCTTTTAGTACGTTCGACAGATGAAGATTCAAGTTATACCAATGACACGAAATATGTATTAGGTGACAAAAAAATTGCTGCAACTCAAGATCATTTTCGACGAAAAGTAGTCTCGACAACAATAGTTCTCGAGAATCCTGTATTAATTAGACAGTAACTGGGTTAGTTAATGAAAAAGCAGAAAGGGATAGTGTTATTTTTTTCTTTGATCGTACTTATACTCATGACTGTTATCGGGGTAGCTTTGGCTGTGAATTCGACTCAGTCAATGCGAATGTCAGGCGCTGGGTCTGATCGCATTGGAGCGATGGCCTCAGCGATAGGTGCTCAAGATAAAGTAATCGTTTCTCAGCAAGGTAAAATCATGGCAAATATGTCAGCTGTTACTACAGTTGAAGATGCGGCTTTTGGTGTAATTAATACTTTTACCCCGATGGTTTCTGGTGATGTTACTTGTCAACGTAGTTCAAAAGCGAGCTCTTCAAGTTTAATTATGTGTCGTCGTGTTGAAGTGAGTAGTGAAGCAAAGTTTGGCCGAGATGACATGGGGCGGTTGACCGTCGTTGCTGGTATCGAGCAAGAAGTATTAACCGGGAGTTAATTATGTGGGCTAAAAAAATTACCGTCTCTATATTGTTTTGTTTGGTCATTCTTTCTGGGTTGAGCTTTGCGGACGATACCGAATTATATGTTTTCGAATCTACAGCACGTTCAGGTTCTCGTCCGCAAGTGTTAATTATTTTTGATACGTCAGGAAGTATGGGAACTAATGAGTATACAGATACTTTTTATCAAAGGGGCGATGTAATCACTGATAGCACAAAACTCTATTTTAGTCGCAGTAGCTCGGATGTTCCTGAGAGTAGTAGTCAACGTTTTTTCATAAACTCACTAAATGGTTGTGCTACGTCATTAGAATATTTAAAAGATTATGGCATGTTTACAGGCTTTCTACGTGAGTATAGTTTTTCTGGCCAAACGGGGAGTTGGGAGGATTTGCCTGTTGAAGGCACAAATATCCATCTTATCGACTGCTTTGAAGACATAGATTCTAAGAATATTAAAAATGCGAAAGGACAACCAACCGGATTTCCTATCGACGGCGAAGGTACTCAAGCATCTCCGGTGCCTTATGCCGTTCTAAATGCTAGCTCGACCCAAGAGCAAATTAATGTAGCAATAGATAAATCTAAGTTAACGGGTCTAGGTACAGGTCAGCCTGTTACCATTTACACCGAAAAATATATTAATTGGTATCATTCTACTAAAGCAAAAAAATATTACACTCGAATGGCAATCGCGCAACGGGTTGTGGGAGATACCATAGTTACAACTCCTGGAGTTGATTTTGGTATTGCCGTCTTTAACCGAAATAATGATGGTTCAGGTAGTGATTCAAACAATGGAGGTCGCATTATAAATGGAATAAAGCGAACTGATGAAACAACAAAGTCAACTTTACTTGATATCGTTCCGGATTTAGTCGCAGGGGGGAATACTCCATTGTGTGAAACACTCTATGAAGCTTATCGTTATTATTCTGGTGGTAATGTTTTGTATGGTTATGAAAATAGAGACCCAAAATTAAGTCCTAGTCGTGATACTTCTATTGAGAAAGATGGGAAATATAAATCACCACTATCATTGCAGAAGTGCCAGAACAAAGCTTATGTAGTATATATGACGGATGGCGAACCTACATCTGATACTGCAGCAGATGGTTATGTAAAAAACTTGCCCGGTATTAGCAGTTCTAATCGATATGAAAATAGTTATTTGGCAGCCCTTGCTGGGTGGATGAATAAAAATGATGTTAATAGTGAGATAGAAGACGTTCAAACAATCAGTACTTATACTATTGGTTTTAGCTCTGGCGCTAATGATGCTGAGCCTTTATTGAAAGAAACTGCCGCTCGAGGCGGTGGACAATACTTCGCTGCAAGAAATGCTATGCAACTACAAGCGGCACTTCAAAAGGTGTTCTCAAATATTCTTGAGGTGAATGCAAGCTTTACTTCACCATCGATCGCCAGTAATAACTTTGATCGTACTCAAACTTTCGATGCAGTTTATTACGCAATGTTTTTACCAAATAAGGGGCCTCGTTGGCAGGGGAATCTTAAAAAATTTACCGTCACAGGAAATGGTGACATAGTTGATAAAAATGGCGATAAGGCTATTGGTCTAGATGGAAACATTAAGTCTTCTGCTTGTTCAATTTGGACCGATGATGCAATTTGTGCGTCAACTAGTGCGGGGGGGGATGGTAATGATGTTGGCTTAGGTGGCGCTGCACAGGTGTTAAGAAGTACCAGTAGTCGTAAACTTTATGGTAATTTTGGTTCTGGTTTAACGGATTTTACGAAAACTAATGCTGAAAATAAAGCTGGTGGTGAAACCGCTCTGGCTAATTATATTGGCGTTGAGAAGGCGCAACTGACTAAGCTATTTGATTGGGCTAAAGGGGCAGATGTAGATGATGATGATGGTGATAACAATGTAACAGACAAACGTAAGGATATTTTAGGTGATCCGTTACATTCTAAACCACTCGCTATTAATTTTGGTACTAAGACATCTCCTGATATCCGTATTTTAATGGGGACCAATCATGGTTTCTTACATATGTTTAAAGATGAGGGAACTGCTGTTAATGAAAGTTGGGCTTTTATGCCTTATGAGCTCTTACCAAATTTAAGAGAATTAAGAGCCAACGTTCCAACCGGCGTGCATTCTGTATACGGGTTAGACAGTCCACCCGTTGCTTATGTTAAGACCGGTTCTACATCGATTGAAAAGGCATGGGTATTTGTCGGTATGAGACGGGGCGGTAAGTCATACTATGCTCTGGATATTACGGCTCCTGACTCGCCTAAGTTTATGTGGAAGATAGATGCTGCGTCCTTAGGTATATCTGAAATGGGGCAAAGCTGGTCGGAACCGGTAATCACAACGATTCCAGGCTGGCCATCAGGAAATACTAGCCCTTCAAGTGCTAAGCCTGTATTGATATTTGGTGCTGGTTATACCCCAACAACAAAAGATGGTAGTGGAGTGGGTGAGACTGATACTGAAGGGCGTGGAGTGTTTATCGTTGATGCTGAAACTGGAACTTTAGTTCATTTCTTCGGATCAAGCTCTGGAGGGAATAGTACACTTATGCCAGGCATTACAGACAGTATTCCTAATTCAGTTGCTGTGTTAGATTCTAATGGAGACAGGCTAACGGATAGGATTTATGCTACGGATACTGGTGCTAATATTTGGCGAATTGACTTACCGAGTGCAAATCCAAAAGACTCTGTAAGGCCTTGGACAGCCTTTAAATTCGCCGACTTAGGTGGAACTACCGTCGCAACAGATAGACGTTTTTTTGCTGAGCCTGTAGTAGCCCAAACATCATTTAGTAATTTAACTGAGGTTTCAGTTACCGAAAATGGCCAAACAAAAGTAACTAAAACTTATCAGAGTGTTCCATATGATGCTGTTGTTATTGGTAGTGGACATAGACCTATACCAACAGATAAGTGGCGCTCAGATATGTTTTTTACATTGCAAGATCGCAATGTAGTAACCAAATCATTTAATGGGACAAAGGGTAACGAAATTCCAAATGCTTTGGTCTTAAATGATTTATATAATGTATCTTCACCACTTCCTGAAACTGAAGTTGACAACATTGCTTTTGGTAAGAAACGTGGTTGGTATTATAAATTTGGAAGTATTGGTGAGAAGAGTTTAGCTGGTGCGACAATTATTCAAGGAAGGGTATTTTTTACTTCATATGTGCCTGGTGATAACTCAGCAGAGAATCAATGTTTAGTCTCTGGATTAGGGCGACTTTATGGCTTTGACCTGCATAAAGGGACTCGCGCCTACAAGTCAATCAATAATAAAGATTATCTTGAAATGGGGGAGCGAGTTCCGGATACTCCACAACTTGTTATTCCACCTAATGGAGCAAGTGAAAGCTATATGTATCTTATTGGAATTGGTGCAGCTGGTGACAAAATGGAAAAGATCGATGGCGATGACGGTTGTAAAGATGGAGATGAAAAATGTGTTGGTGGCGGCTTAGGAGTTAATAGAATTTATTATCACATTGATGAGTAACTTAAGTATGAAGCAAAGTGAAGGTTTTACGTTAATTGAGCTAATGATTGTAGTGGTTATCATAGGTATCTTAGCATCTATTGCCTATCCATCTTATACTGCGTATCTTGCTAAAGGAGCTCGCGGAGATGGAATCGCTGCAGTTATGCGTATTGTTAATCTTCAAGAGCAGTTTTATCTCGATAATCGTGAATATACTGCTGATATGGTTAAGTTGGGTTTAAAAGTGGACCCTTTTGTGGTTGAAAATCAACTTTATAAAGTGGATTCATCCGTAAGCTCTGGAGCGTTTACCGTAACTGCAACCGCTCAAGGTATTCAAGCATCTCGAGACGCGCCATGCGTGACAATATCCATGAATTCAATTGGTGAAAAAACACCTAAGGAATGTTGGAAATGAAGAATTTAACGAGTGTTGTCGTTGTTGGATTGAGTTTTGTTACTGCTCATGCAATTGCAGGTTCTTTAGATGAAACCTATAAATGTTATATTGATACCTCTAGAGGAGAGCAGATTGCTTATTTTAGTTGGCTAAAGGAGGAAGCGGACCTTAGAGCTGCAAGCCTTATATCTACAGAGGTAGGTATTCTCGATAATCAATCAGTCTATGTTAGAAATGTAATTGAGTGCATCCCTGACAATCGAGATTTTAAATCACTAATCGCAAGAGGACTTGATAGAAAGCACTTAAAATAAATAGTTAATTGCAGTTGGCTGTCGTTGCTAAGGATTGTACTCGACCAGATGAACTTATTTGTATACCTTTTGACTGAGTACTTGTTTTACTACCTGGGCAGTAAATTATTTTTCCTGTACCTAATGAACCAACGATTAGGCCTTCAGCATTAAAACTAATTGAGGATTTATCATATTCAACATAATCTTTATCATTAAAACCATCAACTACTTTGATGACTTTATCGGTTCTACCATTAGTTGAATCAAGAGTGCCAAGAGTACCATTATCAATGAAGACCTTAAATCCTTTGCTCCAATCATTGCCACAGCTAGAACCTGATAGAGGGCATATACTAACTGTATTGCCATAGCTTACTGCTTGATTGCGAGCAAATGATATTGACTCTTGTATACTTTCAATTTCAGTATTTGCTCGGATACCTTCGTAGAGTGATATCATTGATGGTACACCAATAGTCAGTAATATTGCTGCAACTGCGATAGTGACCATCAATTCCACTAATGTAAAGCCCAGCTTTTTTTTACACATATCATCATCCTCGCTTATTCTTTGTAAAGTATAAGCGAGAACGTTGCTAGTTTCAGCATAAATAGATAAGTCATTTTACAATCAATCTTTTGACTTTTATGACTATAACTTTTAGAAAGATATGTTGTTTGCGATATTTTTAAAAGGTTAGTCTAATTTAATCATTTTCCTGTTATTCGATTATGAGCAATTTATATTACTGTTTTTTGATAGACGTACACGTCCAGCTTGATTAACAATAACAGCTCTAGAATAAGGGCTTGTGGCTGATGAGGGACAATATTTGAGTGTTCCATTTGTACCAGATGCCAGCCCGTCAGGTTGAAACCGGATTGCCGTACGATTGTATTTAACTATGTCTTTTGAATCAAAAGCATTTGTTATATAAAGTTTTTTATCGCTGTCATCTAGTTGGTTATTACTGTTAGTATCAATAAAAACAGTTAGCCCAGCTTGCCAGTTTTGCTCACATTTCTGGTCGATAACAGCACAAACGGTTACCTTTCTATTAAGAGTAATTGCTTGGTTACGTGCAAATTGTAGCGTTTGTTGGATAATTCGTATGCTGCTATCAGCTCTATATTGGGTATAAACATCAGTTAAGGATGGCACTCCTCCAGTAAGCAAGATGGTTAAGACGGCAAGTGAAATGAGAAGTTCTATCAGGCTAAAGCCCTTTTGATGAGTGTTCATAACAAATCCCTGTTATTTTGCGCTTGCATCCCGCGAGCGAGTTTTGGCTAGAATGTAAGTATAAAGTCTGGCGCTATAGTTATAGTGCTTTTTTTAGACTTTTATGTGCTAAAAGCGATTTTGTAGAAACTGTGTTTTATGAGTAAAGCACTACATTCACTTCAATGTTGACCTAACCCCGTGTAAGCTAGTGTTATTCTGTTTGTTTATGTTATTGCAAGGGATGAGGAATTTTTAATGAAAAAAGTTGAAGCCATTATTAAGCCATTTAAATTAGACGACGTAAGAGAATCCCTTGCTGAGATTGGCATTACCGGTATGACGGTTTCTGAAGTCAAGGGTTTTGGTCGTCAGAAAGGGCATACAGAGCTCTATCGTGGCGCTGAATACATGGTGGATTTTCTGCCAAAAGTGAAAATAGAATTAGTGATCCAGGATGATCTGCTCGACCAAGCTATTGATGTGATCGTTGAAACTGCCCGCACAGGAAAAATTGGTGATGGCAAAATTTTTGTCACTGATGTTGAACGTGTTATCCGTATTCGAACTGGTGAAGAAAACGAAGAAGCGGTATAAGCTGCTTAAGAACGATTCTAAAGGGCCTAGTGGCCCTTTTTTGTTGGCTAAGCTGATGGAAGTACGGCTGAGTTTCTGAAATATCTTTAATGCAAAATCGTCAGTTTTACTGAACTAATGTAGTTATCTCTTATCTGTAACATGGTATAACTGAGCCTCGCAAATGAGTTTATGAGGTTGTCATTTTGGCTACAAAAAGAATAGTGATCGTGGGTGGTGGTGCAGCTGGTTTAGCACTTGCATCTAAGTTGGGTCGTAAATGGGGCGGTAGTGATGTCGTCGATGTGTGCTTAATTGACCGAAGTCCTATTCATATTTGGAAGCCTAAATTACACGAAGTTGCTGTTGGCGTGATCGATCAATCTATTGAAGGTTTACTCTACCGCGATCATGGGCTTAAGAATGGTTACCGCTATATTCGCGGTGAGATAGAGCAGTGCGACCCTGACGCTAAATCGATTCAGTTAGCCGCCGTCTATAATGACGAAGGCGAGTTACTCTTAGAGCAGCGACAAATCGATTATGATTTTTTAGTCCTTGCTCTTGGTGGTGTTTCTAATAGTTTCAATACATTAGGAGCTGATGAACACTGCATCTTCTTAGATAGCCTCGAAAATGCCAATCTATTCCATCATAAATTACTCGACGCATTACTCCAATTAAACGAAACACAAGAAAGAGTCAGTATTGGCATTGTTGGTGCTGGTGCGACTGGTGTTGAATTAGCGGCAGAACTTCATCATGTGATTGAATCCGTTAAAGAGTATGGCTATCTGAATATTGCTAAACATCATCTTGATGTGCATTTGATTGAAGCATCACCCAAAATTCTCCCCCAATTACCTGAGCGTGTGAGCGCTAGGGCGCAGGCAGTTCTTGATCAGATAGGTATACGTTTACATATCGGTGTTCAAGTAAAAGAAGTGACTCGTGATGGCTTTATTACCCAAGATGGGGATGTGATTAAAGCGGGCTTAAAAGTCTGGGCGGCAGGTGTAAAAGGGCCAAAAGCGTTTCAGAACTTTACAAAATTACCCATTACGCCGCGAAATCAAGTTGAAGTTGATGACTGCATGCGAGTCAAGGACCATCAAGATATTTACGCCCTTGGCGATTGCGCTCTATTGATCCAAAGTTCTGGTCAGCCTGTTCCACCAAGGGCGCAAGCTGCGGCACAGATGGCTGATACCTTGTTTGATAATATCGTTAATCGATTACAAGGTAAGCCTGAAAAGGCCTTTATTTATAAAGATTACGGCTCATTAGTGTCTTTAAGCCGCTTCTCTGCGGTAGGCAATTTGATGGGGAACCTACGCTCTGGCACTTTCTTTGTTGAAGGGCATATAGCAAGATTGATGTATATCTCTTTGTATCAGAGGCATTTAGCCAGCCTTTACGGTTGGTTTTCGGCAATAGTGTATCGAGTGGCACAAAAGTTATTGAGGTGGCAGCGTCCAAAGCTCAAATTACATTGATTTCTATGTAATTTAGGGCAAAAAAGAGAGCAAATATGCTCTCTTTTTTATTGTTTAGGAATTGCCGACGAGTCACGAATGATAGGTTCAGGTGTAAAGGTCTTAGAATATATCGCATCCTGCTCGCGACGTTTTGCGATTAATAATTCCGTTGCGACTTGCGCTATTTCTGCGTTTGGCTGATGTACTGTGGTGAGTTTAGGCCAGGTTTGACGTGAGAATGGGCTATCTTCGAAACCGACAATCGATAAGTCTACTGGGATATCTAAACCCGCTAAACGAGCAGCAAAAAGTGCACCAGCGGCAATTTCATCGTTACAAGCCACAATCGCAGTCGGACGATGTTTTAGTTTAATAAGCTTATTCGCACCGTCAACACCAGACTCAAATGAGTACTTCCCTTCAATTATGTAGTTTTCATCCAGTTTTAGGCCATTTATTGTTAATGCTTGTTTAAAACCAAGTAACCGTTCTTTGGTGGATTCATGGTGTAAATCCCCACTTAAAAAAGCAATATGCTTGTGGCCTAAGTCAATCAGATGCTGGGTGATTTCAACTGCACCAAATTTATCGTTGACTAAAATAGTCAATCCATTCTGATCGTTGTCCTTTTCACCTGCAATAATGCGCACATAGTTAGCATCAATCTCAGTAAGCGCTTTGAGTACTTTCGGATCTTCTGACAAGGGAGGCGTCAGTACTAATCCCGCTAGCCTAGAATATTTGACTAGTGCTGTAAGCTCATCACAAATGGTCTCTGATTTGGCATTGCAAGGGTGGATGACAAGTTCATAGCCCTTGTCTTTACAGGCTGCCAAGATCCCATTTTGCATATCAATAATGTAGTATGCGTTTGGATTATCGTAAATAAAACCAATAGCATAGGATTTTGTGCCCGCAAGGTTTCTCGCTGCTAAATTAGGTTGATAGTTAAGTGCTTTTATCGCCTCATTCACTTTGTCAACTGTGGCCTGCTTCACTGAAGGTTCGTTATTGGTGACACGTGATACTGTCTTGATAGACACTCCAGCATATTTAGCTACGTCGTTGATAGTGACTTTCATTGATGTAAAAACTCTTTGTCTAAGGTCGCGAAGGGTTAACTGTTCTATGAACGTAAATTCTTTACCAGCAATTTACAAGCTTACATTTTTATCAGTATTTTCTTACTTATGCGTCTTATAGTGCGAGCTTTTGATGTGCTTAGCAATCCTGAATTGTTACAAATTGGCGTTAATTTATCGTTGTTACAATTATGCTTGGAGTTGTAAATTTACGTCATAATATTAAAGCTCATGTTTTATAATGATTTTTAATAAAATCACTGATTCAAAATTCTGCTTTATGACATTTTTTTGCTTCCATCGTTATTTTGTTGTGGCAAGGCTGTTAATTATTGTGTAATGTTTGCACTAGACATGACAGCGTTGTCATTCCGCAGGGAATGGTTATGAATACTAAAACGATAATAAAGTTATGGAAGGGAAACGAGATGCGACCATCAATCTTTAAGAAAACTGTACTAGCAACAAATATTGCTATCCTACTCGGCAGCGCTGTATCCATCAGCGCTGTCGCTGCAGATGCCGCGGCAACCACCGCAGCGCCTGAAAATATTGAAAAAATTGAAGTTCGCGGTATTCGCGCTTCCCAGCAAGCTAACTTAAATGCCAAACGCTTCTCAGACAGTACTGTGGATGCGATTACTGCTGAAGACATTGGTAAATTCCCTGATAAAAACGTTGCAGAATCGCTGCAACGTATTCCAGGTGTCACGATCCAGCGTCAATTTGGTGAAGGCGCAGGTGTTTCTATTCGTGGTGCAGGTCAAGATTTGACTTTGACTACTCTAAATGGACAAAACGTGGCTTCAACAGGTTGGTTTGTTCTTGAGCCTGCAAAACGTTCATTTAACTATGAATTATTACCATCTGAATTAGTTGGTAACTTAGAAGTCTATAAATCATCTCAGGCGGACTTAGCTGAAGGTGGTGTGGGTGGTACTGTTGTAGTTAATACTCGTAAGCCATTGGATATGGATTCAATGACTTTCTTTGCATCTGCTGAAGCTCAATATCAAAGCGATTCGGGTGAAACGGATCCACAATTTTCAGGCTTAGGTAGCTGGAAGAATGATGATGAAACTTTTGGTGTATTAGTTTCTGGCGTTATGCAAAATCGTAGCTTACAGCGTCAAGGCGATGAAGCGTTTTGGGAATGGGGTGCAGGCCCTGTTGCATTTGAACAAGAGCGTGAGCGTTCCGCTATTGCTGCAACATTCCAGTATGCGCCATCTGATTCATTAAACTTTGTGTTTAATGCGATGGACATGCAAATGGCCGCGGACAACACCAACTACGCATTATGGTTTACGCAAGCTGACACCTCATGGTCAGGAGCTCCAGGTTCTGGTGCTTGGGATAACACGGAATGGTTAGGTGGCTGCGGTTTATGTGGTGGTGATAAGCCAGACGCATCACAGTCAGGTTCTCAAGTTGCAGGTCCTGTTAACTTAGCATATTGGCAAGCTCGCCCTCGTGAAGCGACAATGAAGTCTCAAGTTTTCGACCTGAAGATGGAATATAGCGGCGATGGATACCAGTTTACGACTCAAATCGGTGATACAAGCTCTACTGGTGGTACCGATTTTGAAATGGTTGTTGAAGATGGTCTGGGTGGCACAGCATTAAATGGTGCGACTTACAACTTTACCAATGGTCATCAAACTTGGGATTTGAATGGTTTTGATACAGCTACTTATGATCCTGGTTCACTTGTAATGGGTACTGGCAGTAACTTTAATAAAACACCCAAAACGGATGATGAAACTTATATTCAAGCCGATATTAAGTTTGATGTAGATCTAGGTGTGGTTAATGCCATTAAAACGGGTCTGAAATATGCGAAGCATAATACAACGAGTCGCCGTTTTGACTTTGTACAAGCCGATGACTTTAATCCCGTCATATCAACAGCAGGCTTAAATACTGGTACTTTTGCTGTAGGAACAAGTGAATACGATATTATTCGTTTTGATCCAGATGCACTAAAAGATTGGGCCAAATCGAGCATCATAGGTGAGACAGAAGATTTTGGTTCATACCGTGAAATTGACGAAGATAACTATGCTGCTTATGTGATGGCTAACTTTGCATCAGAAGGTGTACGAGGTAACTTTGGCGTGCGTTATGCGGGTACTGAAGCAACTTCAACTTACTATGTTGATGGCAAGAAAACCGATTCTTCGGCTAATTATGGGGAATGGTTACCAAGCTTGAACGTTGCATTCGACTTAGCACCAGATCTCATATTGCGCGCATCTGCAGCTCGAGTTATGGCTCGTCCACAGTATGATGACATGTATGTTAACCCTAACGTTTTAGGTGCGAATGATGATGTGCCTAATAACCAAAAATGGGTTGTTGGCAATATCGGGTTAAAACCATTTATTGCTAATCAAATAGACTTAGGTATTGAATGGTATTTCAATGAAGAGTCATTACTTTCTGCGGCTTTGTTTATGAAGGATGTTAAAAACTTCGTAACCTTTAGCGAGTATCATGCAGATAGCGCCGATATCCCATTTACTGGCACGTTAAAGCCTGATGAAGTTGCTGGTGGTTGGACTGTGCAAGAGAAAGCCAATGGCGAGTCTGCGACAATCCAAGGTTTAGAACTGCAATATCAACAAGACTTTGGTAACGGCTTCGGCTCAATTGTTAACTACACTTATACTGATAGCGAAACGAGTGAAAATACATATACAGATCGCAACCCGTTCTTAAGCGATAGTTCAAAGCATTCATATAACTTAACTGGTTATTTTGAAAACGATTTGTTCCAAGTTCGTTTAGCATATAACTGGCGTAGTGAGTATATGATCCGTGAAACTGGTTCATACGGTAATCGTTTACACGATGCATTTGGTAGCTTGGACTTGAGCGCAATTTGGCATGTTACTGATTATATGGATATTAAGCTTGATGGTAATAACCTGTTAGAAGAAGGTTCACGTCAGTTTGGTAACAATCAGTTCCAATCTAATCTAAGTGGCTTTACGGATGGCTTCCCTGTATTTGAATACAATATGGCCCGCCGAATTACATTAGGTGCTAGCGTACGATTCTAATCTCGGTTTAACTCATGTATAAATGAAAAAGGGAGCTTGCTCCCTTTTTTTATATCTCAATAATATTCAATCAGAAGAAGCCCTCAAGGAGCTCATATGACTAATTCAATCACCCCACTTGACTCAGCAAAACATGCGCACCTTAAAGTGACTCCTACCACTTATGAACATGTAGCTGAGCAACATTTACTACCCATTTCAATTTATGAGTTTGCTTTTGCTGCTGTAGATTCACCTGTTGTTTTTGTTAAGAATAGTGAAACAGGAGAATACCAGTCCGTAATTATGCTTGGATTAAAACCTGGACAGAATTTGAAGCAAAAAGATGGTAAATGGTTAGGGCTGTATATTCCAAATGTACTTAAAAACTATCCGTTTGGGTTAATACTGAGTGCTGAACAACAGGATAAAGTATGGGTGGGGATACGTGAAGAAAGCGCTTATGTGAGTACTGACGACGGAAATGCATTATTTGAAGGAGGAGAGGAAACGGCGTTTTTAAGATTGCGTAAAGAAAGTATTATAAAAAACTTTGAACAAGAACAAATGAGTAAGGCAATTATTGCATTTTTGGCTCAAAAAGAATTATTTTCTCCCCAAAGTCTTACCGTTGACATCAAAGGCGAAAAACGCGGCATAAATGGTATCTATTTCATCGATGAAGCTAAGTTAAATCAACTCAGCTCAGATGAGTTCTTAGATATCAAGCAACGAGGCCTTTTAGCTCCAATTTACAGCCATTTGAACTCATTGCATCAAATTAATCGCCTAGCGAAAGAAGAAATCGAGTTGAGCGTTTAAGTAATTAGCAGGCATAGGTCATGACTTCAAGAAAAGATATAAAGAGTGTCGTCATTGTGGGTGGCGGAACTGCAGGTTGGATTTCTGCCTGTCATTTAGCTAAAAAGTTGAATGCTAGAACACCTCAAATACAAGTTATGTTAGTTGAGTCCCCGAACATTCCTACTATAGGCGTTGGTGAAGGGACAGTGCCTATTTTACGAGAAACATTAAAGTATTTTGGTATTCGAGAAGATGATTTTATTCGTCGCTGTGATGTAACATTTAAACAGAGTGTTAAATTCATTGATTGGAATGAACCAAATTCAGGGGAGTACTATCACCATTTATTTGATTATCCCTACTTTAAAGATTTCACTTCAACTTGGCTCAATAAATCTCTTTCAGATAGAGGCCGCTACGCTGATCTTGTGTCAGTTCAAGGTCATTTAATTGATGCGGGATATGGTCCTAAAGCGATGACACAGCCTCAATATCGAGGGGCTATGCATTACGCGTATCATCTCGATGCAGCAAAGTTTACCAAGTTGTTGACCGAATTTGGTGTTGAACGGTTAGGCGTTAAACATCTGCTTGCAGAAGTTATTGATACAAAAATAGACGCTCAGGGAAATATCTTAGAGTTACATACTAATAACGCTGGTGTATTGACTGCGGACTTGTATGTTGATTGTACTGGATTTAGTGCTCAACTCATTGGCAACGCATGTAACGTTCCCTTCGTTGATAAGAGTGACATTTTGTTTGTTGACTCAGCATTAGTTGTGCAGCTTCCTTATGAAGATAAATATACGCCTATCCCTTGTTTCACTAAATCAACAGCACAAGAGGCTGGCTGGATATGGGATATCGGTTTGTCTGAACGTCGTGGTGTTGGTTATGTGTATTCCAGTCAATATTCATCAATAGAGCAAGCTGAGAGTGTATTACGGGAATATCTTGGTAAACCAGCTGAAGAAATCTCGTTTCGACACATACCGATGAAGGTGGGGTATAGAGAGAAATCGTGGCAAGGTAACTGTGTTGCGATTGGTTTGTCGAGTGGTTTTGTTGAACCTTTAGAGGCGACTGGTCTTCTTATGTTTGATGCGACAGCCAGAATGTTAGCCGAATGTTTTCCTGCTAATACTGACGTTATGCCACTTGTGGCTAATCGTTATAATCAGCGGGTATCGAATGCTTGGAATCGGGTGATTGACTTTATTAAACTTCACTATGTCACAGCCAAACGAATGGATACGCCTTTTTGGGTTGATAATAAAAATGAAATAAGTATTCCAGACTCATTAAAAGAACATCTAGAATTGTGGCGCTATCACATACCGACTGCCTATGACTTTACTTCTACGCTAGAATTTTTCAATTTAGAAAACTATTTATATGTACTCTATGGCTCAGACTTTGAGTCAAAATTAAAGATGACATTAAATGATGAAGAGGAACGGCTTTTCTCGGAAATGACCGACAAACTAGACAAGCAGGTTACATTACTCAAATCGCAATTATTACCCCATAGGGAGTTAATTGAACGCATCAAGTTGTATGGCATCCAACTTAATTAATGGTTTAATTAAACGGCATGTAGAGCAAGATTGTTAATCTTGCTCTTTATTGTTTTAAATTTTTGCTAAAAATTCTTGATGTGATAAAGATTGCTCTTTGGCTCTAAACTGTTGTGTTTTTAAGTTGTCGAGTATTTTTGTTATTTCAGTTTTGGGACAAGGTATATGGATTTCAGGAATATGCTGCATACCATAAAGTACGTAGCGATAATTCTCATCTGTAAAAACTGAACTATAGCCATTGGCAAGATCGACATACTCACAAACCTTGTCTTTCCATAGTGTTATTTTTTGTTCTAGAGCAGGGATGAATGCTGAGCTTTGTGCGGCTTTTTGCCAAAATTCATTATCATTTCTATCAGTTAAGCAGTAATGAAGTACGATAAACTGTCTAAGATCGGTATACAAGCCGTTCATTGCGGTATTATATGACGTCCTTATTGCTTGGGAGGGATTTGATGACGTTAAATGTGTCGCTAGCAATCTTGCCCCTAAGTTTATAAGATGCAAGCCTGTCGATTCTAAGGGTTCAATAAATCCACCTGCGAGACCCATTGCAATACAATTTCCAACCCAAAATTCACGTCTACAACCTATCTTCATATCTAAGTGAACAGTTCTTATGATCTCTTGTTCATCGCCAAGATAAGCTTTTAATTCAGCCTCAGCCTGTTCCCTCGTTAGACTATTGCCATCGTAGACATAACCCGTTCCTTGACGATTCGTTAGGTCAATTTCCCAAGCCCAACCATGACTAAGCGCTGTTGCTGTCGTATAGGCTCTTGGTAGCTGGTGAGGCAGATATTCCCGCTGCATTGCAACGGCTTTATTGCAAGGTAATTCTGTTTCGAATGATTGCCAGTTATCATTCTTTAAGCTTTGAATTAAAAGCCCTTTAAAGCCTGTGCAGTCGATAAATATGTCGCTCTTGAATGAGCCTAGGTCAGTTACAACCTCAGTGATGTTGCCATCATTAACCAGAACGTCCGTTACATTTGCTTCTACATGCTCTACACCTGCTTGGGTGGCTTTACGCTTTAAAAAGGCCGCCATGAGCGTCGCGTCTAAGTGGTAACCATAGGGGACAATACCTTGATATTGGTTCAAGTATTGCGTTTTAGGGCTTAAGTTATTTTGCATTAAGCTAAATGAAAGACTTGTTGCTTCAGCAAAGGGAGTGCTGTTTGATTCATTAATCTGATTATTTAAAATCCAAGCACTTGCATTATCAATTTTTCCAGATGGTTTTTGTTGCTCAAATGGATGGAAATATTCATGCATTTTACCATCGACTGCTTTCATCCAGTTACGAAATAATATGCCGGTCTTTAATGTTGCGTTAGTTTCTCTAAGTAGTTCATTTTCATCTAATCCCATAGCCGCAAAGAAGAATCGTAGACTATGAACGGTAGCTTCACCAACGCCAATAATACCAATTTCTTTACTTTCGATAAGTCTAATATCAATGATATTAGACGAATGGTTATATAACTTACTCAAGTAGAGAGCTGTCATCCAACCTGTGCTACCGCCACCGACAATAGTGATACTTTTTAGCGGAGAATTATTCATCTTAATGTTTCCTATTAACTCGCCAACATGACGCTACCCGTCAAAATGATCCAAATGGAGAAAAAGAGTTTTAATACTTTTACTGGGAGATAAAGCGCTAATTTGCGAGCAAGTAATCCCCCGATAACGGCGCCTGGGCCTGCGAATAACACTAACTCAAAGAGGGCTTGGCTATTTGTTGAAAAGATATGAATAGGGCTTGCCGACCAAACGGTAATCGCAGAGACAACAACGCCGGTGGCGACTGCCATTTTGGCGCATAGTCCCCGTAACATCAGATAAATGACGACTAATTCTCCGACGCCTACCGATAACCAAGCTGTGATAATACCGCCGAAATAACCAATGAGAGCGAGCGATAGAGAATCAATCGGCATTATAGCGCGAGTTATTTGCGTACTACTTTTGCTACTGAGAATGATGGCAATACCGAGTATTATCGAGAAAATGCTGAAACTTGTGTGTAGCGAAGAGGGCGAACTGAGCTGTAGTAATTGGCTACTCCAGAAACCTAATACTGAAAAGAAGGCGGCAAGTAATGCTGCTTTCACAAAACCAGACCAGGCGACATCTTCTCGGTGACGTTTTTGATAATGCAGTGACCATGAAATCGCGCCTGCTGTCATACCAAAGCATTGGATCATAAATGAAGTCGCGATGCTTTGAGACTCACTAAAGTTGAGGCTCGAAAAAACGGGAATAAAGATGACGCCACCGCCAGCTCCCGTCGAATTGGCAAATATCGCTCCTGTAATACCCAGAAAAATAAAGCGGCCATATTCTTGGATAAGATCAAATGGCGAATGAAAATGGCTCGCCCAAAATAGCCAAGCTCCACAAAGTAGCAATATCAAACTGAGGTTTCGGTAGTGCCGAGTTAAGCGCGGAGCAGATTGGGTATTACTGGGCACTAATGTGTTAAGGGGACTCATCGATAGCTACCGTGATCTTTGTCATGTTATCGCCATGTTACCAATGAAAGACAACGTTGTCACATAAGCTTGAATAAATAAATTAAACATTTTAAGTGATTGAATAATAATGGTTAAGTATGTTTTTTTCATAAAAAACAACAATAATTGTCAAAAAAATGTAGAAATCCTGTTCTTTCTTGTGTACTTTAATAATGACAACGCTGTCATCTGCTTGTGTGATACGTTGTTTGTAAGGTCTGCATGAGAGGATGAGGTCTCCTTATCATGTGTTTGGCAGGAGTATTGCTGTCGGGCGGCGATACGTTTGTCTTTGATATTTTGATAGTCTCTCCCCAGAAACTAGCGTGGGCTGGGTACTGTAAGCAGTGCCCAGCCATTTTTTTAGGGTATTTTTACAATATGACTTCAATGCCTACCTCAGCATTTGAACGTTAGCGGCATAGATAAATAAAACTCACTGGTAAAAACCAGATAATAAAAAGAGGCTGCAATTTATGGCGATTCATTTAACGGCTGCGATGCGCGTCATTGCGACGGGCATGATGAGTGTCATTCGTTATGTTTTTACACTAACGACCACACTTATCATCACTAAACGAGCAGCTTGCTGGTCACTGCTTATCATGGCTCTGACGGGGCTTTCAGCCTCATCCTTCGCTGTGTTTGCAGCCGATATTGCCTCAAGTCATTTTGCCGCTAACTCAAACTCAAACTCAAACTCTAATTCCGGTTCCTCAGACGTCATTACGTCTGACGTTTCTCACATTCAGGCGCCGATTTCAAAAACAATCGTCACCACCATACCGCAGACTTGGCAGCTAAATTTGCTTAAGGAAGCACTGCGCCGCTCGGATAGCGGCTATCAAGTGCAGCAAATGTCGACTCAGATGAATCAAAAACGCAAGGTCGAAGAAGCACTGGCTGGAACGGTCGATGTGTTTTGGAGCATGACCTCAAAAGAATTAGAAGAAACTGTGCTACCCGTGCGCATTCCATTGTTTAAAGGATTACTCGGTAATCGACTGCTAATTATCCGCAAAGCGGATGAAACGCGATTTGCCAAGGTGAAAACCATGGCGGATTTTAGGCAGTTAAAGGCGGGGCAAAATCGTTATTGGCCCGATGCCACGATTTTAGAAGCTAATGGATTACCCGTCGTGACGAGTTATCAGTACACCAATTTATACCCCATGTTAGAAGGCGGGCGTTTTGATTATCTTGCCCTCGGCGCCCAGGAAATTGGTGAAGAACTTGCTAGTCACCCCGATCCTGCACTTAAGGTTGATAGCCATATTCTGCTGCAATATCGCTCGCCGGCTTATTTCTTTGTGTCCCCTAAGCGCCCCGAACTTGCGGCGGCCATTTTAGCTGGGCTTGAAAGTATGGTCAGTGACGGCTCCTTTGATGAGATGTTCAATCGCGAGCTAAAAATTGAGCAACTATACCGTGAGGCTAAGTTTGAACAAAGGGTCATTATCCGCCTCGATACGCCTGATTTAAGCCCGTTAACGCCAATAGAACGCAAAGAATTATGGTTAGATCTCTTTAGTATGCAAGGTGCAAAATAATGAAAACATTAGCCTTAAAAGTACAGATTGGGTTAGCGGCAGCGATTTTTATGATAGTCAGCGTTTTGTTCGGCGCATCTTATTGGTTGGCGAGCGATAAATTGGCCGCCAGTGAAACTGAGTTTGAAGACAATACCGTCGCCAATTTGCAAGTCACTATGGCGCAGCCCATCTTCACCTACGATTATGAACAAATCCAAGCCGTGTTATCTGTCATGCTTAAATCTGCGCAGATTTATCATATCGTGGTGAGCGACCATCGCGGTAAAGTGTTGGCCGAGAGTCAACAAACTCAAACGGTAGCCGATGAGTATCTGGTAAAACGTGAAATTCACTTTGCTGACCAAGGTAATCCGACGGGCCAATTGGCCATTCAGTTTTCTATGTTGCCAATTCGCGCTCAGTTGTCAGATTTACTCTTAGGTTATTTCTTGCAGGCGCTGTTAATTCTCGGTGGCAGTTTAATTGTTATCTTTATCATTCTTAAACGTTTAGTGATTAATCCACTGGAGAATGTTGTCCGCGCCATGGAAGAAATTGCCAGTGGTGACGGTGATTTATGCCACAGATTACCGGTTGAGAGTCAGGATGAGATTGGTCAGCTTGCCAAGGCATTTAATGGTTTTGTAGAGCAAATTCACGCCACGATTTCCAGAGTGCACGAAACCTCAGGGCAATTACTGGGCGATGCCAAAGCCCTTGGATCATTGTCGCAAACCAACAATGATCGCGTGCAAACCCAACTAAAAGAAACCGAGGCCGCAGTAACGGCTGTAACTCAGCTGAGCGCCAGTGCTAACGAAGTTGCGATTAATGCCAAGCGCACCGCAGATGCGGCGAGTCAGGCCGATAAAGCGGTCGATGACAGTCAGCGTCAGTTTGATTCGGGATTAGACATTACCCGCAAGCTGGCATCTGAATTAGCTCGCTCGGCATTGTCCGTCTCACAGTTACAGCAAGAAACCCAAAAGATTGATGAAGTGGTCGTAGTGATTAACAGTATTGCCGAGCAGACCAACTTACTGGCGCTTAATGCTGCGATTGAAGCGGCAAGGGCGGGTGAACAAGGGCGCGGTTTTGCTGTGGTGGCCGACGAAGTGCGCACGCTGGCGAGCCGAACTCAACAAGCCACAGGTGAAATACAGAAAATGATCCAGCAGGTTCAGAGCCGAGTGGCAGAAACGGTTACTGTGATGCAAGCGAGCCAAGCCCTCTCGACTCAGGGCGTTAACCGCTCGGAAGAAATTAAGTTAGTACTCACTAAAGTGACTGATTTAGTCTCAAATATCAGTAATATGAACATCGAAGTTTCCCATGCGGCGCAGGAGCAAACCTGCGTCACCGAAGCGATTTCTCGTACGTTAAATGATCTTGCCAATGTCTCAGGTTCAGCCTCACTCGATAGCGAGCACTTAGCGCACTCGAGCGAGCGACTGTTTCACCAAGGGGAAAGACTGCGGACGTTAGTAACTTCCTTCAGATTGTAGCCATTTCTGGAGCTAGATAAGGATAATCATGAATAAAACACTTTCAGCAAGCGCCATTTTACTGGCTTTAGGATTAGCGGCCTGTACCGAGGCGCCTGTGACGCCTTCCGCAGCGTCAGCCGATAAGGCTGTGGCTCAAACACAGCAAGCTCAGGACGTATTAACTCAAGCGCAGTTACAACAACTCGGGGATTCGTTAGTCGTAACTTACCGTGTTGTGACCAATGTGCCAGACGATAAGTGCCTAAAAGATAAAGCCGATGGTCGCTGTTTTGTCGCTCAAATTGATTTCGTGCCCGGTATGGATTTAGCCAGCCAGGATTGGGAAATTTATTTAAGCCAAATGCGCCCAGTGCAATCGGTTGAAAGCGGTGAATTGACGATAACGCACGTTAAAGGCGATTTACATCGTATTACGCCAACGGCTGCTTTTAAGGGATTTGTTAAGGGCGAGAAAAAGCAACTGACATTCCGTGGTGAGCCGTGGCAATTGGCTGAAACCGACGCTATGCCAAACTATTACCTCGCAGCAAAAGGATTAGAACCCGTCATTATCGCCAGCACTCAGGTAGGGAAAGATGCCGAAACGGGTTTAGAGACGCGTCCGTATGTTGAAGGGTTTACGAATTTTAAAACCCAATATCAACGCACTGAAACGGATAAACTCGCGCCAGCCGATGCCGCGCAATTATTTAAAGCCAATCAAAGCGTGAGTGAAGATGCCGCCTTGGCTGTGGATACCATTATCCCAACGCCACAAAAGGTGAAGATCCATTCAACCGATACACCAGTATCCCTTGCTGGTGGTATTAAGCTCGAATATCAGCAAGATAACCCAGAGCAAAAGAGTCAAGTTGCGGCGGCGGTGGCACGTTTAGCTCGCCTGGGTGTGGCTGAATCTGCGAGTGGCATTACGGTGAAATTTGCCAGCCAAAAAGGGGATGAGGGCAGTTATCGCTTAGATATTCAGCCAACTGAAATTGTGATCGCTGCCAATGATGCGGCGGGCTTCTCTTACGGTTTGTCATCATTAGCAAGCCTTGTGGATGTGAATTCGCTGAAAGTGAATGCCATGACCATTGCAGACACCCCACGTTATCCGTTCCGTGGTATGCACATTGATGTGGCACGTAATTTCCACAGCAAACAATTGTTGCTGGATTTGCTCGACCAAATGGCGGCTTATAAGCTCAATAAACTGCATTTACACATGGCTGACGATGAAGGTTGGCGTTTAGAAATCGATGGTCTACCAGAGCTGACTGACATCGGTAGTAAACGTTGTCATGATTTAGATGAAAATACCTGCTTATTACCGCAGTTAGGCAGTGGGCCGTTTGGCGATACTAGTGTTAATGGCTATTACACCAAACAAGATTATATCGACATAGTGAAATATGCCGAGGCGCGTCAAATTCAGGTGATCCCGTCGATGGATATGCCGGGTCATAGCCGCGCCGCGATTAAAGCGATGGATGCGCGTTTTCGTCGATTACAGGCTGAAGACGTAGAGCTGCAAAATACGGGCAAAGTGCAGGTTGTCCCTGTGCAGGAAGCGGCAAATCAAGCTAGCACAGCGGTAAAAGCGTTAGATGCGGGCGCTCGTCAATTACAAGCTGAAGGGAAAACCACTGCAGCTGAGCAATATTTGTTATCCGATGCAAACGACAAAACGGTTTATTCTTCAGTGCAATATTACGACGACAATACGCTTAACGTGTGTATGGAGTCGACTTATCACTTTGTCGATAAAGTGATTGATGAAATTGCCAAGTTACACCAAGCCGCGGGTCAACCATTGACGCGTTACCACATTGGTGCCGATGAAACGGCGGGAGCTTGGAAACAATCACCCCAGTGTTTAGCATTTGTTGCCAATAACGATAAAGGCGTTAAGTCGATAGATGACTTAGGCGCTTATTTTATTGAACGAATTTCGACTATGTTAGCGGCCAAAGGCATTGAAGCTGCGGGGTGGAGCGATGGCATGAGCCATGTTCGCCCTGAGAATATGCCCGCTAAAGTGCAGTCTAATATTTGGGATGTGATTGCCCATAAAGGCTATGAGCGCGCCAATCAGCAGGCGAATCTTGGTTGGGAAACCGTGCTCTCTAATCCTGAGGTGTTGTACTTTGATTTCCCCTATGAGGCCGATCCTAAGGAGCATGGCTATTACTGGGCGAGTCGCGCGACCAACAGCCATAAAGTCTTTAGCTTTATGCCAGATAACTTGGCCGCCAATGCCGAGCAATGGACCGATATTCAAAATCAGCCGTTCGAAGCGGACGACAGAATAAAACTTGATGAGGCGGGTAACAAAATCTCGGGTCCAAGGGAGAAAGGCAAACCTTTTACTGGCTTGCAAGGGCAGGTTTGGAGTGAGTCGATTCGCAGTGACGATACGATTGAATACATGGTGTTCCCGCGTTTGTTGATGTTGGCCGAGCGTGCTTGGCATCAAGCCGCGTGGGAAGTGCCTTATCAATATCAAGGCGCTGTGTATAACCAAAGCTCGGGTGCTTTTACTTTGACCATGCGTGATGCACAGGCAAAGGATTGGCAACAACTTGCGAATACTTTTGGCCACAAAGAGTTTATTAAGTTAGATAAAGCGGGGATTGATTATCGCGTACCGACGGTCGGCGCCGAGATCCGTGAGGGTAAACTGTTTGCTAATATCGCCTATCCCGGACTCAAACTGGAATACCGAAGCCTAAATGGCCAATGGCAAGCTTATCAAGCGGGGCAGGCGGTCACTGCACCGATTGAGGTCCGTGCCATAGCTGCCGATGGTATTCGTAAAGGCCGAAGTTTAATCGTTAACTAAATCAGTTTTTATATCTGGCTGTATTTTAAAGATAAAATACAGCCTTTTTGTTTTTCTGTGTCAATGATGGCCTAAATTTGATTTTAGATCATAAATCACTTAAAAAAGTAAATGACAACGCTGTCATTTTTGCTGTAACATTGAGTTAACTAAAGTTGAGCGCTGTATTAACGGCAAATAATAAGCAACGGTAGCGCTGCATTGATAGGTGAAGAGGGGTGTCATGGGGTTAGTCCAGACAAAAGATCAACAACTGTTTATAGGTGTAGATGGCGGCGGCAGTAAATGTCGAGCCACCATCTACTGCGCAGACGGTACCGTTTTAGGGACAGGTGTTGCAGGACGTGCAAATCCACTGCATGGTCTCACACAAACATTTGAATCCATTGAAGCATCGACTCGCCTGGCGTTGCTGGATGCGGGCATGAACGAGAGCGATAGTCACTTGCTGGTGGCGGGTCTTGGTCTTGCTGGCGTAAATGTCCCTAGGTTATATCAAGACGTGATCAACTGGCAGCATCCTTTTGCGGCCATGTATGTCACCACAGATCTGCATACCGCTTGTATTGGTGCACACCGCGGTGCCGATGGTGCTGTGATCATCACGGGCACAGGTTCTTGCGGTTATGCCCATGTTGGTGATACCAGCTTGAGTATTGGCGGTTATGGTTTTGCATTAGGTGATAAGGGCAGCGGTGCTTGGCTGGGATTAAAAGCCGCCGAACACGTGTTGTTAGCACTCGATGGCTTTGCCGTACCAACCCGATTAACCGATATGCTACTGAGCTACTTTAACGTCACCGATGCGCTCGGCATTGTCGAAAATCTAGCCGGTAAATCATCAAGTTGCTATGCCGCATTAGCCAGAAGCGTACTCGATTGCGCCAATGAAGGTGACGCGGTCGCGACGGCCATAGTGCAAGAAGGCGCAGATTATATTAGCGACATGGCGCGTAAGCTATTTAGCCTAAATCCGGTGCGTTTTTCGATGATCGGTGGCCTTGCAGAGCCTTTACAAGCCTGGCTCGGTGCCGATGTGGTCGCCAAAATTTCAGAAACCTTAGCACCACCCGAACTCGGTGCTATGTATTTCGCCCAGCAAGAATTTAATAAGTCGTTGTCAGTGCAAATAGGCACTGAAGCCAAATCCTGTATTTGAACGTGAAGGTAAAAGACATGACAAACACTATTATGGAGCAAGAAGCTCGCACCGCACCGCAAAAAATCGCTGGCCAGTTAGAAGCTAACGCTGAAATCATGCAGCAGTTAGGTGAAAAGCTGCGCGCCTTCGATCCCCGTTTTGTAATGATCGTTGGTCGTGGTTCATCGGATCATGCGGGTGTTTTTGCTAAGTACTTATTTGAAATCGAAGCGGGCGTACCGACGTTTGCCGCCGCCCCTTCAGTGGCGAGTGTGTATGGTAAGACCTTGAAACTCGAAGGCGCATTAGTGATTGTGATTTCGCAATCTGGCCGTAGCCCTGATATTTTGGCGCAGGCGCGTATGGCAAAAAATGCCGGCGCTTTCTGTGTTGCCTTAGTCAATGATGAAACCGCACCGATTAAAGATATCGTCGATGTTGTTGTACCTTTACGTGCCGGCGAAGAAAAGGCGGTTGCCGCGACTAAGAGTTACCTCGCAACGTTGTCAGCGATTTTACAGCTTGCCGCCGCTTGGACTCAAAGCGAATCGCTTGCTAGCGCCGTCGCTTCTTTACCCCAAGCGCTGCAAACGGCGGTGGACGCTGAGCCACAACTCACGCCAGAATCCGTTGCCGACGTGAAGAACTTAGTCGTACTTGGCCGTGGTTTAGGTTATGCGGTATCTAAGGAAATCGCGCTTAAGTTAAAAGAAGTGTGTTCAATCCATGCTGAAGCATTCAGTAGCGCCGAGTTCCTCCACGGTCCTGTGACCTTAGTTGAGAAAAAACTCACTATCGTTGATGTGTGTATTGGCGATGAATCCTACGCTAGCCACATAGAACAGATTGAAAACGTGAGCCAACGCGGCGCCGATTTAGTGCATCTGAATCAAACCTCGACGGACATTCACCCACGTGTGGCGCCGTTAGCGTTATTACAACGTTTCTATATCGATGTGGCTGCGGTTGCGATTGCCCGCGGTATTGATCCCGATCAACCTGCTGGCCTTAAAAAAGTGACCCAAACGCTCTAAGCCGCCGAGCTTTAAGCGGCCAACGTTTTAGAGGTTTAGGTGCTGCGGATTAGACTTAGCGGACTTTTAGCTGCACGATTAAGCAGCTGCATGATTAAACCTGTTCAGCTAAGCCCGCGCAGTAACTTAATTTAAGACCTAAGTCACTCGTGTTATTTATTGAAAGAGGTTTGCGATGAAAATTACCTTGATCGCCGAGCGTATTTTTGATGGTGAATATTTCCATCAAGATGTGCCTGTAACTGTTGAAGACGGGCACATTCTGGCGTTTGATACGGTTGTTGGCGCGAAGGAAATCCGCCAAGTCGGAACGCTGGTGCCAGGTTTTATCGATGTACAAGTGAACGGTGGCGGCGGGGCGTTATTCAATGCCGATCCGAGTGTTAATTGCATTGAAACTATCGGCCGTGCCCATGCGCGATTTGGCACGACCGGATTTTTACCTACGCTTATCACCGATAATGTCAGCGTGATGGCCAATGCGGCCGATGCAGTGGCCGAGGCTTTAGTCAAAGGTAGCGCTGGCGTTTTAGGGGTGCATTTTGAAGGACCACATTTATCTGTGCCTAAAAAAGGTGTACATCCGCAGGGTTTTATTCGTGAAATAACCGATGCTGAACTCGCAGTATTTTGTCGCCAAGATCTGGGTATTAAAGTTGTCACGCTTGCGCCTGAGAATGTGTCGCCAGAGGTGATCCGCACGCTCGTCGCGGCGGGCGTGAAGGTGTGTTTGGGCCACTCTAATGCTGACTACGATACTGTTGTTGCGGCATTAGCGGCAGGCGCGACGGGCTTTACCCATCTTTATAATGCAATGTCACCACTCGGTTCCCGTGAGCCGGGCATGGTTGGCGCGGCGATTGAGAGTGAAACCGCTTGGTGTGGTTTGATTGTCGATGGTCACCATGTGCATCCCGCTGCGGCAAAGGTTGCACTACGGGCAAAACCTAGGGGCAAGATGATGTTAGTCACGGATGCTATGCCGCCAGTTGGTATGGACGATGAGACTAGCTTCGAGCTCTTTGGTACTCGAGTGTTAAGAGTCGGCGACAGATTAAATGCTGTGACAGGTGAGCTGGCGGGCTGTGTGCTCGATATGGCAACTGCGGTCAATAATACTGTGAACTTGTTGGGTTTACCTTTGGCGGAAGCCTTGAGAATGGCGGCGTTATATCCCGCACAGTTCCTCGGGATTGACCATAAGGCTGGCCGTTTAGCACTGGGACACAGGGCTGACTTTGTCTTGCTCGATGTGCAGAACAAAGTGCAGGCAAACTACATTGCGGGACAAGCCGTTTATACACACCCTTAAATTGCATTTACATTTGCAGTTTAGGTGATTTTTAACATCTGGCCCTTGTCGTATTTTGATGACAGGGGCTAAGTTTTTTTATTGTACAGCACTAATTTTAAACAGTATTAGTTTTGCTCAACTTTTATAAAAGCTTTTAATAACAATAATAAAGGATGATGGCATGGGGACGACACAGACAAACGCAATTGCGCCAGTAAAGGTGAATAAACCTAGGTTGATGTCGCTGGATGCACTGCGCGGCTTCGATATGTTTTGGATTTTGGGCGGTGAGGCTCTGTTTGGTGGCTTGCTTATTCTAACGGGCTGGGCTGGTTGGCAATGGGGTGATGAACAAATGCACCATAGCCAATGGCATGGTTTTAACTTCTACGATTTGATTTTTCCGCTGTTTATTTTCCTCTCTGGTGTGGCCTTAGGTTTATCTCCCAAACGTTTAGATAAATTACCCATGAGTGAGCGATTACCTGTGTATCGTCACGGGATTAAACGACTCTTTTTATTGCTGTTACTAGGCATTTTATACAATCACGGTTGGGGAACTGGCGCGCCTGCCGATCCTGAAAAAATTCGCTATGCCAGTGTGTTAGGTCGAATCGCCTTTGCATGGTTTTTTGCCGCATTATTGGTGTGGCACACGAGTCTACGAACCCAAATTATCGTCGCCTTGGGCATTTTGCTCGGTTATGGCGCAATGCAACTTTGGTTGCCTTTCCCTGGTGGACAGGCCGGCGTGCTCTCGCCAACGGAATCCATCAATGCCTATGTCGATTCGATTTTATTACCCGGCGTTAGCTATCAGGGACGCACGCCCGATCCAGAGGGATTACTGTCGACTATTCCCGCCATAGTCAATGCGTTAACGGGTGTGTTTGTCGGCCACTTTATTGTTAAATCCCATCCTAAAGGTGAGTGGGCTAAAGTGGGGGTGCTCGCTGCTGCGGGTGGCATTTTCTTAGTCTTAGGTTGGCTGTTAGATCTTGTTATTCCGGTCAATAAAGAGCTGTGGACCAGTTCATTTGTGCTGGTGACGTCGGGCTGGAGCATGATACTGCTGGCGGTATTCTATGCCTTAGTCGATGTGCTTAAGTGGCAAAAATCCGCATTTTTCTTCGTGGTGATAGGCACGAACGCCATCATTATTTACTTAGCGTCGAGCTTAGTGGATTGGAAATATATCGCTCAAAGCGTGTTTGGCGGCTTAGTGCTGGCCTTGCCTGAAAGCGCTCAAGCGTTAGCTGCGGTTATCAGCTTGCTTGCGGTGCAGTGGCTGGTTTTATATTGGATGTATCGCCGCAATATTTTTGTCAGAATTTAGTCAGTTGGCTTAATCGCTTGAGATCAGCCGCACGCACTCAGTGTCTGCGGCTTTTTTTACATTATTTTATGGATGTGAGTCATCACTTACTTATACCAATCGTATTAAATATCTGTTCATTCAGCGGGAGTTCAACGCGCTTTAGACAAGGCGAAGGCTTGAAGACATAGCGGTGCTCTGTCGAAAGCCTTAAACGCAGTATAAAACGCGTTGCCATGCCGTTAACTTCAGTCGCCCTTCGGGAGCCACACAGGCATCCCACTCCGGTGTTGCATTGACTTAAAAGGGAATAACCATTTCTGCGTCAATGCGCCTTGGATTGAGATGCCTGTGAGGCTCTGAACCTGATTAGATATTTAATGTGATTGGTATGACTACTAGCTATCGGACAATTGATGATTACGAGGGAATATTCGCGAGAATTTATTAAATGACAGCGTTGTCTTTTTGTGTTATTTGTTTTAACATCACTGAAACAATGGTGCGTTTGGATGATAACATTAGCCATTGCGGACGAGTCGCGATACGGATATTCGGGAACTTAGGCATTAATTTAAACCCCGTTATCACCTCAATAATTAATTACTATAAGAAGCAGGTTTATGGAAATGACACTCGATAAAAGCCAGCAAAAAAGCAGCTTTCTCCCCATGGCCATAGTGGCCGCTCTCTTTTTCATCCTCGGATTCGCCACTTGGTTGAATGGTTCTTTGATGCCTTATTTAAAACAAATATTGCAACTCAATCCCTTTCAAGCGTCGTTGATCCTGTTTTCTTTTTATATCGCAGTGACCTTTACTGCCTTGCCATCCGCTTGGCTTATTCGCAAAGTCGGCTATAAGAATGGCATGGCGATCGGCATGGGCGTGATGATGCTGGCGGGTTTACTGTTTATCCCCGCCGCGGAAACCCAAATATTTGCCTTGTTCCTATTGGCCCAATTAGTGATGGGTGCAGGCCAAACCCTATTACAAACTGCGGTTAACCCTTATGTGGTGCGTTTAGGCCCTGAAGAATCCGCCGCTGCCCGTGTGAGCGTGATGGGCATTTTGAACAAAGGTGCGGGTGTGATTGCGCCTGTGGTGTTCTCTGCACTGATTTTAGACAGCTTTAAAGACCGTATCGGTACTGAGCTGACTCAAATTCAAATTGATGAAATGGCAGACGGTTTAGTATTGCCGTATTTAGGCATGGCGATTTTTATCGGCATTTTGGCGTTAGCGGTAAAAAAATCCCCATTACCAGAATTATCCAATGAAGATGAAGCTGTTGAAAATACCGATAAAGGCCAACTTAAAGCGGCGCTGTCTCACCCTAACTTAGCCTTTGGCGTGTTGGCACTGTTTGTTTATGTGGCGGTGGAAGTGATCGCCGGTGACACTATCGGCACTTTTGCGTTATCACTCGGGGTTGAACATTACGGGGTGATGACCTCCTATACTATGGTGTGTATGGTGCTAGGTTACACGCTCGGTATCCTATTAATTCCTCGCTTTATTTCACAGCCTAAGGCTTTGATGGTGTCGGCTATTCTGGGTTTGTTACTGACATGCGGGATTTTGTTCGGCGACAATAACTCCTACGCTATCGCCAATGTTGTGTTAGTGCCTTTTGGTGGCGTTGCGCTGCCTGACACCCTGTTGATGATTGCCTTACTTGGTTTAGCCAATGCGATCGTTTGGCCAGCAGTATGGCCGCTAGCCTTGTCTGGTATGGGCAAATTGACCAGTACAGGTTCAGCGCTTCTCATCATGGGGATTGCTGGTGGCGCCTTTGGTCCAGTGTCTTGGGGCTTAATGAGCTCGGCGACTGATATGGGCATGCAGGGTGGTTATATTGTGATGTTGCCCTGTTATCTGTTCATCCTGTTCTACGCGGTGAAAGGTCATAAGATGCGTAGTTGGTAGACAAGTAAGCTTGAGTTGCTAAAAAGAAGCCCTCGATGATGAGGGCTTTTTTGTTTCTTAGTTTATCTAAGCGGTTGTTACGAACTTTATACTAAGGCCAAATTAGAACGCGTAACTTACGCTCGCAAGCACGGTATCTGAGGTTTTGAATGCACCATCAGAGACCTTTTGGTCGCCGCTAAGATCTGTGCCTAACCAAGCGAGAGAAAGCCCAAAGCCTGACAGTTCAGTCGATACGCCAACAGAGTAATCTGAGTAGCTATCAAAGCCTTCACCGTCATCCAAAGCATCACCAACGTTGTAGCCGTAGTGCAGATCGAGACTCCAGTTCTCAACAAATTCATAGGAATAGTTAAGCTCAACATAGTGATAGTCTAAATCACTACCGCCGTAGTCATTGGTGTACCAGTAAGCAGCGCGAAAGCCTTTATAATCCATGCCAGCTGTAACTTCAAAATAGCCAATGTCACTTTCGCCTGAGTAGTTATAACGGTTAAGGGTAATGTCGTAGGTCAGATCTTCGTTGATCTCACCGCCATAGGCGACATAGAAATCGTATTCGATCGCAGGGCCGTTATAACCTGGCTCATCAAAATCCACGTTACTTGCCCAAGCGCCGACAGAGAAACCTGAGTCGAAGCTCCAATCAATACCGCCTTGCAGGGCAGGATCGCCAGCGGTTTGTGAAACGCCGCGGAAACGATAGTCGTTAGTGAGACTAATTTCCCCTGTTACTTCGGCGGCGGCCATGCCGGAGAATAGGGTCGTGGTTAGCGCGAGTCCGACAAGCTGTACCAGCCGTTTTTTATTCAGATTGTTATACACGGTATTTCTCCCATTTTCTTTGTTGACTCGGACGTGTTACTGGCGGCTATGATTATTCAATCGCGCCAGTGCATCCGTTGGTTTGCCAAACAACAGCCTAGGAAAACCCGTTGCTGTGACCTCATGGCGAGTTATTGCTAAGATAACTTAGCTTTTTTGAGGCTAACATCAGCCTCGTTGATCTCACTTTTGTTCGAAAATGACGTAAACCTTGCGGCAGGGTTCCACAACTTCCCAAGTGCCTTGAAAACCCGCGGGTATAATAAACCTGTCACCCACAGTGAACGTCTGCGATTGACCTTGAAGATCAGTGATAACACTTATCCCTTCGAGGATTTCGCAGTACTCGTATTCAGTGTAGTTTATTTTCCAAGCGCCTGATTCACTTTGCCAAATTCCACTGTGAAATTGATCACAAGGACTAGAATAATGATTCTCTAGCCCTTGAGTCGGATTGCCTGCTAACAACTTTTCCGTCGGTAACTGATAGGTTTCGATGGGTGTTTGCGCCGTAGCAAACCGAATAATGGCGTTGATACTCACAGTCATTTGCGATTTCCTTGTTGAGCTGACATTCGGCTATTTCATCGTAGGCATTACAAACTCGGCTTGAGTCTGTTTACCCACGGGCCAGCGGGCAGTAATTGCCTTACGCTTGGTATAAAAACGCACGCCATCTGGACCATGCATATGCAGCGGCCCAAACAATGAACGCTTCCAACCGCCAAAACTGTGGAACGCCATTGGTACCGGGATCGGCACGTTCACCCCAACCATACCAACTTGTACGTGGTGGCAGAAATGCCGCGCCGCTTCACCACTTTGGGTGAAAATCGCCGTGCCATTGCCAAATTCGTGTTGGTTAATCAGCTCAAGCGCCGTCGGGTAATCTTTCACGCGCACAATCGCCAGCACTGGGCCAAAGATTTCTTCGCGGTAGATGCTCATTTCAGGCGTGACGTGGTCGAACAAACAGGCGCCAAGGAAATAGCCCTGTTGATGATCTTCAACACTCAGTTTACGGCCATCGACCAGCAGCGCTGCGCCTTCTTGCACACCGGCTTCAACATATTGGGTGACCTTGGCAAGGTGCTGTTTTGAGATCAGCGGACCCATTTCCATCTCTGGCGTCAGGCCGTTGCCGACTTTTAAGCTTTGGATTTGCGGTAGCAGTTTTTCCACTAACGCGTCGCCCACATCGCCTACCGCTAGTACGACTGAAATCGCCATACAACGCTCGCCAGCACTGCCATAAGCTGCGCCCATTAAGGCGCTAACGGCTTGATCTAAATCCGCATCTGGCATGAGTAACATATGGTTTTTCGCGCCGCCTAAGGCTTGCACGCGTTTGCCATGTTTAGAGGCTGTGCTGTAGATGTATTCGGCAATCGGAGTAGAGCCCACAAAGCTCACCGCTTGCACATCTTTATGGGTGAGTAAGGTATCGACGGCTTCTTTGTCGCCGTTAATCACGTTAAACACCCCATCGGGAAGACCCGCTTCTTTAAGCAGCTCGGCAATACGCATCACCGAGCTTGGGTCTTTTTCCGAGGGTTTCATAATAAAGGTGTTACCGCAGGCAATCGCGATTGGGAACATCCACATGGGAACCATCACGGGGAAGTTAAAGGGCGCTATGCCTGCGACAACACCTAAAGCTTGATTAACTGACCAAGAATCGACGCCGCCACCGACTTGCTGGGTGTGTTCACCTTTTAGCAAGTGCGGAATACCACAGGCAAATTCGACCACTTCGAGACCACGGATTAACTCGCCCTTAGCATCGTCGATCACTTTGCCGTGCTCGCGGGTGATAAGCTGCGCCATTTCATCTAGGTTCTGCTCAACTAAGGCTTTGAATTTAAATAGCACTCGAGCACGGTTGAGCGGCGTGACTTGTGACCATGTTTCAAAGGCGGTTTTAGCGATTGCGATGGCTTCACCGACTTCAGTTTCGCTTGCCAGTGAGACCTGGCCACGTAGTTCACCCGTGGCGGGTTCAAAAATATCTTGGGTTCTGGTACTGGCAGGAGTGTGCTGACCATTAACAAAGTGAGTGATCTTGAGCATAGTTAACCTTTGATGTTCCCCGCCGCAGCGGGGTGTTAAATGTGAGAGTGGAGCAAACAACTGGCGCTATTATCCAACGGCGTTAATGGCATCGCTTAGGCTATTAACCATTTGGTCTATCTCGCGTTTATCGACAATCAGTGGTGGTGACATAGCAATAATGTCGCCCGTGGCTCGCACTAAAGTGCCGTGGTGGAAGCAGTGTTCAAACACGCCGTAACCCCGTTTACCCGCGCCTTGAGCGTTAGGGGAGAATTGAATCCCAGCGACTAGCCCAGTGTTACGAATATCAATCACATTCGGCAATCCTTTGAGGCTGTGCACGGCGTCTTCAAAGTAGCGCTCAAGCTCAAAGCTGCGCTCGAATAATTGCTCATTCTCATAAATCGATAGGGTGGCAAGCGCCGCCGCCGCGGCTACTGGATGACCGGAATAGGTGTAGCCGTGGAAGAACTCAATCAGTTCATTGGGGCCTTGCATGCAAGTGTCGTGGATAAAATCTTGCACGAACACTGCGCCCATAGGAATCGCGCCGTTATTGATGGCTTTAGCCGTGGTGATAATGTCTGGAATAACGCCCCAACGCTGACTCGCAAAGGCGGCGCCAACGCGGCCAAAAGCGGTGATGACTTCGTCAAAAATCAGTAGGATGCCATGCTTTTTAGTGATTTCACGCAGACGTTTTAAGTAACCTTGTGGCGGCAATATCACCCCTGCAGAACCCGACATTGGTTCAACGATCACGGCGGCAATATTCTCGGCGCCATGCAGGGTCACTAGTTGTTCTAATACCTCGGCTTTTTCTGCGCCAAAGTGCGATAGTCCACGGGTAAATGCCGCATTTTGGATATCTAAGGTGTGCGGTAAGTGATCGACGCCTTGCAGTAATTGGCCGCTAAATGCCTTGCGATTATTACTTAACCCTCCCACAGAGATGCCACCAAAGCCGACACCGTGGTAACCCATTTCGCGCCCGATAAAGCGAGTGCGTGAGGCTTGACCGTTGGCTCTGTGATAGCAAAGTGCCATCTTAAGTGCTGTATCGACTGACTCAGAACCTGAGTTAGTAAAGAAGACTTTGTTTAATCCTTCAGGACTTAGCTCGACTAAGCGCTCGGCAAGTTCAAAGGCGATAGGGTGACCCATTTGGAAGGAGGGCGCGTAATCCATCTCTTTAATTTGTTTGCTGACCGCTTCGCTGATTTCTTTGCGACCATGGCCTGCGTTACAACACCATAAACCGGCGGTAGCATCTAATACCTTATTGCCATCAATATCCGTGTAATACATGCCTTCCGCTTTGGTGAGTAACCGCGGGTTGGCTTTGAATTGGCGGTTGGCGGTAAAAGGCATCCAGAAATGTTCAAGTGAGGGATGCTCAGTTGAAGATTGATGTGAAGCATCACTTGAGGAATTGAGCGGCAAATCGGCCATAGTGTCTACCTTGTCCTGTATTTTCAGGTCTTGTTTTAGGGTGGCTAATATTTGCTATGCTATGTTAGAAATAATGAACATGGAAGAGCTGTGTGCAGTTATTTGTGGCAAAAAAGCTATTTTTGTAAAAAATATTGAATTTTATTGCTCAAACAGCGTAATCTGAAGCTCGGATTACGACTGTGATGATGTGTAGCATTTGCGCTAATGTCGTCACATATCACTATTTCTTGTCGATGAACGATAAACCACACCTATGCGAACTATTAAGAGGTCATCATGAGCACACCGAAGAAACGCAGCGAATGGGAAAGTCTTGCTGCCAGCCTGTCTATTAATGGGAAGGCGTTTATCAATGGCGAATACCAAGATGCCGTTTCGGGTAACACCTTTGATTGTATTAGCCCTATCGATGGCCGCTTGCTGGTAAAAGTGGCGAGTTGCGATCTTGCGGATGCCAATCTTGCGGTTGCCAATGGCCGCAGCGTATTCGATTCCGGTGTTTGGTCGCAGCAGTCTCCAGTAAAGCGCAAACAAGTGATGATACGTTTCGCCGAATTACTCGAAGAAAATGCCAATGAACTCGCATTGTTAGAAACCCTCGACATGGGTAAACCTATTCGTTTCTCTAAAGCGGTGGATGTGGCGGGCGCCGCCCGTGCGATTCGCTGGTCTGGCGAAGCGATTGATAAAATTTACGATGAACTTGCACCAACCGCTCACAATGAAATAGGCATGATCACCCGTGAACCAGTCGGTGTTGTCGCTGCGATTGTGCCGTGGAACTTCCCTATGCTGATGGCGTGTTGGAAGCTCGGGCCTGCACTTGCCACGGGTAACAGTGTGGTATTAAAACCCTCTGAAAAGTCACCCTTAACGGCTATCCGTATGGCGCAACTGGCTATCGAAGCTGGGATCCCACAAGGCGTACTAAACGTATTGCCAGGATTTGGCCATACCGTAGGTAAAGCCTTAGCCCTGCATATGGATGTGGATACGCTGGTGTTCACAGGTTCGACAAAAATTGCCAAGCAATTAATGATTTACGCTGGCGAGTCGAACATGAAACGCGTGTGGTTAGAGGCCGGAGGCAAGAGCCCCAATATCGTCTTTAATGACGCACCAGATCTGAAAGCCGCTGCTGTTGCTGCGGCCGAAGCGATTGCCTTTAACCAAGGTGAAGTTTGCACCGCAGGTTCGCGTTTGCTGGTGGAATCTGGGGTGAAAGATGAGCTTATCGCGTTTATTGCAGAGGAGCTAGCCTCGTGGCATCCGGGTCATCCACTCGACCCAGCGACTGTGAGCGGCGCCGTTGTTGATAAACAACAGTTAGACACAGTACTCAGTTACATTAAAGCAGGTAAAGATGAAGGCGCGACCTTAGTCCACGGTGGCAGCCAAGTCATGGCCGATACGGGCGGTGTATATGTGCAGCCAACGGTATTCTCTAACGTAAACAATCAGATGAAGATTGCCAGTGAAGAGATCTTCGGCCCTGTGTTATCTGTCATTGAATTTAATGGCATGGAAGAAGCGATATCAATCGCCAACGATACTATTTACGGTTTAGCCGCTGGCGTGTGGACATCGAATATTAGCAAGGCCCATAAAACCGCCAAAGCCCTGCGCGCTGGCATGGTGTGGATCAACCATTACGATGGCGGCGACATGACAGCGCCATTCGGTGGCTATAAACAGTCAGGTAATGGCCGAGATAAATCTCTGCACTCCTTCGACAAATACACAGAACTAAAAGCGACTTGGATCGTGCTATAAGCGTTCTGTTTTTATAGCCGCTCTTTTTTGTCTATATAAGAGAATGAGCCGCTTTCGCTCAATACTAAAACCTCTTTTCATATTACATGGAAAGAGGTTTTTATTTTTAGGGCGGTTTTGCCCCAAAGCAAGATTATTGAATCGTCAGTTGTGCTGCATTTATTGCCATTGTTTCCCTGTGACTCGGCACCTCCCTTTATTTCACAAGAAGTATCCCTGAGGGCTCTTCTAAAACATTCATGTTTTAGAAGGTCACAGGTGCAACATTAATTGTCATTGCTTTCCCAGTGACTCGCCGCCCCTTTATTAAATAAAGAGTATCCCTATAGGCTCGACGGCGGCATATATGGACCCATCCGGTTTGCAAGACATTCGATAGCGATTTTGAGAAGAGTTCATTGCACCCATATATTCGGCCTGTTATTGAGGTATGCCTCTGGCCCTGATGGATATCTGCTTCTACTGTCCTTATCATCCTTGCGGCTTCGTAATGAGCCTATGCCTCCGTAAGGTTTTCAGTAGATCAGTCTGACTGTCTCATCATCAAATCAAGTGTTATAGCAACTTGCTGGTTGGTTAATCATTAAAAATAAATTCAGTTCTATACTGGAAGCCGATACTCTTCGTTACGTGCCGCGATAACCCATGCCATTCTCGCGAGCTTATTGGCGACGGCCACACAGGCTCGGTTAAAACCTCGGCGCTCTGCTAACTGGATTGCCCAGCAACTAAACTTATCTTGCTTATTCTGGCTGTGTTGCAACACCGCTCTGGCGCCGTGGATGAACAGGGTGCGTAAATACGCATTTCCCCGCTTGCTTATCCCAAGGAGGTTTTCTTTACCTCCGCTGCTGTGTTGTTTGGG
>NZ_JAUOEQ010000018.1:0-83704 GCF_031931965.1 Shewanella sp. SP2S2-6 | reverse complement strand
GACTTCAACCGTTTCATCACATATTCGTATCCGTCTAATGTGGATGCGCTCGATTCAACCACGCCAGATTGGTCTTACGGGATTGGGTATATAAGTAACGGCACAAACGTTGCTAAAATGCACCAAACTGACGGTACTGATAATCCAAAACAGATGGTGATATCTCTTTCATCTGATACGTTCCAGACCACCAGAATTACAGCATTACCTAGCGATGGTTTGGCAATGCTATTTACACCCGCCAAAATTCAGGCCAGTTCTATCAACCCTTCATCCAACTCTTCTACATTTTTGGACTCTACTGGTCAAAACATGTGTAACAGTAATCTCCACCCTGCATTTAGAGGTTATCTGCCCGGGATGCTTCAATCCTCATTCACTGGGTATTGTGATTCACTATTACCACTGATTCGAACTGTAAATGGTGTGGCATTCTATCATATGCCTATTAATCATGTTGGTGCAGGTAATTTGTGGATTTCAACAGGTGATTGGTATGAGTGATTTTATTGCTAAACCAATCATTGAGCGCTCGAATTATCTTGTCGGGTTGTTTGAACTGGATGCTGATATTGCTGCTGAGCGATATGCCATTTTAGACCGATTGACTATGAAATTGATCTGGCAAGGTGATATCAAGCCGGGTGTAATAGTTAGGCACTTGGTTCGCAAAAGCTATGCTATCAATGGCGTGATCGTGCTAATGATTGATGATAATGAAACATTCAATGCAGTGGTTGCAGATGGTGTACGTCTGCCACTTGTCAATAGTAATGATATTGAAATTGGATATTAACGGCATGAATACGGTAATAAGCGTTGCTACAAAAAACATCCTTCTTGGTGCTATCGCCATCGATAAAATTTCTATTCACAGTGGTGAGCCAGGTGCTAATGGTGTTGATAATGAATTGAGTTCGCCACGCCAAGATTGCGTTTTCTCTGCCCCAAGCAATGGTGTTATTTCATTAGTGAATAACGTGCAATTCACCGTTACTGCTGGTTCTACTGTCAAATATATTAGCTATTGGGAAGGTACAACGTTCCACTTGTCTCAGCAAATTGATGATTTGGTATACAGTGCAACAGGTACGTTTACGTTATTGAGTGCAGATACTAGGGTGTCACTATGATTATCGACCCTAAAACTGGCAAGCAAATTTTCAATGACATTGTTGAAATCACACCATTACACGCTAATGCGTTGCTCGCATACAGCGCATGGGCTAATGAGCTTGGCCTCAGTGATACTGCCACTTTACCCGGCTTGGTTCAGGCTGATGATGCTGCAACGGAAATAGATATAGGGTTTCCAACAGCAATAGATGGGCTATCATCCAAAATAATGCAATCAACTGAGGGATCAATCGGTATTTATGTTGACGAACCACCGGGCTCTGTCTCATCGTCTGGTCGTGCTATAACAGCCGTTGCACCCAGTCAAGTCAGTGTACCTCGTGCCTATACATCACGCGCCACGATCAACCCTTCATTTGTTATTAACTGTAAGAGCCCCAATGTTGATAGTAAATCGTACAATGCCAAGTGGGTTAAAACGGCAGATGCTGCAATTCTATTTATCAGTTGGTCGCAATACGGTAACAGTAATTTAAATAAGACCGACCTCGCGATCAAATTTTCGAGAGGTAATATTGAACTGGTTTGCACTGCGGGTACTGATGCAGGCAGTTATATTCAGTTTTTTATCATGGACTCGACCTCTGCATCTGGTCAAGCATTAGTCGGAAATGGCAATTTTGGCAAACAGCTAACACCATCCAACACGTACCAATTCAGGTCTGTGTCACTAAAGAAAATATCTGGTCAAGTGATTGGTGAGAATGGTACAGGTATCATCACCGATATTAGAGCATATCTCCGCAGTAATGGTTTGCTCGTTGGTTCAACCACTTCTGATAGTTCGGGTGACTACCTCATTGAAACTGCATTCCCAGATGAACATTATGTGGTTTGTTTGGCTGAGGATAGTTCCGCACTTAATGCCTTAGTGTTTGACAGGGTGATCCCAATTGATTGATTTCAAGTTTCCTCAAGGGGCTTATTTCCCGCCAAACGGTGAAGCTGTAGATTTTCACTTTTCTGCAGATCGAGTCATTGCAGTTACGTCTAATTTAACTATCAATGTTTCTGAAGATTATTTGCAGGGATTTAGTTTATCTGTACAGAGTAAAGTTGAAGTTTCAACAACTGTACGCATAACTAGACCGATACAGTTAAGATTTAATACACCTTGGCTCAATGCTACATCACCGATAACTTTACGGTTTGGCGATGAACAGGTCCCAGAGCAGCCAGATCCTATACGTGTAGGAACCATTGGAATGGTTTGCGGGGTGGTTTTCAATACAAGTCAAATTATCGAGCAGCAACTTACACTGAGCCAGCGCAGTCAATCACATGCTGCCAATACAGTGTTTGCATGGGATAGCTTTTTTAGCTTAAAACAGCAAATTGTAATGGTATGGAATACGCCGCCATTAGCTGGCGAAATATTTGCTGTTGATTGGCAATGGAATACGTTGGTACCTTTTCAACTCGATATGAATTGGTTGGTACCAGAGGCCCCTTGTCAGCAAGCCATAAGCAATTGGATAGTGCCAGAACTGCAGCAGACAATGCTGGAAATGCAGTGGTCACAAGCCGCCGCCAAGAGCCAGCAAATTACCGTTAAACTGCATATCGGCGAGCAACTAGCGACTGAGATAGCGCTTAGTTATACCGACATTCAAAGCCAAGGTGATAACAAGGTTGTGGCATGGGCTCCCCATGCGGCGCGTTGGGTATGTTCCAGTAAATACGTACCGCCAGTGGGTAAGGTCACGCTGCGCTTTAGCGAGCCTTGGATTAACTCAACCAGCCCAACACAGCTTAGATTTACGGCCTCACCGAACGTTTGCTACTGGGACGATGGCGGCGGCCTCATTGATGCCAACCCACCGTTGCCTACCATTGATTTTAAGATCCCCATCGAACCGCAAATCAGAAGGAGTTACCTCATGCAGCCTCAAATCAGTTGTGTTCGTGTGAGTGACGGCGTTGCTGTGGTGCTCAAATCAGTATCCATTTCCCAGTCCCGTTCGCAATGGGCCAGTAGCGGAAGCTTAGCGTTTTCATCCCGTATTGATGCCGAGCGAGCCGCAAATGAATTACTGAAAATAAGCATTAACGGCTATGACTTTTACCTGCTTTGTGAGTCTCCCAGCGAATCTAAAGCCTTCGGCAAAACCAGTTATAGCGCGACAGGTCGAGGTCGCTTAGCAACACTCGCCAGCCCGAACAGAAAGGCCATCAACTATGTGAACGTGGTAGCCCGAAGCTTTATTGGCTTAATGGCCGATATCGTGGCCAATACTGGTTGGACTGTCGCCAGCCAAATTACCGATTACCCCGTGCCCGCAAATGCTTTTAGCTATGCCGCTAAAACACCCGCCGAAGCGATTAACATGATGGCAAATAGCATTGGAGCCATGCTCGATGTGAACGATGAAACTCAGACTATAACCGTGATCCCTCAGTGGCCCGTAGTGCCTTGGAATACCGCAAGCGCGATCCCCGATGTGATTTTGCACGATGGAGTGATCCTCGAATTTAACGAGCGTATCGACATTCGTCCCGATGCTAATGCGGTGTTTGTGCGTGGTGAACAGCAAGGCGTGGCAGCGAAAGTGAAACGTTTCGGGACCGCTGGTGACAACTTTGCTGCTGATATAGTGGATAAGTTAATCACTGATAATCAAGCCGCGAGAATGCGTGCAACGGCCGAGTTAGCCAACGCAGGTAATAAAGTGCAAAACAGCATTCGCGCTAAGGTCATGGCGGATTTGCCCCCCATGCGACCAGGCATGTTAATTGGGGTTCGTAAAGGTGCCGAGGTGTTTAAGTCTGTGTGTGAAAGCTTCAGCATAAGCGGCAGCGTTAATGAGTCAACGGGGATGGTTACTGTGAATCAGACCGTGACGCTATTGCGTAATGAGGTGGCAGTATGAGCAACATCTATCAACGCTTAGCGAACTTAAACCCTAAGCCCCAGCGCAGTGTTGCCACTGTGATTAGCGTGACAAATGGCACCACGACAGTACAGCACGCCGATGGCAGTTATCAGACTGTTTTGGGGGATTCAGTTGCCAGTGGAAAAGTGTATATCGTTGATGGTCAGATCCAAGGCCAAGCAGCCGACCTGACTTATGTTGAATTAGAGATTTAATAAAAGAGAGCGGTCTAGCAATGCTACCAACACTGCTAGACCGTCAACACACAGGATTACACCCTGTGAGCCAACCAAGGCTCCCTCACCGCGTCGACACGGCGAACCGAGCCTAGCATAAAAAATCCTAAAAAAGGAGGCTCACATGCCAAAACCTATTATCCCTTGGATGGGCGGTAAGCGTAGATTAGTTAAGCAGATTTTACCGATATTCCCTGAGCACCATACTTATGTTGAACCCTTCTGCGGCGGCGCTGCAATGTTCTTTAGCAAGGACGAGGCGAGGGTGGAAGTGGTCAACGATATGAATGGCGATCTCGTCAATCTTTATCGAGTGATTAAACACCATTTAGAAGAGTTTGTAAGGCACTTTAAATGGGCTTTAATTAGCCGTGAAGAGTTCCTATGGCAGAAGAATACTAACCCTGAAACACTGACTGATATTCAGCGAGCGAGTCGCTTCTACTATCTGCAAAAACTGGCCTTCGGCGGTAAAGTTTCTGGTCAGAACTTTGGGTGTTCAGCGTCTCGACCCGCTGGCTTGAACTTGTTAAGAATTGAAGAGGATCTCAGCATTGCTCACCTGCGCTTGGCGAGAACCTATATCGAGCGATTGGACTGGGCTGAGTGCGTAAGACGATACGATAAGCCAGAAACTTTGTTTTATTTAGACCCTCCATACTGGAATACCGCAGGTTATGGTGTAGAGTTTGGATTAGAGCAATATGAATTAATGGCTAAACTTGCTAAGTTAATAAAAGGTAAAATGGTTATCAGTGTTAATGACATACCAGAAATGCGCGACGCATTCGCTGGGTTGCAAATGAAAACACTAGACATACGGTACACAGTTGGAGGCTCACAACGCTCTTCAGAGCAGCAAGAACTGCTTATTTGGAACTGGTAAGCCAATGTATTAACTAGGTAGAAAAGACTCAATAGCTCCCGTTTTAGGGGGCTTTTTGAGAAGTTTATCAAATTAAATGAACCCATATTTATCAAACTAAGTGAAGCACTTAGTAATAAATCAATCACTAATTTTCAATCTAGGTGAATTGGTTTATCAAATTTCGTGGCGCGCTACAACAAGTAGCAACATTTATCAAATGTAATTAAATTACCAAATGTTGACTGGCTGTTATTCGGGGCATGACAGCCTCCAATCCCGCGTGGTTTCTCGGTTATTTCGACTTATCAACAAAATCTGTGGATAACCCTGTGAGTTGTCCAAATAAATGGCCGTCAAAGCCTTGGCGTATGGGCGTCGGACTTAAAATGCACTATTTTGGGTGGCAAAAATAAACTTCAATATTATCAATTGAGTATTAAAAGCAAGTGGTTTTTATTTAGGGTGAAAACAAGGTTGCAATTTTGTAATCGAACGAAATTGATTTCTTGTGTATTAAATTGGCATTTTTGCTTAGTTTGCGGGTGTTTTGTGAGCAAAAATCGTCGAAAAGGGCTTGGTCTAAAAGTTTCATGTTGCTTCCACTAAATTGTCATCTGGCGGTGTTACTGCGTATTGAATTGACGACAGGAAGGATAACGGTGGAGCTTAGTCGGTGACTTGATTAGAATGGGGCGACTCATTAAAAGGATATGTGCGCGTGTCAGAATCTGTTTTTCAGCTTGAATCGCAATTCGCCCCCGCAGGCGACCAACCTACAGCGATAGCCAAATTAGTCGATGGACTCGAAGCGGGTTTAGCTTGCCAAACCTTACTCGGGGTGACCGGCTCAGGTAAAACCTTCACGATTGCTAATGTAATCCAAAAGTTAGGTCGCCCCACGATTATTATGGCGCCCAATAAAACCTTGGCGGCGCAGCTTTATGGCGAGATGAAAGAGTTCTTTCCCCATAATGCGGTTGAGTATTTTGTCTCTTACTACGATTACTATCAGCCAGAAGCCTATGTGCCTGCATCGAATACCTTTATCGAGAAAGATGCGTCGGTTAATGCCCATATAGAGCAAATGCGCCTGTCGGCGACGAAGGCGCTACTAGAGCGTAAAGATGTGGTGCTCATCGCTTCTGTGTCGGCCATTTATGGTTTGGGCGATCCCGACTCCTATTTAAAAATGTTGCTGCACCTACGCCAAGGCGATGTGATGGGGCAGCGTGATATCTTAATTCGTCTTAGTGAATTGCAGTATAAACGCAATGATATCGAGCTACAGCGCGGCACCTATCGCGTGCGTGGTGAAGTGATTGATGTTTTCCCTGCCGATTCTGAGCGTAATGCTATTCGCGTTGAATTGTTCGACGATGAGATTGAGCGTTTAAGCGAGTTTGATCCGTTAACCGGCCATATCATTAAGCGCATCGCCCGTACAACGGTTTACCCTAAGACTCACTATGTGACGCCGCGGGAAAAAATCATTGCCGCCACTGAGTTCATTAAAGAAGAGCTGCGTGAGCGTAAGCAATTTCTACTCGATAACAACAAGTTAATTGAAGCCCAGCGTATCCATGAGCGAGTGCAATACGATGTGGAAATGATGGTGGAGTTAGGTTACTGCTCTGGCATCGAAAACTACTCGCGCTATTTATCTGGTCGCGCACCGGGGGAAGGGCCGCCAACCTTACTCGACTATTTGCCCGCTGACGGTCTATTAATTATCGACGAATCCCATGTGACTGTGCCGCAAATCGGCGCCATGTACAAAGGTGACCGTTCTCGTAAAACCACACTGGTGGAATACGGTTTCCGCTTACCATCAGCCTTAGATAACCGACCGCTCAAGTTTGAAGAGTTTGAGCAATTGATGCCGCAAACCATTTATGTGTCGGCGACACCGAGTGTCTACGAGCTGGAAAAAAGCGAAGGTGAGATTGCCGAGCAGGTCGTACGGCCAACGGGTTTACTCGATCCTGAATTAGAAGTGCGTCCTGTCGGGACTCAAGTGGACGATTTATTGTCCGAGATCGCCAAGCGCGTCGCTGTTAACGAGCGGGTGTTAGTGACGACGCTGACCAAGCGTATGTCGGAGGATTTGACCGAATACCTCGACGAACATGGTGTAAAAGTGCGTTATTTGCACTCGGACATAGACACAGTCGAACGGGTGGAGATCATCCGCGATCTGCGTTTAGGCAAGTTTGATGTGTTGGTTGGGATCAACCTATTGCGTGAAGGCTTAGACATGCCAGAAGTGTCACTGGTGTGTATTTTAGATGCGGATAAAGAGGGCTTCCTGCGCTCAGAACGCTCGCTTATCCAAACCATTGGCCGCGCCGCGCGTAACGTTAATGGCAAAGTCATTCTCTATGCTGATCGCATTACCAATTCGATGGCGAAGGCCATTGGTGAAACTGACCGCCGACGTGAACGCCAGCGCGCGCACAACTTAAAGCACGGTATCACCCCTAAGGGCGTGGTTAAACGGATCACCGATGTGATGGATGTCGATGACGGCCGCGACAGTAAAGCTGTGTATGGCAAAGTGGCTGAACCTAAGTCCCATTACCATAAAGCCGATGCGACTGAGTTGAGCCATCAAATCGATCAGCTTGAGAAGAAGATGCACGAACATGCGCGTAACTTAGAGTTCGAACAAGCAGCGGCGATGCGTGATGAAGTCAAGCATTTGCGGGACTTGTTGATCAAGGCCTAGATTTACCTTAACGCTAAAGATTAAAAAAGCCGTCCAGCAATTATGCTGCGACGGCTTTTTTATGTCTGTCAGAGAATTACGCAGAGACTTTTACGGGACTAAACTTCAACGTGATGAATACCGCTAAAGCACAAATCAGCCCACAGATTAAGCCAACCAAATGCGCCTCAGTTGCCACGCGCGCGCCTATCATGGCGGTGACATCATTGCTGGCGCCATAAAGCTGTTCGTGGCCAACCTTGATGATAACGCCAAGTAACAGCAGATAGCCTGAGCGCAGCTTGCGGACAATATCCTGCACCGCGCCGAAGGCGAATAAGCCGTGCAACATACCGCTTAAGCCGACATAACCGAGCAATTGCGGGTAGCCCAAATATAAGCCTATGCCTTCTAGTAAACATAATACGAGGAATAGCGCGCTTAAGCCTTTGAGATGGTAGTGGAAATGATGCAAAAACAGCACAACCCACAGACCCGCAAGATTCATCAACAGGTGCCACTGATTCGTGTGAAGTAAATTACCGCTGATTAAGCGCCACCATTCACCATCAGCAATAGCACTGCGGCGATAGGCGAGCAGGTTGTCGACAGCAGGACTGGCTAAGCCTGCGACATACAAACCCGCACACATCAGACTCACTATCAGCGCGACCCAATAGGGACTGCGTGTCATGCATTTGGCTCGCTAGCGTCGAGTGAAGCCATGACTGTGGTTTTATCCTGCAGATAGTCGTCCAAACCACGTTTACGCAGATGACAAGCCGGGCAATCGCCACAACCATCACCAATCACGCCGTTATAGCAAGTGAGGGTGTGGTGGCGAACCAGATCGAGTTGCTGATATTTATCCGCCAGCGCCCAGGTTTGAGCCTTATTGAGCCACATTAAGGGCGTGATGATCTTAAGTTGTTTATCCATGCCTTGAACTAAGGCTGACTCCATCGCTTTAACAAAATCGTTGCGGCAATCTGGGTAACCCGAAAAGTCGGTTTCACATACGCCGGTGATAATCGCTTCAGCGCCTAATTGATAGGCATAAATGCCCGCAAGCGTTAAAAACAGAATATTACGTCCAGGCACAAAAGTATTCGGCAGCCCATTTTCCATTAGCTCATGTGAAACCGGTATCGCATCACGGGTCAGTGCCGATATCGCTAACTCATTGAGTAAGGTGACATCCATGACTTTATGGCTGGTGATCTTCAAGCGTTTTGCTAAGGATTTGGCGACTTCAATTTCTTCGCGGTGACGTTGACCGTAGTCAAAGGTGATCCCGTGAACTTCATCGTACTGGGTTAGGGCTTGGATAAGACAGGTTGTCGAATCTTGTCCGCCACTGAATACTACCACTGCTTTGGACGCTAAGGGTTTTGACACTAAGCTCGTTGACATAAAGGATTTCACTTAACCGTAGAACACTTATAAATAGGCCGTTAGTGTAACTCAGGCCATAGTCCTTGCAAACTCTGGCGATCTGCATCAAATAGGCTTTCTCGGCGCAAAAACTTGCAGCTCAAGCTAAAATCCACTATAAATGCCGCCCCAGAAAAGTGGAACGCCAGCATGAACTACCCAGTCAACGAAGTATTTGAAACCATTCAAGGTGAAGGTGTCTTTACCGGAGTGCCCGCCATATTTGTCCGCCTGCAAGGTTGTCCCGTGGGATGCGCTTGGTGCGATACGAAACAGACATGGGATGTGCTTGAAGTGAATAAAGTGACGCCAGAGCAAGTCATTACCGTAGACGGCACTATTGGGCGCTGGGCAGAACATACGGCGCAAAGTCTTATTGCTGCTTTTCATGCCAAAGGTTTCACTGCGCGCCATATCGTGATCACCGGCGGCGAGCCTTGTATGTACGATTTACGCGAATTAACTGAAACCTTGCACAACCAAGGCTTTGCTACCCAAATCGAAACCAGTGGCACCTTCGACATCAATTGTGCCGATGATACTTGGGTAACGGTATCGCCCAAGGTGAACATGAAAGGTGGCTATAAGGTATTAACGCAGGCGCTGAACCGTGCCAATGAGATCAAGCATCCCATCGCCACTGAAAATCACATTGCTGAACTGGATGAGTTACTGCAAGACATCGATATTTCCGCTAAAACGATTTGCCTACAGCCGATTAGCCAAAAGCCCAGAGCGACTGAACTGGCGATGAAGGTGTGTATTGCCCGTAATTGGCGTTTATCGATCCAAACCCATAAGTATTTGAATATTGATTAATGCCCTTCAGTTAATCTATAAACGATAAAAAAACGCCTCACAATTGTGGGGCGTTTTTTATGACTGACGTTTAGCGGTGGACTTTAAAGCCGTCAACTCAAAGGATTTCATCGAGTCGATTAATCAAGCTCGCTTAGCTGACCAAAATGATTGAATGCCGCAAGTTGGCGCTGATAGGGGGCAATATCACCGACGTTAGCTGCAATCCAATCAGCATCGTAATAGGTATCGAGGTAACGTTCACCCGAGTCGCAAATTAAGGTGACGATTGAGCCTTGTTCTCCACGCGCTTGCATTTGTACGGCAAGTTGCAATGCGCCGTAAAGGTTAGTGCCTGTCGATGCGCCGGTTTTACGGCCAATCAGTTGCTCTAACCAATGAATCGTCGCTACGGAAGCCGCGTCGGGGATTTGCAGCATAGAATCCACAACGCCAGGAATAAACGATGGCTCGACTCTTGGTCGACCTATGCCTTCAATTTTACTGCCATTGCAACAGGTTAAGCTGGCATCGCCGCTCTGATAAAAATCAAAAAATACCGAGTTTTGCGGATCAACTACGCAAAGCTGGGTCGCCAACCTTTGATAGCGGATGTAGCGGCCTATGGTCGCCGATGTGCCGCCTGTGCCCGGACTCATCACTATCCAACGCGGGATAGTATGTGGCTCGCGCTCCATCTGATTGAAAATCGAATTGGCAATATTGTTATTACCGCGCCAGTCTGTTGCGCGCTCGGCGTAGGTGAATTGATCCATGTAATGGCCGCCCAGCTCTGCGGCTAGGCGCGCCGATTCGGCGTAAATCTCACTGGAATGGTCGACAAAATGACATTGGCCGCCATAGAAAGTGATCTGTTCAATCTTCTTTTTAGCCGTGCTTTTAGGCATCACGGCAATAAAAGGTAAACCGAGTAAGCGGGCAAAATAGGCTTCAGAAATCGCTGTGCTGCCCGATGAGGATTCGATAATGGGCGTACCTTGCTTAATCCAGCCGTTACACAGGGCATAGAGGAAGAGTGAGCGGGCGAGGCGATGCTTTAAGCTGCCTGTCGGGTGGGTACTTTCATCTTTAAGATAAATATCTATGCCATCGAGCATAGGTAATTCAAGCTTAATCAAATGGGTATCGGCGCTGCGCTGAAAATCCGCTTCAATCTTGCCTATCGCATGGGCTTCCCACGTTGGGCAGAGTCTGTGAGCGCTGTGTGAGTCCACTGGCGGTTGAATTGTGTTAGATATCATCATAGTCACTTCGAAAGGGATCATTTTTAGAGCATATCACAGGGACGGGCAAAGCGGTTTTATTGGATCTGCTTGGCGTTACTCGCTTGGGGGCATTAGCTTGAAGTCGCGCGAGGCGTGATTGATGTTAAAGACAAATATTGCGAACTAAAAAGATGGCTTCAAACAGAAGTGCAGTTTAATACAAAGAATGTAATTAGAACAAAATGAATAGATGAAGCTATGGCAGATAAAACTGGAATAGACAAAACGGAAGTTGAACAAGAGCGGTATATACAATGAAAGAAATGGTGGAGGGAGAAGGATTCGAACCTTCGAAGGCTGAGCCGTCAGATTTACAGTCTGATCCCTTTGGCCACTCGGGAACCCCTCCACAAACTTTCTTTACTTTTAAAACTCAACCAAACATTGGCCATGTTTGGTACTTGAAAATGATTATCTGCGTTAGAGATAAAGATGGTGGAGGGAGAAGGATTCGAACCTTCGAAGGCTGAGCCGTCAGATTTACAGTCTGATCCCTTTGGCCACTCGGGAACCCCTCCACGAATACCTTTAACGCTTTTGTAAAACTCTACATCATTTTCGAACAACACTCACAAACTTACAGTGCAAATGGTGGAGGGAGAAGGATTCGAACCTTCGAAGGCTGAGCCGTCAGATTTACAGTCTGATCCCTTTGGCCACTCGGGAACCCCTCCTCAATTGCGGCCGCCATAGTAGTCAGAAACCTTTTGCATGTAAATACCCAATTTAAAAATTTTCCTAAAGTTATGCATCAAATGGTCGATTAACTAACAACGAATTGTTTTGACGATGTTTTTTTATGCAAATTGATGTTCCTTTAGTCAACGAAGCCCAAATTGGCACCCGCTTAAACGCGGCGATAGAAAACGACAGACGGGGCGAATTCGCCCTGTTGCTGTCGTTACTGTCGGTTGACGCACGGGACATGGCGCAATTTCAATGGCAAAACGAGCTTGATATGGCGCAAAAATTACAGCGTCAGTTCGAATTACCACCGCAGCAAAGCTTAATGGCGGATTTATCTTGTGCCGAACCTGTAGTCGATAACAGCAGTATTTTTATGGCTCAAGGTCCGCGGGCATTTCAATTACAGCAGGCACTGCGACCGGAAGCGTTAGTGATCCGAGGCGGTGAGAGCGTTGCAATGGCCGAGGCCCTGAGTAACTGTGATCATGTCACCCAGCTCAGGCAGAGGGGCCAACTCAGCGCGCCTAAGGTTGAAATCATGCATTTTGCCGATCAATTGGCAATCCAACGTAATCTCGTGCCTCTGCTCGCTTCAGCCTAGGGCAGTCTTCCCGTAAGTGGTCTTCAATGCCAATCGAGTCAATCTGCGCCATTTCAGTAAATAAGCGTGAGCTAAAGCCAGTTATCTTGAGGCTTAATTACCTATAATTCTGATTAACCTATCGAGTTAGCCACTTACCGCGCAAATAAATTAGCGAGCATAGTTTAGTGATGCCGTTAATCAGTCGCTTTATAAATAAGGAATACAGATGAAAGGCATAATAGAAGCACAGAATCCGGCAGTGAATGACACTTGCACCGATTGTGGCAGTTTTGTCGATATCGGCGCCGTCATTGATGAACACGATACCTTATTGACGTTAAATTTTGTTGGCGATAGCGCGCAAACAGATGCAGAAAGTATGGCGAGCCGTGCCCAAGCTCGATTTGCTGAAGTACAAACTGAGTTTGTGACCACGGCGGCGGGTATCGATTTACTGCTGACCTTTGGTGTGAGCGCCGAGAAAATGATTTTCCAATTGGAAAACGGTTTATAAGTTTTTGTGCAGCACTTTTAGCGGATAGAATTCGAACTTAATCGTTTTAACTGTCTAAAAATGCTGCAGTTGTTAACTGAATTGTAATAAATTGTGCCACATGTTGCTGCACTTACAATAGATAGTGTAATCTGCCTCCAAATAAGAATAATTCAATCAGCTTAATTGCACATTTCAAGCTACGTTTGCGCGTAGCAAAGACCTTTAGCCCAACACGAAGTTTTGTAGGGAATCAGCGTGAAGCGACGTCAGCATCAGCATTTATTGGAGTCTTTGGTTCAGTCAACTGCAAAACAGCAGGGCGATTTCACCAAGACAGCAGAGTTAGCCACAGAGTTGTTGTGCCAGAATTTAACGGTTTCTTTGGTGTCAGTGTGGACGTTTTCAGCTGATCAACAAACCCAAACACTCGTTGCACAATTTGGTTCTATGATGTTGCAAGACATTCATAGGCCTAAACTATTACAAGCTTGTCCCCGTTATGTGCACGAGCTTAAAACCCTGCGCCATATCGATGCTGGCAATACGCTGACCGATCCCCGTTTAAGTGAATTGGCAGAGTGCTATTTTATCCCGCGGAATATCAATTCGAGTCTCGACATCGCCATTCGCATCAACGGTCGTCTCGAAGGTGTGCTCTGCATCGAGCGGGCGCAATTCACTCCCCATTGGCACGACAGCGAAATCCACCTATCGTGCCAGATGGCCGATCAATTAGCCCTGACCTTAGCGACAAAACACAGCTACGACAAAGAAGAAAGTTTGAGCCTATTTCGCTGCGCGACGGAGCAATCGCGACAGATCAGCATGCTCATTAATTTGCATACTGAAAAAGTCGAGTATGTGAATCAGGCACACAGTGAAATCACTGGCATGCCCCGTGAGCAGATAATCGGCGCAAATATCCGTGAATTGGCTTTTTTTAAGCAGCATGCCCAATTAGCCGAGCAAACCCTAGCGCAGATATTTAGGGGCGAGATTGCCAAAGGCGAAGTGCAGTTTAGTCGTGCCGATGGCAGCCGCTATTGGCTGACATACGTCTTGAGTCAATTCATTACTGATCGCGGCAATCATTATGCCTTGGTCTCGTGTGAAGAAAATACCGATGAGCACAACTACAAGTCAGAGCTTGAACGCCTCGCTTGGCGCTGTGGATTAACGGGGCTACATAACCGCACCCACTTTAATCGAGTGCTTGAACGTACCAATAAAGGTTTGTTGTTATTAGTTGATTTAGTAGGATTTAAGCGGTTTAACGATACCTATGGTCATGAGAATGGCGATAGCTTGTTGATTGAAATTGCCCGCCGTTTGAAACATTTCTCCGAAATCAATAAAGCCACCGAAATTGCCCGCGTCGGCAGCGATGAATTTGCCGTATTGTTGACCGATGATAACGCGGTATACGATCTCGACTATTTTAGTACGCGTCTGTATCAGCATCTGGCTATGCCTATCTTAATCGGTCGCGAGCAAGTCGAGCCTAAGCCTGCCTTAGCTGTGGTTGATATCGCCTCGGTGGCGAGTTTGTTTGCGCCGTTAACCTGTGCCGATATTGCTGTTCAGTATGCTAAAAAGAAAAAAGGCACTGCAATCCAAGTGTTTAACAGTACTTTGTTGAGCGCATTTAAAGAAGATGCACAGATAGAGCGCGATTTACACAGTGCTATTCGTGGCCGTCAGTTTGAGCTTTATTATCAGCCACTGAGGGATTTAGAGCAGAATACCTATATTGGCGCTGAAGCTTTAATCCGTTGGCATCATCCTAAAAGAGGCGTGTTATTTCCCGCATCTTTTATCGACATTGCTGAGCAGTCGGGGATGATTAATTCCATTGGTAGCTGGGTGTTAGAGGCTGCATGTCGCCAGTTGAACCTATGGCAACACCATAATGCGGACATGACGATGCACGTGAATGTGTCGGCCCGTCAGTTTTTCAGTGGCAATTTATTCGAGCAGGTGTGGCAGCTATTAACTCGTTATCGATTGAAACCTAAGACGTTAATTTTAGAGATCACTGAAACTGAGTTGATGGGCGACATTCGCCACGCGACCTTGTTATGTCAAGAATTAGCGGAATTAGGCGTAGGACTTGCGATTGACGATTTTGGCACGGGTTATAGCTCAATGCGTTATTTGAAGCAGTTCCCGATCAGTAAACTTAAGATTGATCGGTCGTTTATTTCAGATCTGACTGTGAGCCGCGAAAGCCGCGAAATAGTCTCAGCCATTATCGCCATGGCGAGTGCTTTGAATATCTCCTTGACGGCAGAAGGGGTTGAAACCCTTGAACAAGAAGCCTTTTTAGCGAAGAGTTTTTGCCATCAGGCGCAGGGCTATCTCTATAGCCCTGCATTGCGGGAGCCTGAGTTTGCACAATTTATTTTGTCGGCCAAAAGCCCTTCGGTCTTGACCCACTAGACTAGTGTACTTGTTAAATCAGAGGGATTTTAAGCAGCATTGTTTGAATTTTTTACCGCTATGGCAAACGCAAGGATCATTTCTGCCGGGTAACTTCGCCGTCATTTGCAGGCCTTGGCTGTAATACCAGCGGCCCGTTTGATAGATGAATTCCGAACGTTCATAGATAGCATCAATTTCACCTTCGAGTGTGTACCAAGCCTTAAATGTCACAGTGCCATGTCTTGATTCATCTTCGGCTTGACTCGCTTGAGTGCTGTGGGCGGGTGTTTCACTGCTGCTGAGTACTTCTAGTCCTAACCAATGTGGGTGAGGGCCAGTATTAAGACTCGCTAGGGTGAGACCGTTTAGATACTCGGGGTGATGTGTCTTTAAAATATAATCAAAATTTTTCAACACAAATGCGCAGTAACGAGAGCGCATGAGTTGCTCGGGCGTGTGCGCAACGACTTGCCCAGAATCGACATGAATATGCAGTGGATTGCAGCAATCTTGATAGCGTTTGCTACTGCCACAGGGGCAGCTTTGTTCAGTTGTAATCATGTTTTCTTTGCGGTATCGATTAAATGATGGTTTATTTCAATAAATTAAGCTTTTATTCCAACGTATTATACTTTTATTTTAATGCATTAAGCATGTATCTGAATGCGTTAAATAGCGTTAGCACAAAACTTAGGGTAATTTTTTACCGACAGGCAAAGGCGGGAACTGGCGGCCATAATACAAGTTAGGCACAGGTTTCGCATTTAGATAATAGCTAGGTTCTGCACGATTATTGGTGTCTAAACTTACTTTCCACTGAGTCGCTGAGACCTTTTCTGTACCAATGGCAAATTTGCCTGCAAATTCACTCACAGGTTCACCCGTTTCTTGTGCGGGATAAAATCGAACTAAATAATAGCCAGTATCTATGGCACCATTGCCGATAATTTTACGCTTGGTAATGCGAAAATCCACGTCGATAGTGGCTTTCTTAGCGCGGATTTTATCGAAAAATTTCTTGTAAATCGCAACGATATTATCTCGTCCATAGTAAATCTCTTTACTTTGACTCTCAGATAAGTAGCTCGCATCATCGGCATAAATTTCACGGGTCACTTCAGGGGATAATTGATTAAAAGCGCTAATAAATAAAGGATAATTAGCGTTGATCAATTGATCATCTGTGGATTTTGTATGCGTTTTAGCTGGATTGGCTAAGCTTGGCAGCGACAATAGGCACATCAGGACTAGCGGCAAAAATTTCATTACTTTATTCTAATCTGGCAATCATGGCGTCACTATAATGGAGCCGCCCGCTGAACTAAAGCCTTGAATGTTTACAAAGTGTGTTTCTGTACAAGAGTGTGAAGTAAAGGAGCTTGCCATGCTGGATGATGAATCAGCACTGTTTTTTGAGGAAATGGCCGGAGTTGTACCCCTTAAAGGTGAGGTGCCTGTGGTGAGTTTTGCGCCCAAAGCGTTAACGACGGAGCAGATCAATAGACGCGATGCCTTACAAAGGGAAGCTTATTTAGCGTGTATGCCGCTGGATTTAAAGGCGTTTGTACAGCAAGCCCCGGATGAGATTGTCAGCTTTAAACGTGAAGGGGTACAAGGCGGCGTTTTCAAACGCTTACGCATGGGGCAATACAGTATCAAGATGGAGCTCGATGTGCATGCCTATCGGCTTAATCAAGCTCGCGAGGCCGTACTCAACTATTTACTGGCAGCGCAGGCGCACGGTGAGCGGTGTGTGATGTTGATCCACGGTAAAGGTTATCAGAGTCAACCCTTTGCTGGATTACTCAAATCAGCTGTGTGTTGTTGGTTATCACAACTGGATATGGTGCTGGCCTATCATTCGGCGAAAACTGAGCAGGGCGGCACAGGGGCGCTGTATGTGATGTTAACTAAGTCTGAACAGCTAAAGCTTGAAAACCGTGAAGCCAATCGTAAAGGCATGGGATGGCGTTAGACGAAAACAGGCCCAGTATTTGATAAAAAGTATTGAATAACAAGCAGGAATAAAAATGCCCAATCTCGTTGGGCATTTTGCTTTATGCAATTTGGCGATGACTTAACGCGTCATTACCAACCACATTGGCGATTTGCAGTGGTATTTTGCTCATCTAACCATATTTTAAGTGGCGCGAAGTAATCGAGCACAGCTTTGGCATCCATGGTTTCTTTGCCAGTGACTTCTTTCAATGCTTCAGGCCATGGCTTACTTAAACCTAACTCGAGCATCTTATTGAGTTTCTCTCCCGCAGCTTGATTGCCATAAATACTGCATCTATGAACCGGACCTTTATCGCCCGCAGTTTCACACAGCGCTTGATGGAACTGAAATTGCAGAATATGCGCGAGGAAGTAACGGGTGTATGGCACATTGCCTGGCACATGGTATTTAGCGCCTGGATCAAAGTCAGCTTCGCTGCGCTTCGTCGGTGCTTTTACGCCTTGGTATTTTTCCCTGAGATCCCACCATGCTTGGTTATATTGGGCAGGTGTGATTTCGCCGCTAAACACTTTCCAGCGCCACTGATCTATCATCAGACCAAAGGGCAAGAAGGCAATTTTATCTAAAGCTTGCTTCAGTAAGAGGCCTATGTCCTTAGAGGCATCAGGCACTTCATCTAATAAGCCAATCTGCTTTAAGTAGCTTGGGGTGATAGACAGCGCAATCGTGTCACCAATCGCTTCATGGAAACCATCGTTGGCGCTGTTTTTAAACAGGAATGGTTGCTGCTTATAAGCGCGTTGATAGAAGTTATGTCCAAGTTCGTGATGGATCACGCTAAAATCTTCGGCGGTCTTTTGGATACACATTTTTATGCGAATATCGTCGAGATTATCGAGATCCCATGCCGAAGCGTGGCAAACCACATCACGATCCTTTGGCTGAACAAATAGAGAACGTGCCCAAAAACTTTCTGGCAATGGTGCAAATCCTAGAGACGTGAAGAAGCCTTCGGCTTGTTTCACCATTTTATGCTCGTCATAACCATTTTTTGCCAGTAGCTCAGTGACATCGTAACCCGGGTCGGCATTGTCTGGGGCGACTAAATCATACACATTGCCCCATTGCTGGGCCCACATATTGCCGAGTAAATGTGCAGGGATAGGTCCTGTGGTCGGTGCGATGTTATCGCCGTATTCTTTATTGAGTTCACCGCGCACGTAACAGTGCAATGATTCATAAAGGGGTTTCACTTGGCCCCAAAGACGATCGAGTTCCTGTGAAAAATCATCGGGTTTCATATCATATTGACTACGCCATAGCTCAGACAGGTTTGCATAACCAAGATCCTTCGCGCCTTCATTGGCCAGTTCCACTTCACGTTGAAACAAGGGACGCATGGGTTTGGCAATTTCACGCCAGCCTTTCCACGCTTCCAGCAACGTAGCGGGATCCCGTGATTCGGCCATCAAGCTGGATAGCTCAGGCTGGGTCATACACTTACCGTCGGCAAAACAGTATTTTCCTTTGCCGTATAAGCCATTTAATTCTGAGCTAATTTGCGCAAGCTCGGCATTTTTCGCAGGGTCGAGCGGGGCGGGTAACACTAACGCGCTGCGTAGGATATTGAGCTTACGGGCATTAACGGGATCGAGTTGCACATTGGCGTACTTAGCCGCCTTTGTTGCAAATTTTACCGACGCTGAGCTAACCTTTTCACCGACTGCGGCAGACAGAGCCGCGGTATCATCGGTAATAAAGTTGCTGTAAATCCACTCGGCGCGATTAGATTCAATCGATAATTCAGCCATTTTGGCTTCAGCATCGTTAATAAAAGCAATGGCTTGTGCTTTATCTCGGGCGGTATTGATGACAGCCGCTTCAGTGCTAGCAGGCTTGTCGGTTTTGCTTTGTGCATCATTACAGGCCGTTAATCCCAGCGTTAAGGCCACTGTGAGGGCGATTTTACTGCGACGATTCAATGAAATAACCATGTCTACTTGTCCTTGTTGTTTTTGTGTTACACAGTTTACCTAAAGCTAAGGCTTATTGCACAAGGGTTAATGGGCTTGTTAGTCACACTTAATTCGTAGATGTTCGACATGCAGTGGGTATGCAGGCTAGAAAGCGGTGAGTTTGTCCAATTTTAGTTTGACATCCGTGGTGCCAATGTTTAATTTAAACGAGTGTTTTAAATTAATTCAAGGTCACGGAATGGCAAGTCGATCCGATACAAAAACTAGAATACTTGATGCCGCAGAAAAACTGTTCGCCGAACGGGGCTTTTCTGAGACCTCGTTGCGACTCATCACCAGTAAGGCTGAGGTGAATTTAGCATCGGTCAATTATCACTTTGGTTCTAAAAAAGAGCTGATCCGTGCAGTATTAGCGCGTTATTTAGACGTGTTTATGCCTGCGGCTTCAAACCAAATTAATCGCTTAAATGCCGCGCCAGCACAAGCAACACTCGAAGAAATTTTGTCTTCACTGGTCGATCCTTTATTGGATTTAAACGCGCTACGTACCGAAGGCACCACGATCTTCCTGCAGCTTTTAGGCCGCGGCTATATCGAAAGCCAAGGGCATTTACGTTGGTTTATCACTACCCATTACGGCCAGCATCTCGATGCTTTTGTTAAAGCCGTGTCGGCCAGTGCGCCACATATTCCACCCGCTGAAATGTTTTGGCGTTTACACTTTACCTTAGGCACTATCGTATTCACTATGGCGTCCGCCGATGCCCTAAACGATATCGCTGCTGCTGAGTTTGGTGAGCATAACGATATCGAAGCCGTGATCCGTAAAGTGATCCCATACATGGCGGCTGGCGTATCAGTCCCCGTTTCTTCTTAATTAAAAGGTCTTGATAATGTTGACGATTATAATTCTTGCCCTGATAGCCATTGTCGTGTTGTTTGCGGTGAAAAATATCCGGATGCAGTTTATTACCCGCCCAGTTTTTAGTTTTTTCAAGAAGGTCTTGCCGCCACTTTCAGATACCGAGCGCGAAGCGATGGAAGCCGGTGATGTCTGGTGGGAAGGGGAGTTATTCCGCGGAAATCCTAACTGGAATACCTTGCACAGCTACGGTAAACCGACGCTGACCGCTGAAGAAAAACACTTTATCGATAATCAAGTGATGACAGCCCTGACGATGATCGATGATTTCGACATAGTGCATAACCGTAAAGATTTACCGCCAGAGTTGTGGGAATACTTCAAGAAAGAAGGCTTCTTCGCCCTGATTATTCCGAAGAAATTCGGTGGTAAAGCTTTCTCTGCCTATGCTAACTCTACCATTGTCAGCAAATTAGCCAGCCGTAGCGTAAGCGCTGCTGTGACTGTCATGGTGCCAAACTCTTTAGGCCCGGGTGAGCTGCTGACCCACTATGGTACGAGCGAGCAGAAAGAACGCTGGTTACCCGCTTTAGCTAAAGGCGATGAAATTCCTTGTTTTGCGTTAACCGGTCCTGAAGCCGGCAGTGATGCCGGTGCTATCCCCGATGTGGGTATTGTGTGCCGTGATACCTTCAATGGCGAAGAGATGCTCGGGCTAAAACTGACTTGGGATAAACGTTATATCACGCTGGCGCCTGTAGCAACAGTTCTGGGGTTAGCGTTCCAAATGCGCGATCCTGAAGGTCTGCTTGGCGATAAGAAAAACTTAGGCATTACCTGTGCGTTGATCCCAACGGATCATCCTGGTGTGGTGATTGGTCGTCGTCATAATCCGCTGGGTATGGCGTTTATGAACGGTACTACTCAAGGTAAAGAAGTGTTTATCCCGCTCGATTGGATTATCGGTGGCCCTGAGTTTGCAGGTAAAGGCTGGCGTATGCTGGTTGAGTGTTTGTCAGCGGGCCGCGGTATTTCATTGCCAGCATTGGCAACGGCTTCTGGTCACATGGCGACTAAGACGACAACGGCTTACAGCTATGTGCGTCACCAGTTTGGAATGGCAATTGGTCAGTTTGAAGGGGTGCAAGAAGCGCTGGCGCGTATTATTGCTAACACTTATCAGTTAGAAGCCGCACGCCGTTTAACAACCACGGGTATCGATCTTAAAGTCAAACCTTCGGTCGTGACCGCGATAGCTAAGTACCACATGACTGAATTAGGCCGTTCAGTGATGAATGATGCCATGGATATTCAATCGGGTAAGGGCATTCAATTAGGACCTAAAAACTATTTAGGCCACCCTTATATGTCGAATCCAATTTCGATCACTGTGGAAGGCGCGAATATTCTAACCCGCTCATTGATGATTTTTGGTCAAGGTGCAACGCGCTGCCATCCTTACGTGCTTGCCGAAATGGAAGCCGCAGCGATGGAAAACCAACATGAAGCCTTAGAGCGTTTTGATGCGTTACTAATGGGTCACATGGGTTATGCCACGCGTAATGCTTTCAGTGCTTTGTTTAGCGCGTTAAGCGGTAGCCGTTTTGGCAGTGCACCAGTGAGCGGTGAAACTAAGCAGTACTATAAAGATATGTCGCGTATTTCGTCTGCATTAGCCTTAATGACAGATTTATCTATGCTGATCATGGGCGGCGATTTAAAACGCAAAGAAATGCTGTCTGCACGTATGGGTGATGTGCTCAGCCAGTTGTATTTAGGTTCAGCGACCTTGAAGTTATTTGAAGACAATGGCCGTCAGCAGGACGATTTGCCAGCAGTACGTTACGTCATGGCCAATCGTTTGCACTTAGCGGCAAAAGCACTGGAAGACACGATTCGTAACTTCCCGAGCCGTCCTGTGGCATGGTTACTGCGCGGCTTAATCTTCCCGCTGGGTAATCACTTCAATGCACCGAGCGATAAAATGGCGACCGATTTAGTCGGCGGCATGTTGAAGCCTGGCCCTGCTCGTGACCGTATTACCTTCCTATGTCCTGAATTTGAAGGAGATAAGGGCGGTATTGCTGAAGTTGAGCAAGCGTTTGTTGCGCAATATGCCTGTAAAGATATTTATAAAAAACTGAAGAAAGCGCAGCGTGCCGGTGAATTGCCAGCCAAAGTGCCTAATCTCGTCTTGTTTGCAAAAGCCCTCGAGACTGGCGTAATCACTGCCGATGAAGAGCAAAAATTGCAGCATGCTGATAAGCTGCGCTTAGCGGCAATTAATGTGAATGATTTCGAAACGTTATAATGATTTCTAGTGTTTGATGTTAGTTTTTAATGTTAGTACGGTCTGGACTAAGCGGTGTTAAGTTTGATGATTACTCCGCTTGGGCCGCTTAGATTCCCCTCAGCAATGAGAGCCGATAAATCAGCATTAACAGAAATCTGCACTTACAGAAAACAGTCAATATAAAAAAACCACCTTCATGAGGTGGTTTTTTATTGGCTTTTTTCTAACAGGCTTTAGTCGTTAGAAGCAGCTAAAGCAACTAAAGCAACTTAAGCAACGATTAACACTTTACAGGTGTTAGTGCCGCCAATCGTTTCCATTGCATCGCCTTTGGTCATCAGCACCATATCACCGCTGTTCAAATAACCTGCAGCAGTTAATGCTTCTAACGCTTTTTGTGCTAGCTCATCAGCTGGGTGGATAGTTGAATCGAAGTAGATTGGTAACACACCGCGGTACAAGGCCATTTTGGCTAGGGTTGTTGCGTGACGTGATAAACCTAAGATCGGCAGTGCAGAACTGATGCGTGACATCAATTGTGGTGTCGCACCTGATTCAGTCAAAGCAATAATCGCCTTAACGCCTTCAAGATGGTTAGCTGCATACATAGTCGATAGTGCAATCGTTTCTTCAACAGAAGTGAAACGCACATCTAATCTATGCTTAGACACAATCACACTTGGGTGAGATTCTGCGCCAACACAGACGTTTGCCATTGCCTTAACGGTTTCTTCTGGGAAGTCACCGGCAGCGGTTTCAGCAGATAACATCACAGCATCGGTACCATCAAGCACAGCGTTCGCCACGTCCATTACTTCGGCGCGGGTTGGCATTGGGCTTGAAATCATCGATTCCATCATCTGAGTGGCCGTGATGACGACTTTGTTCAGTTGGCGTGAACGGGCGATTAACTTCTTCTGCACCGCAACGAGTGCAGCATCACCAATTTCAACACCTAAGTCACCACGGGCAACCATAACCACATCAGACGCTAAGATCACATCGTCCATAGCCGCATCGGTCGCAACGGCTTCAGCACGTTCAACTTTAGCCACGATCAAGGCATTGCAACCGGCTTGACGGGCAAGATCACGGGCGTAATCTAAATCAGCACCACTGCGCGGGAAAGACACGGCTAAATAATCCACTTGGATCATTGCCGCAGTCAAAATGTCAGCTTTGTCTTTTTCGGTCAGCGCCGCAGCAGAAAGTCCGCCACCTTGCTTGTTAATACCTTTGTTGTTAGATAAAGGGCCCGCCACAGTCACTGTGGTATGCACTTTACGGCCTTCAACACGCTCAACGCGTAATTGAACGCGGCCATCATCTAACATCAGGATATCGCCAACAGTCACATCGTCTGGCAATTGCTTGTAATCGATACCCACTTGGGTCTCGTCGCCTTCACCTTTGGCTAACTCGGCATCAAGTATATAGGCTTGACCTAATACCAGTTGCACTTTCTTATTGTCTTTGAAAGTAGAAACGCGGATTTTAGGGCCTTGTAAGTCACCCAAAATAGCCACATGAACGCCCAACTCTTTAGCGATTTCGCGCGCTTGAGTGGCTCGTTTTAAGTGATCTTCTGGGGAACCGTGGGAGAAATTAAGACGTACAACGTTTGCACCTGCCGCGATGATGCGGCGTAGATTATCATCACGATCGGTAGCGGGACCTAGAGTGGTGACGATTTTGGTTCTGCGGAACATAAGGATACTCCGTTAAAGTTAAAAAAAATCTTGGGCCTATATTACCATGCAATTCCAGATTATGTAGTAAAGTTACAATCAAATTGATCTAAAGTTATGTATGAAAATTGTGAGGTATCGCTGATATTTGCACGATAAATGGCTAGGTTAAGGATCAACACTAGCCATTTTTAGAAAAGGAAGTGAGTTACAGTATCGGATCTTTATTGATGCGAGACTCTTTTAATACTTCTTTCACTCGTTTCAAATTATCGCGGAAACGTGGACCTCTACGTAAGGTAAAGCCGGTTGCCAATACATCTATAGTGACTAATTGGGCTAAACGCGAGGCCATAGGTAAATACATGTCGGTATCTTCTGGCACTTCCATTGTCACGGGCAGCGTACATTCCATCGACAAAGGCGAGTTGCGGGCGGTAATACCAATCACTGCAGCACCGTTTTCTCTCGCTAAACGTGCTATCTCAATCAATGACTTAGTGCGGCCTGTGTGGGAAATTAATACAACAACATCACCTTCATTGCTGTTTATACAGCTCATGCGTTGCATTAGAACATCGTCAAAACAGATGACAGGCACATTAAAACGGAAGAATTTATTTTGGGCGTCATGGGCAACAGAAGCGGATGCGCCTAGGCCGAAAAAGGAAATAGTCTTAGCTTGAGTGAGTATATCAACCGCTTTGTTTATGGCTGAAATATCTAAACTTTGACGAGCGGTATCAAGTGAAGCCATTGAAGATTCGAAGATTTTTGTCGTATACGACTCAGTCGAATCATCTTCTTCAACGTGGCGACTCACATAAGGAGTACCGTTAGCGAGACTTTGCGCTAGATGTAACTTAAAATCAGGGAAGCCTTTAGTATCTAAGCGGCGACAGAAACGATTCACAGTAGGTTCACTGACATCTGCCATCTTAGCCAGTGTGGCGATGCTAGAATGTATAGCTGTCTGTGGTGATGCTAAGATCACCTCTGCAACTTTGCGTTCTGATTTACTAAAATGGGTGAGGCTTTTTTGAACCTTTTCTAGGGTATTCATACGCGTATGTCCGCTAAATTGAGAATGTAATTTTATTTTTTTAGTTTTGTGGGTGACAGATCAAGGCCGGCGGCCCACAAAGAGACTCTTTGTAGTAACTTTTCAGTACAATTTTGAAATAAGACTTTACTAGCTTCAGTAATTTAAGCACAAAAAGCATATCAGATTTATGCTGCAAGTGCCTAGTTAGCAAGAATGTTAATATTTATAAAAATAGATGCATTTAACAAATTCTGTTGTTATATTACAACAAAAGTGTGGATTTCTTCATCGACATGAAGGGACACGACATACAAAGGAGATCGTAACGCAATGGGCAAAACAACATCAGGCGCCAAAGCTTGTGACTTCGTACTCTTTGGTACTAAAGGCGATTTGGCACGACGCAAGTTGTTACCTTCTTTATACCAGCTAGATAAAGCTGAACTTCTCGATAAAGATACGAAAGTGATCGGTGTCGCGAAAGATGAGTTTACTCAAGAAGAGTTTATCGAATTAGTCACGCTTGCCTTAAACACCTTCGTTAAAGAGCCTTTGTGCGAAGAGACTCTCCAACGTTTCTTGTCCCGCTGCCACTATATAGGCACTAACTTTACCGATTCAGCGGGCTACAGTGCCTTCCATGAACTGCTCAAACCAGAAGAGCGTGTCATGGTAAGTTACTTTGCTACGCCACCTGCGATATTCGGCGACATTTGCCGTTGTTTGCATGAACAAGATCTTATCCACCCCGATTCACGTGTGGTGCTCGAAAAGCCAATCGGTTCAGATTTAGACTCTTCTCGCGTTATCAATGATCAAGTTTCCGCTTACTTCAAAGAACGTCAGGTTTACCGTATCGACCATTACTTAGGTAAAGAAACCGTACAGAACTTGATTGCACTGCGTTTTGCTAACTCTTTATTTGCCTCTAAGTGGGACAACCGTACGATTGACCACGTCCAGATCACTGTTGCAGAAGAAGTGGGTATCGAAGGCCGTTGGGGTTACTTCGACAAAGCGGGTCAGATGCGCGACATGATCCAAAACCATTTGCTGCAAGTGTTAACGCTCGTTGCTATGGATCCACCAGTCAACTTAGACGCTGACAGCATCCGTGATGAAAAAGTCAAAGTGCTTAAATCACTGCGTCCGATTAATTCTGACAATGTGTATGAAAATACCGTACGCGGTCAGTACAGCGCAGGCTTCTTAAAGGGCAGCCCAGTACCGGGTTATTTAGAAGAGGAAGGCGCCAACCTTCAATCACACACAGAAACCTTCGTGGCGATTCGTGTGGATATCGACAACTGGCGTTGGGCGGGCGTGCCTTTCTATTTACGTAGCGGTAAACGTATGCCGTTTAAGAGCTCTGAAATTGTGGTGTATTTCAAAAACCCACCGCATAACTTATATCGCTCAAGCTACCGTAATCTGCCACCAAACAAGTTAACGATCCGTCTGCAGCCCCATGAAGGGGTTGAAATCCAGATGATGAACAAAGTGCCAGGTTTGGAGCAAAAACAACGTCTACAAACCACTAAACTCGATTTGAGCTTCTCCGATACCTTCAAAAATGAACGTATCGCCGATGCCTACGAGCGTCTATTACTCGAAGCAATGCTCGGTAATCAAGCGCTGTTCGTGCGCCGCGACGAAGTCGAGCAGGCATGGACTTGGGTGGATGGCATTATCCAATCGTGGGAACAAAGCAACGAAAAACCAAAACCTTATCCTGCGGGTACTTGGGGTCCAGTTGCGTCAGTTGCTTTGATCACCAAAGATGGCCGTTCGTGGGACGAGTAGGAGACTTTGATGATTAAAGAAACCGTATTCAAATCTTTCGATACGCCAAGTGCGTTAGAACAGCAACTGGCTAGCAAGATTGCAAGCCAGTTACAGGAAGCCGTCGATGCCCGCGGAAAAGCGAGCTTAGTGGTTTCCGGTGGTTCGACGCCGCTTAAGTTATTTCAACTATTGAGCATGAAGTCCATCGATTGGAGTGATGTTTATATCACGCTTGCCGATGAGCGCTGGGTTGAAGCCGACGCCGATGCTTCTAATGAACGTCTAGTGCGTGAACATTTATTACAGAACCGTGCGTCGAATGCCAAATTCCGCGGTTTAAAAAACATGTTTTCGACCGCAGAAGCGGGCGCCGATATGGCCGCCGAGTCTTTGTCTAATTTCCCTCGTCCTTTTGATGTGGTGGTATTAGGCATGGGTAACGATGGTCATACTTGTTCTTGGTTTCCCTGTAGCGCTGAGCTTGAAAATGCGCTCACAACCCAAGCCCTGTGCGTGGCGACTAACCCCACCACAGCGCCCCACGGCAGAATAACGCTCTCTAAGAGTGCGATTCTGAACAGCAGACAAATTTATCTGCACTTGGTCGGGGAACAGAAATTATCCGTATATCGTCAAGCGTTAGAAAGTGATGATGTCCATGCTATGCCTATCAGAGCCGTATTAGCGCAGCGTAAAACGCCCGTTGATGTGTTCTGGAGCGCTTAAGGAGTCAAGATGCACTCAGTAGTTCAAGCTGTTACCGACAGAATTATTGCCCGTAGCAAAGCGTCACGTGAAGGTTATCTCGCCGCATTGAATGATGCCCGTAACCATGGTGTACACCGTAGCTCATTGAGCTGTGGCAACTTAGCCCATGGTTTTGCCGCCTGTAATCCAGACGACAAAAATGCATTGCGTCAATTGAATAAGGCTAACATCGGCATAGTGACGGCATTTAACGACATGTTATCTGCGCACCAACCCTATGAAAGCTATCCTGAATTGCTGAAAAAAGCCTGTCAGGAAGTCGGCAGTGTTGCACAAGTGGCGGGCGGTGTTCCGGCCATGTGTGACGGTGTGACTCAAGGTCAACCCGGTATGGAATTGAGCTTACTGAGTCGTGAAGTGATTGCTATGGCAACGGCTGTGGGCTTGTCTCACAACATGTTTGATGGCGCTTTACTGCTCGGCATTTGCGATAAAATCGTTCCTGGTTTGCTTATCGGCGCCTTAAGCTTTGGTCACTTACCTATGTTATTCGTGCCTGCTGGGCCGATGAAATCAGGTATCCCGAACAAAGAAAAAGCCCGTATTCGTCAGCAATTTGCCCAAGGTAAAGTGGATCGCGCGCAGCTGCTTGAAGCAGAAGCCCAGTCTTACCACAGTGCAGGAACCTGTACTTTCTACGGCACTGCAAACTCGAATCAGCTGATGCTTGAAGTGATGGGTCTGCAGTTACCTGGCTCGTCATTTGTAAATCCTGATGATCCACTGCGTGAAGCCTTAAACAAGATGGCGGCTAAGCAAGTGTGTCGTTTAACCGAAATGGGTACCCAATATACCCCAATCGGTGAAGTGGTCAGCGAAAAGTCTGTGGTTAACGGCATTGTGGCACTTTTGGCTACTGGCGGTTCTACTAACTTGACTATGCACATCGTCGCCGCTGCTAGAGCTGCCGGTATTATCGTGAACTGGGATGATTTTTCTGAGTTATCCGATGCAGTGCCATTAGTGGCGCGCGTGTATCCAAACGGTCACGCCGATATCAACCATTTCCACGCTGCCGGTGGCATGGCGTACTTAATCAAAGAATTGCTCGATGCGGGTCTATTGCATGAAGATGTGAATACCGTTGCGGGTTTTGGTTTACGCCGTTATACCCAAGAGCCAAGGCTGCTCGACGGTGAACTGCGCTGGGTCGATGGTCCAACGACTAGCTTAGATACTGAAGTGTTAACGTCAGTCGCATCACCTTTCCAAGGCAACGGTGGCTTAAAATTACTCAAAGGTAACTTAGGCCGCGCTGTGATCAAAGTGTCAGCAGTACAAGAACAACATCGTGTCGTTGAAGCGCCCGCAGTGGTGATTGACGATCAAAACAAACTCGATGCCTTGTTCCAAGCCGGTGCTCTGGATAGAGATTGTGTTGTGGTGGTTAAAGGTCAAGGCCCGAAAGCCAACGGTATGCCAGAACTGCACAAGTTAACCCCACTATTGGGAACGCTTCAAGACAAAGGCTTTAAAGTCGCGCTGCTGACCGACGGTCGTATGTCTGGCGCGTCGGGTAAAGTCCCTGCGGCCATTCACTTGACGCCAGAAGCCTTAGATGGCGGTTTAATTGCCAAAGTCCAAGATGGCGACTTGATCCGTGTCGATGCGTTAACAGGCGAACTGAACCTGCTTGTATCTGAAGCTGAACTTGCCACCAGAGCAGCGGGAATAGTGGATTTACATCGCTCACGTTATGGCATGGGCCGCGAGTTATTTAGTGCGCTACGTTCAAATCTAAGTAGTCCAGAAACTGGTGCGCGTTGTACTAATGCCATCGATGAACTTTATTAATACAAAGGAAGAATAACGCAATGCTTGAGAATAACTGGTCACTACAGCCACAAGATATTTTTAAACGCAGCCCTATTGTTCCTGTGATGGTGATTAACAAGATTGAACATGCGGTGCCATTAGCGCGAGCACTGGTTGCCGGCGGCATTAGCGTGTTAGAAGTGACTTTGCGTACGCCTTGCGCACTTGAAGCTATCACGAAAATCGCCAAAGAAGTGCCAGAGGCCTTAGTGGGCGCGGGTACTATCTTAAACGAAGCTCAGCTTGATCTTGCGATTGCCGCTGGTGCGCAGTTTATTATTACCCCAGGCGCTACAGTTGAACTACTCAAAGCGGGTATGCATGGTCCTGTACCATTGATCCCTGGTGTTGCGAGTATTTCAGAAGTGATGACGGGTATGGCGCTTGGTTACACCCACTTTAAATTTTTCCCAGCCGAAGCTTCGGGTGGCGTGGATGCGCTGAAAGCCTTCTCAGGACCGCTTGCGGATATTCGCTTCTGCCCAACAGGTGGCATTACGCCAAGCAGCTATAAAGATTATTTAGCGCTGAAAAACGTCGATTGTATTGGTGGTAGCTGGATTGCGCCAACGGATGCAATGGAACACGGCGATTGGGATCGTATCACTCAACTTTGTAAAGATGCCATTGACGCTTTATAAATTGAGCTTGAAATAGTGACAAAATAAAAAACCACCGCAAGGTGGTTTTTTGTCTTTCATCTTTCGTCTTTGATAAAGAATGTCTGTGACAGCGGGCGCTATAGAAAGTTTAGCTTTTATAGAAATTCGCACATTTACAAACGGTCTGGCTTTATAGCAAGTCGGGCAGCGCAATGTCTGCTTGGCTACATTTCCTTACTCAGTTCAACATTTGAGCCGGCTTTGGGGCTAAATAACTGTTGATACAGTCGCCCCGCGAACTCATCTGTCATCCCTGAAATATAGTCCGCTAAAACTCTGTGACTGTTTAAGCCTTGTTGCTCACTTTCACGCCAGCGCTCTTGGGTGTTCAGTGGCAGTAAACGCTCAGGATCGGAAGCGAAGGCTTCGAATAAGCCCATCACAATCTGCTGGCCTTTATATTCGAGCATTTGGATCTCAGGTTTACGGATCACATATTTATAAACCAGTTGCTTGAGCACATTGAGCGCAATGGCAAATTCGGGCTCTAAGGTGGCATTAAAGCGCAATAATGGTTCTTCAAACACGTCATCTTCTGAGATAACAATCGCGGTGACAAAGCCATTAACGAGTGTGCCTATAGCATCTTTACGCAGGTGATGCTCATGGGAGAACAGCTTATTGCCAATATCAGCAAGCTCTTGTCGTATCCATGCATCGCCGCTGTTTGTGAGTGTTGGCGCCACATCCTGATGCCACTGGGATGCTGTGACTATGCCCATTACAATCGCATCTTCGAGATCGTGCACTGCATAGGCGATATCATCTGCCAGTTCCATAATCGAGCAATCGAAGGATTTAAACTGAGTGCGCAGATGCGGATAGTGGTGCAGGGCGGGGTGTGAACCTTGCTGCGTCGAGGTAAAACGACTGCGGTCTGCCTCAGATAAAGGCTCAAGTACCCAAGCGAAGATGTCGTTATCATCGTCGAAAATGCCCTTAACCGGCGGCCATTGTGACGGCTTGAGCTGCCTATGGTTGCTGATATCGTTATGCTCACCCGCGACAAACAGCTGCGAGTGCGGCGCGGGGTATTTCAAAATCCCCAGCATGGTACGCCGACACAAGTTCATCCCGAAATCTAATGTATAGGGCTCAAGCTTAGAGAGAATTCGAAAAGTTTGGCCATTGCCTTCAAAGCCGCCGTGGTCGCGCATCATGTAATTCAATGCGACTTCGCCGCCGTGGCCGAAGGGAGGATGACCAATATCGTGGGCCAAACACAGGGACTCTAATAGGCTCATAGAGCAAAGCAGCTGCTTATGCTGTGGATATTTGCGTCTAAGCTGCGCGGCTATGCCGGTGCCAATTTGCGAGACTTCGAGTGAGTGGGTTAATCGAGTACGATAGAAGTCATTCATGCCAACGCCGAGCACTTGCGTTTTGGCCTGCAGGCGGCGAAAGGCGGCCGAGTGGAGAATACGCGCCCTGTCTCTTTGGTAAGGGCTGCGGTGATCGTTACGCCGTTGTTTATCTTCACCATGACGGCGTTCTTGCCAAACACTTGAAGTCATATGCATTCCTAGCGAGAGTGGAAAATCAAAGCATCTTGTTAATTTCGTCTAAATTCAAGGTGAAACTGGGCACAAAGCAGTTCATAAAATACTGTACGGCGGGGTCAGGATTTGTCGCCAACATGTCTTCGAGGCGCTTACGGGCGGTATTGAACTCACTGTTGCCCGCACGGTTTTCTTCAAGACATTTAAGATAGGCGCACAGAGTATCAGCCGATTTCACTATTGTCTTGTAAACGGGATCGGCGTAATCACTGATGAACAGACTGCGATAATCTGCTTTAAATTCCTCTGGCACCATATCCAGCATGCGCTGCTCAGCAATCGCCTCAATCTTTTTATACTCGGCTTCGATTTCTTTGTTGAAGTATTTCACCGGCGTCGGTAAGTCACCCGTGAGGATTTCACTGGCATCGTGAAAAATCGCCAGACTTGTAGCTTGATGGGGACAGAGCGTCGTGCCGAACTTTTTATTGCTGATGATCACCAGTGCATGGGCCACCATGGCAACTTGCAGCGAGTGTTCTTGAACATTTTCAGTGCGAACGTTGTACATCAAAGGCCAGCGCTGGATAAGTTTCATTCGAGCTAAATGGGCAAATAAGTGACTCATAGTTTTCCTGTAAAAGTGACCAAGTATATAACTTATGGTTTACCTGCTAATGAGTGAATAGAAAGGCGACAAGCTGCAATGGAAGACGTGACACGAGTTGAATAAGCAGTATTGACGCTAATGAAGTGTTAGATTATCACAGCCTTGGATGACACGTGAGCATGAGCGGGAGGTTTTGTACAAATCGCTAAAAATAAAGCGACCACTCGGATCGCTTTATGACTCAAACCGTTAACTGAGGCTAAACCTACTGCCGATAGTTTTCGAGGAAGGCGCCAAACTCGGTAAATGCTTTTTTCAGATCTTCTTTATAGGGTAAGAAAACCACTCGCAAATGGTCGGGCTCAGGCCAATTAAAGGCGGTGCCGTGCACTAACAGAATTTTCTTTTCTCTGAGTAAATCCAGCACTAAGCGCTCATCATCCCGCAGATTGAATTTCTTCATATCCAGTTTAGGGAAAGCATAGAGTGCGCCCTTAGGCTTTTTCACGCTCACGCCCGGGATTTGATTAAGCAATTCGTAACAGGCATCCCGTTGAACTGTCAGGCGACCTTTAGGTAATATCAGCTCGTTAATACTTTGATAGCCGCCGAGCGCGGTTTGAATCGCATGTTGATTGGGCACGTTTGCACACAGGCGCATCGAGGACAGCATCTCTAAACCTTCGATATAGCTCTTCGCTGCTTTAAGATTGCCAGACAACATCATCCAACCGACGCGAAATCCCGCTGCGCGATAAGCCTTTGATAGACCATTGAAGGTAACAGTTAAAATATCGTCCGACAGGCCAGCAGCAGGAACATGCTTGGCTTCGTCATACAAAATTTTGTCGTAAATTTCATCGGCAAATAAAATCAAACTGTGTTCACGGCAAAGCTCAACCACTTGCAGCAGTAATTCTTTGCTGTAAACCGCGCCCGTAGGATTGTTCGGGTTGATCAGCACAATACCGCGGGTACGCGATGAAATCTTGCTTTTAATGTCGTTGAGATCGGGGAACCAGTCCGCTTCTTCATCGCAACGATAATGCACCGCTTTACCGCCAGCGAGATTGGCCGCCGCCGTCCACAGTGGATAGTCAGGTGAGGGGATTAAAATTTCATCATCGGTGTTAAGCAGACCTTGCATCGCCATCATAATGAGTTCTGAGACGCCGTTGCCTATATAGATATCTTCGATATCGACACCAAAAATCCCTTGGGCTTGATAATGCTGCACTATGGCCTTGCGGGCAGAGAATAATCCTTTTGACTCACAGTAGCCTTGGGCACTGGGTAAATTAAGGATCACATCGCGCACAATTTCTTCAGGCGCTTCGAAACCGAAGGGTGCCGGATTACCAATGTTAAGTTTGAGGATCCGATGACCCTCGTCTTCTAAACGTCTGGCTTCCTTGTGCACTGGGCCGCGGATGTCATAGCAAACGCTATCCAGCTTGTTGGATTTGATGATAGGGCGCATTTACACCTCGGAACATGCATAAAGTTTTGGCTTAAGTTAGCGCACCATAACGAAATTTCACTGTAGATGAAAGGGGGGAACTGCACAGAATGGGACTTTTTTTATAAAAACTACTTAGTTAAATATGCTTTAACAGTCAATTAATGAAATAAGAACAAGTTTTATATTCTGATTTTTATATTATTTAAAGAGCGTTAGACTGTCGATGGTGGTAAATAAAACCTGCTTTACGTGTTTTTTAGATGTAAGAAGAAAATAATCACGCTTAACAGAAATGCATTTTCAGTGGTTGACGGTTATTTCGTTTCCTTTGTTCGTCCTATAAATCTTAGTCGGGGAAAATTGTATTTTAGCAAAAGCTTAATGATTGATTTTTAATTACAGTTCCTCGATAAGATCAACTTATGCAAACTGTATATGACCTTGTGATAAATAGGCATATTTATTGAATGCTTATTAAGCTAATAGGATCATTAACGGTTTCGTTGCGATTGAGTTAAAATGCTTTAAATTTAAAGTGTTATGTTGGTTTTGTCTGCGACCGTTAAAATTATTTTCTATCAAGTTAAATTTATAGTTGACTCAATATTCGATGCGCTTTATTTTCTGCGCGATGTTTTTGGCAAGGCACCTCAGATAGCAAGCAATTAGCGGGTTTTATCTTCAGGGTTAGTCATCATGAAGCAGCTGTGTTGACGTTCTGAATCATATTGATTTCAGACGTTATTCTAAAACCATTTGCCTTTTAGGCGATTTATTTAGAGGACCTAAGTGCATGTCTGAACCGACAGCGTTAAGTCTCATCCCACCTTTGGTGGTATTGGTGTTAGCTATTTGGTTACGCCGTCCCATTTTATCTCTGATCATAGGTGCGGTAACCGGTTTCCTGTTACTCGATCCCAGTCAAGTCTTAAACAATTTTGCCAGTGTGTCATTGAAGGTCATGGCCGATGAAACCATAGGTTGGTTGATTCTGGTGTGTGGTGGTTTTGGTGCGCTGATTGCGCTTTTGGTCCGCACCGGCGGCGCATTAGCGTTTGGTCGTAATGCACTGAGATTTGCTAAGGGACCCAAATCTTCCCTATTGATGACGTTTATTCTTGGGATCGTGATTTTTATTGATGATTATCTCAATGCGCTGACCGTGGGTGAAACCATGAAGCGTGTAACGGATAAATTTAAAGTGTCCCGTGAGATGCTCGCCTATGTCGTGGATTCCACTGCCGCGCCTGTATGTGTGTTAGTGCCATTATCGACTTGGGCAGTATTCTTTGGTGGGTTATTGGTCGATAACGGTGTTGCGGCCGAAGGTCAGGGCATTGCTGTCTACATGCAAGCGATTCCTTACATGCTTTACGCTTGGTTAGCCGTGGCTATGGTGCTACTTGTAGTACTCGGCATAGTGCCTGCCATTGGCCCGATGAAAACTGCGCAGCTGCGCGCCGCCCAAGGCGAGCCAGCAGAAGCTCAAGTGGATTTTGACCAAGTGCAAACCTCGGACGAATATGCGGTTAAAGCTATTGAAGAGGAATTTAAGCACGCCGATAATCATGGCAAACTGCATAACTTTTTAGTGCCGATTGGTTTGTTAGTGGCTTTTACCGTGTACTTTGATATCGACGTGTGGAAAGGCTTGCTGGCGACTTTAGTCATCACTATCCCTTATTATGCTGTGCAGCGTTTGATGCCGTTATCCGAGATGATGGACCAGATGATTGATGGCTTTAAGAGCATGTTACCGGCGATTAGCACTGTGATTGCGGCATTTGTGTTTAAGGACGTATGCGATGAGTTATTACTGCCGCAGTACGTGATTGAATCCTTAAGCCCGTTTATGACGCCTAAATTGCTGCCTGCTGTGGTGTTTTTATCCATGGCGATCCTCGCGTTTGCGACGGGTTCGAGCTGGGGCATTTTTGCGGTGACCATTCCTATCGTGATGCCATTAGCGCAATCGGTGGGCGCGGATATCCCATTAGTGATTGGTGCCTTGTTGTCGGCATCATCATTTGGTAGCCAAGCGTGCTTCTACTCAGATTCAACCGTATTGGCCGCACAAGGCTCAGGTTGTAACTTAGTGAGCCATGCAGTGACTCAGTTACCTTACGCGCTTATTGCAGCAGTAATCGCATTTATCGGCTTTATTGTGATTGCATAGCCTAAGCCACTGTCGAACCAGTCACCATTAATATAAGAAACCAGCTGCGGCTGGTTTTTTTATGTCTGCCGTCATTGGGTTAGGCGGCTAAAGTGAATCAAAAATGAGGCAAAGTGATTAGGCTTGAACTAGGTTGAAGGCGATTCCACTCTTGAAGGGAGAACTTTAGACGATGTCAAATTATATTTTACGGAATTGTCATTTATATTTTACATATTTCATCGTTGCCATGTAGCTTTTCAAATCAAAGCCTGATTATACTTTGCATCCTTCATGGTGTTATTTTCAACATTAGTGGCAAACGAATCAAATGGACTCAACCCTTCTTACTGCGTTTTTCCAGCACGGCACTATACGTGATGTCGAATGTTTATTCCCCGATATCTCAGGCTATCCAAGGGGGAAGCTCATGCCAGCCCGAAGCTTTGCTCAGGGGGCTGAGTTACGTATTGCCCAAGCGATTTCGATGCAGGCGATTACTGGGGAATATTCCTACGATCCTATTTTCCCTGATGCCGACCCTGATCTCCTATTAGTCCCCGATTACAGTACCCTAAAAATGATCCCTTGGAGCACAGTGCCGCGCGCATTTGCCATCCATGACTGTGTGTTGCTCGATGGCAATTTATGCCCATTTGCGCCGCGTTCTATTTTAAAAAATGTGTTGGCCCGTTACCAAGCCCTTGGGTTAACGCCCGTGGTGGCCCCTGAGATTGAGTTTTATCTGACTGAAGCCAATACCGATCCGAGTGTGCCGTATCAGGCGCCCATTTCAAAAAGTGGCCGAGCTGAAAACGGTCAATCTGCGTTTAGCATGAATATGCTCAATGAACTCGCGCCATTTTGGGATGAGTTTAATGCCGCCATCGATGCGATTGGGATCAAAGGTGATGCTTGGATCCATGAGATGGGGCTATCGCAATATGAAATTAACTTAGTGCATGGCGATCCGTTGGCTCTTGCAGATCAAGCCTTTATGTTTAAATATGCGGCGAAAGAAATTGCCATTAAACATGGCTTGAATGCAATTTTTATGGCGAAACCCATAGCGGGCCAACCCGGCAGTTCTATGCATTTACATCAAAGTGTCGTCGATGATAAAGGCAACAATATTTTCAGCCATGCTGATGGTAGTGACAGCGAACGTTTTCACCATTACATCGGCGGATTACAGAAATATCTACCTGATTTAATGTTGTTATTCGCACCTAATATCAATTCATTCCGACGTTACATTTCCGGTAGCCAAGCGCCGATTAATTTAAGCTGGGGCGTCGATAATCGCACAACAGGTTTACGAGTGCCATTGAGTGCGCCGGTGGCGAGACGGGTAGAGAATCGCATTGCGGGCGCCGATGCTAATCCGTATCTGATGATTGCCGCATCTTTGGCTGCGGGTCTTGCGGGAATGGAAGAAAGACTCGCACCCAGCGCGCCAGAAACCGGTAGTGCTTATGAGAGCAGCCATGACTTAGCGCAGACATTTCTCGCTGCATTAACGCAAATGCGCCAAAGTGATTCGGCAAGGCGCTTACTCGGGGATGATTTTGTCACGGGTTTTGTGTCGGTGAAGGAGATTGAGTTTCAAAGTTATTTGAGTGAGATAGGTGCTTGGGAGCGACGTTTCTTAGGGCCGCAATGCTAGTGCTTATTTGCTGAAGGGATGTTGCTGGATAACGTCTTATTTCCTTGAGTGACTCGACATAAATACATCCCACAAATCACGCGACTAAAAAACAGCAACAAAAAAGCCAGTGCAAGCACTGGCTTTTCTTCGACTGGAAACGAGAAGGGCGATTAAACGCGCTTCTTGAATTCGCCAGTACGAGTATCGATTTCAATCTTGTCGCCAACTTTCACGAAGTCAGCAACAGTAACAGTGCCGCCGCCAGTGATAGTTGCTGGCTTCATCACTTTACCTGAAGTATCGCCACGAGCTGAAGGCTCAGTGTAGATCACTTCACGTACGATAGTGGTTGGCATTTCAACAGAGATAGCTTTGCCATCGTAGAAAGTCACTTGGCAAGTTTCTTCCATACCGTCAACGATATAAGCCGCTGCATCACCTAAGTTTTCAGCTTCTACGTCATATTGGTTATATTCTGCATCCATGAATACAAACATAGGATCAGCAAAGTAAGAATAAGTACAATCAAGACGATCTAGGATGATGTCTTCTAACTTATCTTCACCTTTGAAAGTCGTTTCAGTACCAGAGTTAAGCAGTAAGTTTTTCAACTTTAACTTAACGATAGCAGCGTTACGGCCAGAACGAGTTGTTTCAGTTTTCTGCACAACCCATGGGCTGCCATCTAACATGATCACGTTACCAGGACGGATTTCATGAGCAGTTTTCATTACACTATTTCCTATATTTAGATTTTTCTGTTTTCGCGCAGTATCTTAGCTGTTTTTAACGAACTGAACTAGTCGAGTAGCGAGATCTGCAGCATTTAATGCATTAATTGGCCATTGTTTAGCATGGTGCAACAAGGGCAAATTAACAGGATTAAGGTTTTGCCAGTGAAGGCTCACGGCAGATTGCTGTGCTTGGTTGAACGCAAGATTCAATTCAGACCAATAACAAGCAATTTTAGGTGGCAGATTATCGCAGTAAAGTTTGAGAAAAGCTTCTAATTTTACGAGGTGATAATCATCTTCTTGGGGATAAATGTGCCAAATGAAGGGTTTTGCGGCCCATTGGGCGCGTAAAAAGGAATCTTCACCGCGGACGATATTAAAATCGCAGCTCCAGAGCAGACGATCAAACACCTGTTGGTCTGTCATGGGTAAAATATGCAGGGTTAAATTGCCATGATTTATCTGCTGACCTGGCACAAGAGTGGCAATATCACAGGGCAGTAACTGCGTCAGACTGTTTAAGCTGCGACCCTTGGGAATAAGCGCATGGATTTTCTCGGTCGATTGCTGCCATAACTCGCATAACGCCGGCAGTGCCTCGGTCTCATAGCTAAAGATGCTAATTACAGTATCTTGAGCCTCAATCCCCTTAAGACCTAGCTGACTAAAAAGCTGTAATTTGTCAGCTGAGTTAGCTTGCCAAGCATCGCGCTCGGCAAACAAATCTTGCTCGCAGATGAGCCCACCGGTTTTTGCGCCAAAGCCCGGGAAGTAAAAATACTTTTTTAGACCATTGGCTTGTAATGAAGGCAAACCATGGCAGCCTTCGACCCAATCCTCAGCGCTTAAATATTCTAAATTCAACCAGATAGGCACAGATTCGGGGTCGTTCTGATGTAAATAAACCAACTGCGCTTTTACCTGTTCGGGTAATTCACAGGCAAAGGCTTCGATGAGTACTTCCCCTGCGACAAACTCTATAGGTAAAGGCTTAGTCCAATGAAGAATATTCACACCATTGAAGCTTTGAACGGCTATTAGTGGATCGAGTGTCGGTAAGATATGCGAGAAGCTTGCGAGGTCGTCGACCCACAAATTAACGGGAATCTGGTACTCATTAGCCATTTGTTTGGCTAAACGCCAAGTGACGCCAATATCGCCATAGTTATCGACGACGGTACAAAAGATATCCCAATGGGTGGAGCGGGGTGTGTTGGTCATGAGTGTGGTAAGTCGTTATTCTTATTCAGAAATATAAGCATAAAAAAAGCGGCGTTAAGGCCGCTTTAATCGAATGGTTAGCCCAATTAGTCTTCTAATTCTGCTAAGCACATTTCTTCGTAAATTTGCTTAACCCAAGCATCGACACGCTCTTCGGTCAGCTCTGGCTGACGATCTTCATCGATACCTAAACCAATAAAGTGGTCGTCATCAACTTGACCTTTAGAGGCTTCGAAGTTGTAGCTTGCAGTTGGCCAGTGGCCAATGATGATACCACCACGCGCCTGAACGATATCGCCAACCATGCCCATGGCATCAAGGAAATATTCAGCGTAGTCTTCTTGATCACCACAACCAAAAATAGCGACAAGTTTGTCAGTAAAATCAATTTGCTCTAGTTCAGGGAAGAAATCATCCCAGTCACATTGAGCTTCGCCGTAATACCAGGTTGGGATGCCGAACAGCAGCAAGTCATACTCTGCAATCTGTTCTTTGGTACTTTTGGCGATATCTTTCACCTCAACCATTTTTTTACCCAGTTTTTTCTGGATCATCTTGGCTACGGCTTCGGTGTTACCTGTGTCGCTACCGAAAAAAAGACCTACAGTTGCCATTGTCTATCCTTTAATGTCTAGTTCACTTATTAGGTTAATCTTGCTGGTACTCGTTCAGCACTCAACTTGTTGCTGAAGAATTAATTCGATTAACTGGCTACGGCTGATGTTACTGGCCAATGCCTGCTCATTCAAGGCGTCATACAAATCTTGTGACACCTTTAACTCTATTCGCTTTAATCCGTTGGCTTTATCGCGCTGGATTTGATTGCGTTTGTTGACCTTAAGCTGCTGGCTACGGGACAAAGGATTACTTCGTGGGCGGCCCCGGCGCTTTTCATTGGCAAAAAGGTCAATGGTGGTTCTGTCTGTCGCTTCTTTTGCCATGTTCTTATTGTTAACCGATCCCTGAGCCTTCCCAAGTGATCTGGATAATACCTTTTACAATAAACCCGGCGCAGCCGAGAAATAACACCAACCAAACAATAAATCGACCAAATTTCGGCACGTTACCTTGTTTAAGCACATCGTGGATGGCCATGCCGATAAAGAAAAATATCGAGGCAAAAAACAGGTTCAGGCCGATGGTTTCAATTTGTTCCATGTACTGAGATAACATACTTTCTTAGTCCTCGAGAGTGTTCTAAGGCCAAAAGAGGCGCGAATATATCACATCAAGATGGCGGCTGCCATATGCTTTAGGTCGAGTTTGCTGCTGATTTACATTGCTTGTTTGTCAATAAATTCAGACACAATTCGATTAAAGATGGCGGGTTTTAGTGCATGTAACCAATGACCGCAACCTTCGAGGGTTTTCGCTTGCGCCGCAGGGAATTGCGTCATGATAGCGCTTCTGTGTTCACTCGTAACATAATTCGAGTCACCGCCGCGAATAAATAGACTCGGGCCGCTATAGCTTTGTACTGGATTTGGCGCCTGATTATGCCAGCCAATAATATTTGGATAACAAGCTTTTAGACCACTTAAGTTCAGCTTCCAACGAAAGCCTGTGTCGGTACGTTGCAGGTTTTTGAGTAAAAACTGCGCCGTGGCTTCGTCGATACCTTTGTCAATCAAGTGGTTTAGGGCAAACCGTCTGTCGGTATGACCTTCTAAGGGCAGACTTGCTAATGCGGCAAACACTAAGTCATGTCTTGGCTCATAGGCGACGGGGGCAATATCTGCTGCCACCATGCTGATAATGCGCTCTGGATGAGCTAACGCTGTCGCCATGGCGATTTTACCGCCCATGGAGTGACCCACAATATGGGCGCGTTCAATAGCCAGTTCGTCGAGTAATGCAAGCATGGCCGTGGCGAGGCGAGGGTAATCCATTTCATCCCAATGCTCACTTAAACCATGATTGGGCACATCGACACGAATAACCTGATACTGGCTTTCTAATACTTGTCCTAGGCCTTTGAGGTTATCTAGGTTGCCGAACAAGCCGTGGATCAAGAGTACTGCGGGTCCTTGGCCTGTAGAAACAAAGTTCATGGTGATTCCTGTTGGATATGTTTAGCTTAACGTGGCGCGAATTGTGCCCTTAATGCCGTTGGCTTGACAAGTCAGTTGCTACTTTAGCGTATATGCGGCAATTAACTTGGGCGCTTTTTCGACAATTGCCGGTTATCTGCTAGTTTGCTGTGCTATTTCACGCATTTTTAGAATAATGACGCTTTATCAGATTGATAGACATGGATACACTGGTAACCGATCGCAATGATCTGCCCCGATCGCTGTGGTACACTTTTTTCGGTTAAGCCTGTCGAATAACAAAGGATAATTAAGGTTATGAAATATATCGAAGTTGATGAAGAGCTCTATCGTCATATTGCCAGCAAAACAGAACGTATTGGTGAGAGCGCCTCTGACATTCTTCGTCGATTACTCGGCCTGTCCGTCGATGCGGTCGAACCACCTCAGCCTTTGGCGATAAGCCAACCAAGTTTAGAGGCTGAGCCGATTCCAGCAGTTGCGGTGCAAGCTGCACCTGCTGTGAATGACTTCAGTCGCTTAGTCGATGAACATCTGTTATCGCAACAAAAAGGCGCGGTAGGGCGTTTCCTCTTTTTGCTCGAAAGTCTGTATCAATTAACCCCAGAGCAGTTCTCGCAAATTCTGCAGATCCAAGGGCGCGATCGTTTGTATTTTGCCCGTTCGAAAGAGCAATTACTGGAAGCGAGCGCATCGGCGAATCCTAAAGAGATCGGTACCAGTGGTTTCTGGGTAACAAGCAACAACAATACCGCCAAGAAACGCACCATTTTATCCGAAGTCTTAGTGCAATTTGGCTGTGATGCAACGGTTGCAGCTGGCATCGCCGAGCGCGTTTAATCTGCCAGTGAGCCGTTTCATCAGTTGTTGAGCTAAGTTTAATCATTGTTTTTAATTGTAATTGAGTGCAGGAGAGCCAAAGGTGGCAATACATCAAAGGGCAGGACAAATCGCTAATCAGACGGATCTGGTCAATATTCCAAAACTGATGAGCCATTATTACAGCATCACGCCAAATATGGATGACGTACAACAACGCGTCACCTTTGGCACTTCTGGGCACAGAGGCTGCGCTTTCAATGGCAGTTTTAACCAACAACACATTTGGGCGATTACCCAAGCTGTGGTGGATTATCGCCAATCGGTGAATATCAATGGGCCGTTGATCCTCGGGATTGATACCCATGCGTTATCCTACGCCGCTTATTTATCGGCCATTGAAGTGCTGGCGGCAAATAAAGTCACAGTGCACATCCAGCAGAATGATGGTTTCACGCCAACGCCTGTGGTGTCCCATGGGGTGATTTGCGCCAATCGCGAAGCCAATATCACAGGTGCGGCACTGTCCGATGGTTTGATTATCACGCCTTCCCACAATCCGCCTCAAGATGGTGGGATCAAATACAATCCACCCCATGGTGGACCGGCCGAAGGTAATATCACGACTTGGATTGAGTCGCGTGCCAATGATTACTTGCGCCAAGCGTTAGCTGGCGTGCAAAAATTAGCGTATGCCGAAGCGCTGGCCTCAGGCTATGTCAACGCCATTGATTTGATCACGCCCTATGTGGCTGATTTAGAAAACGTTATCGACATGCAGGCGATTGCCAACGCTAAGCTGCGTATCGGTGTTGACCCGCTCGGTGGTTCAGGGATTTTCTACTGGGCACCGATAGCCACGCGTTATGGACTCGATATCACCTTAGTTAATGATAAAGTTGACCCAAGCTTTAGCTTTATGCCGCTGGATAAAGACGGCAAAATCCGCATGGATTGCTCGTCTCCCTATGCGATGGCAGGGTTACTCGCCCATAAAGAATCCTTTGATTTATGCCTTGGTAACGATCCTGACTATGACCGTCACGGCATTGTCTGCCCTGGTACCGGCTTGATGGACCCTAATCACTACCTTGCGGTCGCTATCGATTATTTACTGACGCACAGACCGGATTGGAGCGATACCTTAGCCATAGGTAAAACCTTAGTATCGAGTGCGCTTATCGATAAAATCTGTGCTTTCCACGGCAAAAAATTACTCGAAGTGCCTGTGGGCTTTAAGTGGTTTGTCGATGGTTTAGCCGAAGCCACCATCGCCTTTGGCGGTGAAGAGAGCGCTGGCGCTGCATTTTTACGCCGTGATGGGACAACGTGGTGCACGGATAAAGACGGCTTTATTCTAGGGTTACTTGCTGCAGAAATTCTTGCGGTGACAGGTAAAACTCCAGGTCAACGCCATCAAGAGCTAGTAAAACAATTTGGCCAAAGCTTTTATAAGCGTATCGATAGCCCAATCAGTCTTGAAAACAAGGCCAAATTTGCGTTATTGAATGCAGAAACCTTAAATGCCACTGTGCTTGCGGGTGAGACAATCGAAAACGTGTTAACCCATGCGCCGGGCAATAATGCGGCCATTGGTGGCATCAAAGTGACTACGGCGAATGGTTGGTTTGCCGCGCGTCCATCGGGCACGGAAGCGTTATTTAAGATCTACGGCGAGAGTTTTATCAGTGAGCAGCATTTAGCTGAAATCATCAAAGATGCGCAGGCATTAATTGATAAGGCGCTGAACGCTTAATGCAGCAGTAGGTTTATAAAGTATCAAAAAACAAACGCACTCAGTTTTGAGTGCGTTTTTGTTTGTGTCTAATGTCAGTTATGAGTATTAAACTCATGCTGATTTGACTGTATTTAGTACTCGATATGACAACTCGGTAAATTATTCTTATCAATGTAATTTTGGTGATATTCCTCTGCCACATGGAACTGCTGCAATGGCACTATTTCAGTCACGATATGGCGTAATCCCCAACGACCTGATCGGGCAAAAGCTAATTTTGAGGCTTCTGCTGCGGCTTTTTGTTCACTGTCATGGAAGAAAATCGTGCTGCGGTATTGAGTGCCTATATCTCCACCTTGCATGTTCAGGCTGGTTGGATTGTGGTTTTTCCAAAATACCTCGAGCAAGTCTTCATAACTGACCAAGGCAGGGTCAAATTCCACTTGTACCACTTCGGCGTGGCCCGTTTTGCCTTTTTTGACTTCTTCATAGGTGGTCGCGCTATTATTGCCGCCCATATAGCCGCAGGTGGCGTTCGATACGCCATTCACTTGTCTAAAAAAATACTCTACGCCCCAGAAACAGCCGGCACCAAAGGTTGCTAACGCCATAATTAAATCCAATAGAAGTCTAGATGGCTAAGAATTGTGATAAAACTCGCGCGCAAAAGCAAGCCTCTAGCAGGAATATTTATGCAGGACGATTTTTCGATAAGGTGATGGAAAATTTACACTCGCCGTAGCAAAGCGCCGCGTTGATCTTATTCCGTTCAAAACTGGGTCCTATGGCGATAAATGTCTGAGAACAGCATTAAAAACATGTGTTAGTATTGAAGCCGCTTTTTAAGGTGCGAGTCAGCCTAACCGCGTTGAGATGAATGCTTGAGTGGTTATGGCTATCTGCACTGATGCTATTGCGCCGTTACTGTTACACACCATTATAAGGAGAATTCTGTGTTACAAGCTCTGTTAGATTCAAAGGATTTTTTAGCGCTCACCTTAGCCCATCCTGAACAGTTCGATGGCGAGTTTTCATTTAGCTTGGGCGACCATACCCAAGTTGAAGTGTGGGATACTGGCGTTATCGTTTTTGAGCCCGCCCAGAATGAAGGAAAAGATGTTGTCCTTTCTTGCGGTGTTCACGGTAACGAGACCGCGCCCATTGAACTCTGCAATGGCTTAATTAAGCAGCTTTTACAGCAAAAGATCATCGCGAAACAGCGCACTTTATTCCTGATTGGTAATCCATTAGCGATTAATAACGGCACGCGGATTATCGATGAGAACATGAATCGTCTGTTTAGTGGTGAGCATTCCAATCCTCCGGGATTAGTCAATCCTGAGCGAGTGCGCGCCAAAAAACTCGAAGCCTATGTGGACCGTTTTTATACCGCGGTTGCAGATGGTCGTCAGCGCATTCATTATGATCTGCACACGGCGATGCGCGTCTCGAAGCATGAAAAGTTCGCTATCTATCCCTATCGTCCAGGGCGTGCCTTTAGCGGCGAGCAAATCATGTTTTTAGCCGCAAGCGGCGTCGATACGGTTCTTTTTCACCACGAACCGACCACGACCTTTAGCTATTTTTCCTCCGAACACTACGGCGCCGATGCCTTTACCATTGAGCTTGGCAAAGTCTATCCCATGGGGCAGAACGACATGACGCGTTTTATCGCGACCCATGAAATGTTTATGCGCTTGATCACCGCTAAGCCGTTGGAGTTGGATGCATTTGATGCCGATAAGGTTAACTTGTACCAAGTGTGCCGCGTCATCAATAAACATTTCGATGATTTTGAATTTACCTTCGCAACCGATGTCGAAAACTTCAGATCTTTCCCGAAAGGTTTTGTATTAGCGCGGGAAGGTGGGCAAGAAATTAAAGTGGAACATGAGTTTGAGTCTGTCGTGTTCCCTAATGCCAAAGTGCCTATTGGCAATCGCACTGTGATTTGCCTGATCCCTGCGGTGAATGCGGACGTGCGTTAGGCTTGTAAAGCAATATATACATGTGAGGCAGGGATAACTTGTGGTTTGAGCTATGCCAATGGTTGATAGGTAGTTTACGTTAACGTAATGTTCGTCGGGCATATTCGTATAAACAGACGCATCAAAACGCTTTGGTGCGTAATGAGATAACAAGAGCACAATATGAGCAAAGCAACACTTAACACTGATACAGTGCACCGTGTCGGCTTCTTGGATAAGGCATCGCTACACATTCCTATCCTTCGAATTCTACAAGCCGACGGCACCACTTATGAAACCGCGGTTTTGCCTGTGATAGATGAAACCTTAGCCACTAAAATTTACGATACCTGTGTATTCACTCGGGTACTCGATGAACGTATGTTAGGTGCCCAGCGTCAAGGGCGCATCAGCTTCTATATGACCTGTACGGGTGAAGAAGCGGCGATTGTCGGCAGTGTGGCCGCTCTCGATCAAGAAGACGTTATCCTCGCGCAATACCGTGAGCATGCGGCGTTGCGTTATCGCGGCTTTACCACTGAACAGTTTATGAATCAGATGTTCAGTAACGAGAAAGATCTTGGTAAAGGTCGCCAAATGCCCATTCACTACGGCAGTGCGGCATTGCATTATCAAACGATTTCTTCACCCCTTGCGACACAAATCCCGCAGGCGACGGGTGTGGGCTACAGCTTAAAAATGCAAGGTAAGCGCAACGTCGCGGTTTGCTATTTTGGCGAAGGCGCAGCATCGGAAGGGGACTTCCATGCAGGTCTAAACATGGCCGCAGTATTGAAGTGTCCAGTGATTTTCTTCTGTCGTAACAATGGCTACGCCATTTCAACCCCAACTGAAGAGCAGTTTGCCGGTAACGGTATTGCGAGTCGCGGTGTGGGTTATGGCATGCACACGATTCGTGTTGACGGCAATGACATGCTGGCCGTGTTAGCCGCAACCCAGCAAGCCCGCGCCTATGCGATTGAGCATAATGCGCCTGTGCTGATTGAAGCCATGACTTACCGTCTAGGCGCGCATTCATCATCAGACGATCCATCTGGTTATCGCTCGAAAGATGAAGAAGCCAAGTGGCAGCAACACGATCCGGTTAAACGCTTCAAATTATGGCTTATCAACAAAGGTTGGTTAGCTGAAGCGGATGATGTGAAACTGAATGAGAAATATCGTGAAGAAGTATTGGCTGCGGTAAAAGTGGCTGAAAAAATTCCTGTGCCTATGCTGGATGAAATTATTGAAGATGTGTACGACAAGCCTACGCCAGTGCTGAGAAAGCAACTCGCCGATCTTAAAGAACATATCAAGAAATATCCGCAAGCCTATCCAAAAAGTGCAGGGAGACTATAAGCCGTGGCTGAAATGAATATGTTACAGGCCGTCAATGAGGCCTTGTCGATCGCCATGCAAGCCGATGAGCGCATGGTGGTTTTTGGTGAAGATGTGGGTCACTTTGGTGGGGTATTTCGCGCCACTTCCGGTCTTCAAGAGAAATTCGGTCGCGATCGCTGCTTTAATACCCCGCTGACAGAGCAAGGTATTGCCGGTTTTGCCAATGGTCTAGCCTCAAATGGCATGACTGCTGTGGCTGAAATCCAATTCGCCGATTATATCTTTCCGGCGTTCGATCAAATCGTCAACGAGTCTGCCAAGTTCCGTTACCGCAGCGGTAATGAGTTCGATGTCGGTGGATTAGTGTTCCGTACGCCCTATGGCGGCGGCATCGCTGGCGGCCATTATCACTCACAATCACCCGAAGCTTATTTTACCCAGACACCGGGATTAAAAGTGGTGGTGCCACGTAACCCCGAGCAAGCAAAAGGCCTGTTGTTAGCGTCAATTCGTGACAAAAACCCAGTGATCTTCTTTGAACCTAAGCGTTTATATCGCGCATCGGTTGGCGAAGTGCCAGCGGGCGATTATGAAATTGAACTGGGCAAGGCTGAAGTGGTTCGCGAAGGTAAAGACATCACCTTAGTGGCGTGGGGCGCGCAAATGGAAATCCTTGAAAAAGCCGCCGATATGGCCGCTAAAGAAGGGATCTCCTGCGAAATTATTGATTTACGCACCTTGTCACCTTGGGATATCGATACCGTTGCCGATTCAGTTAAAAAGACAGGACGTTTGCTGGTTAACCATGAAGCGCCATTAACGGGTGGTTTTGCCGGTGAAATTGCCGCGACAATCCAGCAAGAATGCTTCTTGTATCTCGAGTCGCCCATCAGCCGCGTTTGTGGTTTAGATACCCCGTACCCACTCATTCATGAAAAAGAATACATGCCTGATGCGTTCAAAACGTTTGAATCCATCAAAGCATCAGTGACCTTCTAGGAGTCCGGTATGATTAAAGATTTTATTTTGCCGGATATTGGCGAAGGTGTAGTGGAATGTGAATTGGTTGAATGGTTGGTCAAAGAAGGCGACACAGTCGTTGAAGATCAGCCGATTGCCGATGTCATGACAGACAAAGCCCTAGTGCAAATCCCTGCGCCATTTGCGGGCGTGGTCACTAAGCTGTATTACGCCAAGGGCGATATTGCGAAAGTGCATGCGCCGCTCTATGCCGTACAAATTGAAGGTGCCGTTGAAATCGCAGGTGAAGAGTCTATTGCGACTGAATCTGCTGCGACTGCAAAAGTGACTGAGCCTGTGGCGGCAACAACTGCCAATACGTCATCCAGTTCATCCGTCAGCATAGAAGAGTTCTTACTACCGGATATCGGCGAAGGCATTGTTGAATGTGAGCTAGTTGAATGGTTAGTGAGCGAAGGTGATTGGGTTGAGGAAGATCAACCGATTGCCGACGTGATGACAGATAAAGCGCTGGTGCAAATTCCTGCCATTAAAGCGGGTAAAATTGCCAAACTGCATTATCGCAAAGGTCAGCTAGCTAAAGTGCATGCGCCTTTATTTGCCATTGAAGTTGAACTGGCGGCTTCAGCACCTGCAGCAACAAACACTGATACTGTGGCCAATGCGGCACCAACAGCGCAGACTGTGAATGCAGAACCTGCTCGCCAAGGTAAAGCTTTAGCCAGCCCTGCAGTTCGCCGGATGGCGCGGTCGTTAGATATCGATTTGAGCCAAGTACCTGGCACAGGAAAGCACGGCCGTGTTTATAAGGAAGACATCACTCGCTTCCAACAAGGCGCGAGCAATGTTTCTGCTCCAAGTACGACTCAGGTAAAAGAGGCGCCAGCTCAAGCATCTCAAACCCAAGTCACAACATCGACAGAGACTCAACGTGCTGACACGATTGAGCCGATTCGTGGCGTAAAAGCTGTGATGGCACGCATGATGGTGGAATCTGTGTCGAGCATTCCGCATTTTACCTATTGCGAAGAGTTTGATTTAACAGACTTAGTTGCACTGCGTGAAAGCATGAAAGTGAAGTATTCATCCGATGAAGTGAAGCTGACCATGATGCCTTTCTTCATGAAGTCGATGTCACTCGCGTTAAGTCAGTTCCCTGTGATGAATAGCCAAGTGAATGCTGATTGCACTGAGTTGACCTACAAGGCGCGCCACAATATCGGCATGGCGGTGGATTCTAAAGTGGGTCTTTTGGTGCCCAACATCAAAGATGTGCAGGACAAGAGCATTTTAGAAGTGGCGGCAGAAATCACCCGTCTGACCCAAGCAGCCCGCAGCGGCCGCGTGGCGCCAGCGGATCTGAAAGACGGCACGATTTCCATCTCTAACATTGGCGCCTTAGGTGGCACAGTGGCGACGCCTATTATCAACAAACCTGAGGTGGCGATTGTGGCCTTAGGTAAGTTGCAAACCTTGCCGCGTTTTAACGCGAAAGGGGAAGTCGAAGCCCGCCAAATCATGCAAGTGAGCTGGTCTGGCGACCACAGAGTGATCGATGGCGGCACCATTGCCCGCTTCTGTAATCTGTGGAAACAATATCTGGAGCAGCCGCAAGAGATGTTATTAGCGATGCGCTAAGCCGCTGGCACGCAGATTTGACAGTAAAAGGACGCTTTAGGGCGTCCTTTTTTATTTGCTTTGCACAAATGGGTTAATCTTTTGATCCCGATTACGTATAATTCCCGAACGTCGTTATCCTGATGGATGTGTTATGAGTCAGTTAGCCCCCAGCCCATTTGCTCCAACAATAGAAACCATTGATTACCCGTTTCCGCCTAAGCCAGTGCCTTTGTCCGATACGCAAAAAGCCGACTATAAGGCACGTATCAAGCAACTGCTCATTGAAAAAGATGCCGTTCTGGTTGCCCACTATTATACCGATCCTGAAATCCAAGCCCTTGCCGAAGAAACCGGCGGCTGTGTTTCAGACTCCTTAGAAATGGCGCGCTTTGGCCGCGATCACCCAGCAAAAACCTTAATCGTTGCTGGGGTCAAGTTTATGGGTGAAACCGCCAAGATTTTAAGCCCTGAAAAAACTATCCTAATGCCGACCCTTGAAGCGACCTGTTCATTGGATTTAGGTTGTCCGATTGATAAGTTCAGCGCTTTCTGCGACGCGCACCCAGATCATACTGTGGTGGTTTACGCCAATACCTCGGCTGCGGTTAAAGCGCGCGCCGATTGGGTGGTGACCTCAAGTATTGCTCTCGAAATCGTTGAGCACTTAGACAGCGAAGGCAAAAAGATCATTTGGGGACCCGATCGTCATTTAGGCAGCTATATTGCTAAACAGACGGGCGCCGACATGTTGATGTGGCAGGGCGATTGTATTGTTCACGACGAGTTTAAATCGAACGCGCTGCGCGATATGAAAAGTGTTTACCCCGATGCAGCTATCCTTGTACATCCTGAGTCGCCAGCCAGTGTGGTGGCGATGGCCGATGCCGTTGGCTCGACCAGTCAATTGATCAAAGCGGCGCAGACTATGCCAAATGAGCGTTTTATCGTGGCAACCGATCGCGGCATCTTCTATAAAATGCAGCAGGCGGCGCCAGGTAAAATCTTAATCGAAGCGCCAACGGGCGGAAATGGCGCAACCTGTAAGAGTTGTGCTCACTGTCCTTGGATGGCGATGAACGGACTACAGGCGATTGAAGCGTCACTCGCCGACAGCGATAAAACCACCCATGAGATATTTGTGGATGAAGACTTAAGAGTTAAAGCGCTAATCCCGCTGACGCGTATGCTGGATTTTGCCAAGACACTGAATATGAAAGTGAAGGGTAATGCCTAAGCATGGCTAAGTCAGTTCTTTAGCTGTTCTCCAGTGTCATAAAAATCCCCGCCATAGAGTCTGTCTCTTGATCACATCTTTTGCTCAAGAGACAAGGCTAGCTGGTAACCTTCAAGGATGGTTTGCAGTTTAAACCATCCTTGCCATAACCTTTCCCAGCCCACAATTCCGCTTCGTTTGCTGTCATTCCAGCCCGCGAGTTTTCCTAACCTTAAGTAAGCCCAATGCACACTGGGGACTTGCTCGGGCAGTTGTCTTTTTTCCGTCTTTAGCCATAACAACTTCCAGGCCAATGGGCTTAACAGGCTATCGCAAGACCGTTTTTTCGCTTGTTCAGCTTGGCCTGCGTAACAACGCAGTTGCTGGATGCGCGTGGCAATAAATGCCAGAATCACAATCATCCGCTCCAGGTTGTCTTTGCTTTGCATCCGTAAGTCTTCCACCTGCGTACCGCCCGTTTTCCAGGATTTATGGAAGTCTTCAATCAGCCAGCGGCGCTCGTAGTAATCAAGAATTTGTTGCGCCTGCTCTGCTGTTGTGACTACCTCAGTCGTCAGCAGGTGCCAACAGAGGCCATCTACGCTGTCTTTCTCCTGACAACCCACATAAAACAGCGGCACAGACTGGCCCGTTTTATTCGCCGGAACCTTCACGGTAATGGGCGTAAAGCGGATATCACAGTGCGCAACTCTGGCTTTGCGACCGCCTTTTTGTTGCACCTGTATCATCCGCTCACCGGCACTTTGCAGCGTCTCACTAAACGCATAGAGTTTGTGCTGGTCTTCTTCAATACAGCGGCTTTGCATCGAGCGTACAATAAACCGTTGTTGTGTATCGGTTTTAAAGCGCAGGTATTCGATGATATCGGCTTCACGGTCACAAACCGAAATCACCTTCTGCATCTGTGGTCCCAAGCGAGTCGCCATCGCTGCTGAAGCCCGTTGCCATTTGTAACTTTCTTTCTGTTCATAATCACGTTTGGCACGTTGTTTTTTCTGGCCATAGGCCTCGCGGTCGCGTGCCCAGCGATGCTGCTCAATCAGTCCAACGACCTGCTGCGCCTTGGGTGCAAACAATAAAACCGTGTGCGCTTCCAGCCCGCTGGAATGTTTGTGGGACGTGGTATGTCCAAGTTCTTCCTCGACACTTGGGTGGGTGAACTCCAACGACGTGGTGTCTTCCAGCGCCAGTAGGCAGTCAAATGGTTCGCAGGCTTGCACTGTGGCAGCAAAACCTGCCTCAGCAATCGCTGCTGGATTGATATGCTCGTTACGGACAAAGCGATAAGCGGCTTCAATGTCTGCACTGGATGAAAGGGATTGCACGATAGATTGTCCTGTATGAGCTGCAAGTTGGGCTGCCAACTGTACAAGCCGTTTGGTCCTTCGTACATCCCCTAATTGTGCGCGCTGAAAAATGCTCTGTGCCCAGAGTGATGGTTCACTTAAAAACATGGTATGTGGTATCTGAAACAAAAGGTCAGGATCAGATCAGGGTAATTGAAAATGGTTCAAAAAAATCCCCCGGGGCAAACTGAGGGATTTGTGTAGAAGAGACAGGCCATAGAGTGGGGATTTTTTATGGCTGGAATTTAAGGCAATAAAAAGCCCCGCAAATGCGAGGCTTGATTGAGTAACGCAGGATCTAGTGACTAGATTACTTTGCGTTCATCAGTGCAACCGCGTTATCTAACATACGGTTACTGAATCCCCACTCGTTATCATACCAAGACATCACTTTCACTAAACGACCGTTTACACGGGTTTGAGTGGCGTCAAAGTTTGAAGAGAACGCATTGTGGTTAAAGTCGATAGACACCAATGGCTCTTTGTTTACTGCTAACACTTCGCTCAATGGCGCAACGCTAGCAGCACGTTCGATAATGGCATTCACTTCTTCAACTGTCGTATCACGGGCAGCGATGAAAGATAAATCCACCAGTGATACGTTAACTGTAGGTACACGAACCGCTAGACCGTCGAACTTACCTTGTAATTCAGGTACAACCAAACCTACAGCAGCAGCAGCGCCAGTTTTAGTTGGGATCATTGACAGTGCTGCTGCACGGGCACGACGTAAATCTGTGTGGTACACGTCAGATAAACGTTGATCGTTGGTATAAGCGTGAATCGTGGTCATCAGGCCTGATTCAATACCAATCTCGTCATTTAACGGCTTAGCAAAAGGCGCTAAACAGTTAGTTGTACAAGAAGCATTTGAAATCACTGTCATGTCTGACGTCAGCACGTTGTTGTTCACGCCGTAAACAACAGTGGCATCGACGTTTTTACCTGGAGCAGAAATAATCACTTTCTTCGCGCCAGCGGTTAAATGTGGTTGAACAGTTTCTTTAGAAGTGAAGATACCGGTACATTCGAAAACCACGTCAACTTGCAATTCCGCCCATGGCAGTTTTGCAGGATCACGTTCTTGGAAAGTGAGGATCTTATCGCCATTCACATAAATAGCTTCGGCATCATGGTCAACTTTGGCATTGAAACGACCGTGAACAGAATCGTATTTTGTCAGGTGAGCGTTGATTGAAGCGTCGCCTAAATCATTAATAGCGACAATCTTGATTGGATAAGCTTTTTCGCTTTCGTACAAGGCGCGTAATACGTTTCTACCGATACGGCCATAGCCATTTATTGCTACACGGATAGTCATCTCATATCCCTCTGGTGATTATAAAATTCAACTGGTAGTAAAATTACCAAACTGACAGCTATCGTCAAGTTAAATCGGCATTTTACCGCTGTCTTGATTAACAAATTAGGTATTTTTTTTACATCGGTCGCGAAATCGCCATTTTTTACGCGTTAATTGGGTAAAAAATTACAAGATGGCAAACATTTTGCCATCAGTTGCTTAGTCTGTTTTTTCGACAAGCGCAGGCGGTACAGCCTCAGTTGCCGTAGGCGCTTTGTCAACCGCTTGAGGATCAAGCCATTGTCTTACTGGACTCTGAGAATAAGTCCCGTTTTTTAGCGCATCGATAAGGGCTTGGGCTTTTAAATCGAGTTCAGTCGCCAGCGTTTTATTGCCACCGAGCAAGGCTAGCATTTTTTCCTCTGAATACTTCTGCTGCGTAAGTAGTAAATTTGCCTTCGTCAGCATATAGGCTTTATCGAATACCTGTTGCTGGCGATAGGCTGATGCAAGCCCAAGTAACCAGTTAACGTCGAAATCATCGTATTGGATGTCTTCAAAGACCTTAAGATAGAGTTGTTGCGCTTTAATGGCATTTCGATTGCTGTAATAGGTGGCGACTTGGGCAAGTAAGAAAGAGTCAGTCACTTCGCCGGCGTTTTCATGTTCTAACAATCGATTTAGCGCCGCGGTATCGCCAAAGCGCGTCCATTGGTAATAGGACATGAAAGGATCTTGTCGCTCGCGGGTTTGATCTTGTAGCAAGCTTAAATTCTGGGTGCTTAATCTAAAGGCTCTGGCTCTATCAGCGGTGCGATTGGTGTGGATGATATGCTGCACGCCAGAGGCGAGTTCAATGCAGCGGCTGTAATCCTCAAGATAGGTCAATTGCAGGTAGAGTTGTTTGCCTGTGGGTTTTTCGTTGTCTTTTAATTCGTAGCGGTTCTGGATAAGTTTGGTTTTTTCGGCCAAACACCAGCCATCCTTATGCAAATCGGCACAAATTTCAGGATTATTTTTACAAATTGCTGAGATATTTCGGTCATTATCACAACCGAAAAGACCAAAAAGGCTCATCCCTAAGGTAAATGATGTAATTATTACTAGATTTTGTCTCAAAACACTCTCCAAACGATAATTTTTCTAATAAAATTACAGATTTACAGAAAATATCTTACTGGCAACACAGCGCGACTTTCATTACAATGGCGCCGACCAAAACAGGGTTTTCCCTAAAACCCGCATTAGATTATTGGTCTTTTCGTCATGTTACTCAAACCTTTCAGTACATTTTATTGAAAAGTGAGATAAAGGATCTGTAAATGAGCGCTGATAAACACCTACAAAGTTGGCAAGAACGTTTTGAAATGGCAGAGGCGATGCAGCCTTTGTTAGGCAAGTTGTACCGTAACCAAGGCGTTGAAGTCGTGGTCTACGGCAAGCCGTTACTCAATGCTTCTACGATTGAAATCATTAAAGCGCACCGTTTAGTTCGTCGTCATGTCGGTGAAAAATTACGTTTACGCGAGAGTTTCCCCTTCGTTCAAGCTTTGAGCAAACTCGCAGTTAAACAATGTAAAGTGGATATTGGTAAGCTTGCAGTCAATTACTGGCGTGATCACACCGATGTCAGTGAAATTGAAAGCTATATGGCAAAAGAGTTGGCCGATGCCATCGACCATGCTGATGATGTCGCACCGCGTGATGTTGTGCTTTATGGTTTTGGCCGTATCGGTCGCTTATTAGCACGCCTGCTGATTGAACGCACAGGCCGCAGCAATAAGTTAAGATTACGCGCTATCGTATTACGTGGCGGTAAGAAAGGTGATTTAGAGAAACGTGCCAGTTTATTACGTCGTGACTCAGTCCATGGTCCTTTTAATGGTTCTGTGGAAGTTGACGAAGAGAACAATGCCATCATCGCCAACGGTACCTATATCCAAGTGATTTATGCAAACTCGCCTGATGAAGTGGATTACACTAAATACGATATCAGCGATGCACTCGTTGTTGATAACACTGGTATTTGGAAAGATGAAGCGGGTCTTGGTTTACACCTTAAGAGCCCTGGTGCTAGCAAAGTATTGCTGACTGCTCCTGCAAAAGGCGCAATCAAGAACATCGTTTACGGTGTGAATGAAGGCGACATTACCCCAGAAGACATTATCGTTTCTGCGGCAAGCTGTACGACCAACGCTATTACGCCTGTACTGAAAGCTGTGAATGATAAATATGGTATTGAGAATGGTCATGTTGAGACGATTCACTCTTATACCAACGATCAAAACTTGATTGATAACTATCACACCGCTGACCGCCGTGGCCGCAGTGCACCATTAAACATGGTGATCACTGAAACGGGTGCTGCTAAAGCCGTTGCTAAAGCGCTGCCTGTGTTAGCGGGTAAGTTAACCGGTAACGCGATTCGCGTGCCAACGCCAAACGTTTCTATGGCCATCATCAGCATGAACTTGAATGCTGAAACTAGTAAAGATGAGCTGAATGAGTACCTGAAAGATACGGCGCTGCAATCACCACTACAAAATCAAATCGATTACACCGACTCTACTGAGATTGTATCGAGCGATTTAGTGGGTTCTCGCTACGCGGGCGTGATTGATTCACAAGCGACTATCGCAGAAGGCAAGCGTGCCATTCTTTATGTATGGTATGACAACGAGTTTGGTTACAGCTGCCAAGTGGTTGGTGTAATGCAAACTATGTTAGGTTTAACGACGCTATCTCTGCCGGCATAAGTTAGCTGCGTTAATAACCTTCACATAAAGCGCCCAGTAGGGCGCTTTTGTTTTCTATACTCAGGCAATTTAATTGAGTTCGACTCAATCCTCACAATCAACCACAGCTTTTCTGCCTCACTTAATCATCTGCCGCTCGGCGTTAGTATCGGCAAAAAAGCCTAAATTGATGAAGGAAACATCAACTTTGCTGACTTATGGCGGTTTATTGGGCAAACGATACGGCTTAGATCATTTTTTAAAAATTGTTGATTGACTCTGAGGTCTAAATCGGTAGAATGCCAATCCGCAGTCAGGGGAAAGCATGCCTAGCATGGCTTCTAATGATTAAGCGCAATGATAGGCGACATTAGCTCAGTTGGTAGAGCGATACCTTGCCAAGGTATAGGTCATCGGTTCGAACCCGATATGTCGCTCCAAATTTTAATTAATTTGGCAATTTGGGCGCGATGGCAGAATGGCTATGCTGCGGATTGCAAATCCGTCGATCTCGGTTCGACTCCGGGTCGCGCCTCCATAGATTAACGTATTAATGACACGATTCACGTCGTTAATATAAAGAGTTTGCCCGAGTGGTGGAATCGGTAGACACAAGGGATTTAAAATCCCTCGCTGGTAACAGCGTGCCAGTTCAAGTCTGGCCTCGGGTACCAAAAAACAGAAAAGCCCTGACTGATGTCAGGGCTTTTTTGCTTTATAGATCCTCAAAGCCGAATGCCACTGGCTCACTTAGTGGCATTTAAGATGATTACTCGGCTAAGTTAGAATTAGCTATAGATTCCACTCACATTTTATTCATTCAGTATTGCGACGTCAGCGCGATTCTTTTCTACAAGATAAAATTACAGGATTTTGTGATCTAGATGTTATAAATAACTTTATTAAAGCAATTTTCCGTTTATGCTTATAATTACATAAAAAAATTGAACTTTTACTGTTAAATCTACAATGGCGTAAGAATTTCCCTGAGAAGGTGCTTAAGTCGCTATTCCCCCCTTAAAGACAGTGGTATAAATAAGCCGAAATTTCCCCTACACGCGCATAATTAGGATACGTAGTCATGATTTTCTCTCAAGTATTACTCGCACCCGCAGATCCCATTCTTGGTTTAACTGATACCTTTAAGGCTGATCACCGTCAGGATAAAGTTAATCTGGGTGTCGGTATTTATAAGGATGAGGCTGGACAAACTCCAGTGCTGACTTCAGTGAAAAAAGCCGAGGCTATTTTACTTGAGCAAGAGAAGACCAAAAACTATTTAGGCATTGAAGGCGTGCAAGCGTATAACCATGTTGTACAAACATTGTTATTCGGTGAGGGCAGTGCATTAATCACTTCTGGCCGTGCTGCCACAGCGCAAGCCCCGGGCGGCACAGGTGCACTGCGTATTGCTGCTGAGTTTTTACTGCGTAATACCGATTCGCACACTATTTGGGTCAGCAATCCAACGTGGGCCAACCATCAAAACATTTTTGAAACTGCGGGTTTAGCCGTTAAAGAATACGGTTATTACAAAGCAGAAGCCCATGATATCGATTTTGATACCATGATGACGGACTTGTCTCACGCGAATGCAGGCGATGTTGTGTTGCTACACGGTTGCTGCCATAACCCAACAGGTATCGATTTAACCTTGGCGCAATGGGAACTCGTAGCCCAATTGTGTGCCGATAAGAAACTTGTGCCATTGTTTGACTTTGCATACCAAGGTTTTGGTGCTGGAATTGAAGAAGATGCGGCTGGTCTTCGTTTAGTGGCATCAAAAGTGCCGGAGCTGCTGGTTGCTAACTCTTTCTCTAAAAACTTTGGTTTGTACAACGAACGTATCGGCGCCGTAACTGTGGTGGCTGAAGATGCTGATGCTGCCGTGCGTGCCTTTAGCCAAGTGAAACGTACCATACGTGCAAACTATTCTAATCCGCCAGCACATGGCGCGCTGATCGTCAGCACTATCTTAAATGACGCAGCCCTGAAAGCCATGTGGGTGCAGGAAGTTAAAGAGATGCGTGAGCGTATCGCCGAAATGCGTACCTTGTTCGTTGAAAGCTTAAAGGCTGAAGGCGTGACTCAGGACTTTAGCTTTATTTCTCGCCAAAATGGTATGTTCAGTTTCTCTGGTTTGAATAAAGCCCAAGTGGCGCGCTTGAAAGACGAGTTTGGGGTTTATATCGTTGGTTCAGGACGCATTAGCGTTGCAGGTATGACTAAGACCAATATGCCAGTGATCTGCAAAGCGATAGCGCAAGTATTGTAAGGCTTATTAGGTTATAGAAAGAGGCTAAAGGAATTTTTCTTTAGCCTTAAACATAAAGGACAGCATTTGCTGTCCTTTATGTTTTTCAGTATGTGCGGGCTATTCAGTGATTAGCAGCTAAGCGCGAGAGGCTCCTGCGATTGCAGCGTGAGCTCAGATTTAATTCGCAGCAGGGCGCTTAATGCATCTAATAGGTTCGCTTGATCATGTAAATTCGGGTTATGGCGATTCTTCAACGGAAAATAGTTAATGAGTGGTCCTAAACGCGTTTGTTCGCCATGACGTAACACTTTGTGAATGATGGGCTTGCCAATCACTTGATGGCACCAAGCGATACGTTGCTCAATACTAAATCGACCCGCGGGTGAGGCTTCCTCTGCAAGGTTATCGATAAAGATCACTTGAGCTTTAGTAGCGGCTAGGCTTTTTGCAAACTTAGGTAATAGCAGCGGCGGCATAATGCTGGTTAAGAAGCTGCCAGGGCCTAAAATGATTAAATCTGCGTGCCGTACAGCCTCACAGGCTTCAAAAGTTGCATCGACCTGTGGCTCAAGGCAGAGCGCGATAGGTGCTTCATCCATACTGTCGACATTGATCTCGCCAAATACTTTACTACCACAGGCTTGCAGAGCCACTAAGTGTGTGGGTTGTTCAGACATAGGGATCAGCTGGGTTTCAATCTTGAGTAAATTACGGATGAGATTAACTGCTTCTAATGGACGAACGCACAGCTGATCAAGCGCCAGTAAAATAAGATTACCCAGATTATGGCCGCTGAGTTCAGTTTCACCTTGGAAACGGTATTCGAATAGTTGTGAGCCGACGGAAGGGCGATTGGCTAGATGGGATAAGCAGTTGCGTAAATCGCCCCAGGCAATACAGTCCTGCTCGGCTCTGAGTCTACCGGTAGAGCCACCGTTATCTGTGGTCGCGACAATTCCCGTTAAACGGCTGCCTAAAAAATCGAGTGACGATAATACTCGGCCTAAACCATGGCCTCCGCCAATGGCGACGACACGTTCAAATTGATTTAACATCAAATGCTGCATCTGGGTTCTTCCTTCCTGAATACCCGAAAAATGAATGTTACTGTCATCACTGATTACGTACAAAGCGCAATGACGTAAGCGCTACTGTGCAATTTAACTGCGTTAAGGAACCTTAGTATAAAAGCTCAGTCGAAAGCTTGCATCTATTATCGACTGTCATACGGCAAGCACGTATACACGGATTTAGAATCGCGACTTAGGCGCAATATTGTACCTGAGTTAATGTGCCAGATGCGTGATTAATGACAGTGACGGCGGGCACATTTCGTTAAATCTGACAAATAGCTTATAATCCGCCCTTTATTTGCCCAATACGGGCGTCACACTTAAGGTGAACTATTGAAAACAGGTAGAATCGGTTCGTTTACATTGGCATTAGCCATGGTCATAGTGGCGATTTTTGCATTGCGCGTTTGGATCATTCCAAACACGAATGATTCATCTGCCATTGCGACCCAACTCGTTGACGCTGTCGACCCTGTTACGCAAGTTCCTGACTTCTCTGCGATCAACGATATCACCGAAAAGAAGAAAGCCTTTTTTGATTTTCTGCGGCCGATTGTGCAGCAGCAGAATGCCATCATCTCGATGGAACGCGAGTTTGTCAGTGAAATGCTCGCTTTGGTTGAGAATGGCAAGAGTTTATCTGAGACCCAACTCGGGCAGCTCAATACGCTATTCGACAAATACCAATATGCGGCGCGAAACGTCGATGCTAAATCCTTGGCAAGCTTACTAAAGCGCGTCGATATTGTGCCTGAATCTATGGTGCTGATCCAAGCTGCGAATGAATCCGGTTGGGGTAGCTCACGTTTTGCCCGTGAAGGCTTTAACTTTTTTGGTGAATGGTGTTTTACTGCTGGCTGCGGCATAGTGCCATCTTCACGGGGATCTGGTAAGAGCCATGAGGTGAAAGTGTTTTCATCGGTCGACGAGTCCGTTTCGTCCTACATGCGCAATTTAAATTCCAATACAGCCTATGCGCTATTTCGTTCTATCCGTGCCGATTTGCGCTCACAGGAGCTAGAGCCGACAGCGGATCAATTGATTTACGGACTCGTGAATTATTCTGAAAGACAAGAAGCTTATATTGATGAGCTGCTTGATATGTTACGTCATAATGAAAAATATTTGGTGAATGTCGATGTATAAAAAACTGTTGTTTAGTGGCCTCTGTTTACTGGCCACTAGCGCCGCTGCTGAAACTGTATCCCTTGAATATAAAGGTTTTTATGATAGGTTAAAACAAGTCAACAAGGGCGGTTATCAACTCGTAGAAGTGGCTTTTAGTGTTCCAATGCAAAAGAACTGTTTGATCCAAAGCGGTTCTATTTCCAGTGAAAAAACATCAACGCCATTGACGTATACCTATGCTCAGCGGTTATTTATTCCCTTAGATGATGATTTAAAAGATCAGCGTGCCTTGGTTAATCTCAATTTTGCCGGCAGTGCTGAGGGATGCGCTATCGCGATGCAAGTCAGAGCTAAGCAGACATTAGCCGAGTACGATAAAGCGCGTTTACAGCAAATTGTGACCGAAATGGACACGCTGCTTGGCGCCATGCAAGGCTTCCCGATGCGTTATTTTAGGGAGTCCATTGCCGGCCTTAACTTTGAATTCCAACCCGAGCAAGAAGTGTATGTACACCTTAATGGCCGTGAACAAGCCGTTAAGGGCAGTTATAAATTAGCCGCGAATGAACTTGAAAACATCACTACGCTAAGCTTCAGTGCCCAGCCATTAGTCTTGAGTCCTTGGGTGAAGTGATCCTCTTTGCCTCGTTGAATTGGCATCTTGAAAAAAATCGATTCAGAAGCACGGGCTCAAAGATAGTGTCGGCAGTCTTAACTTATTTTGTAGTCATAAAAATGCCCACATCATGTGGGCATTTTTGTTTTGCTAATTTATCTTGCTTACTTTCGTTGGGTTAACTTGTTTTACTGACTAGGGCGCTAATTCAAACTTAGTTAGACTTCATAAGTGTTAACGATATCAATGCGTTTTGCCGCATCCAAATCGATACGGCCGCTGTTGGCGATATCAAGGAAATCGAATGCGGGCAGATTGGCTTCGGCAACATCACCACGCATAGGCGCATCTGGGTCACGCGTTAGAGACACAAAGTCGAACTGCTCACGGTCAACACCCTGTGATGGTGCGGTGTTTTGCATGGCGGTGAAAATCGTTTCAATACGACCAGGGTACTGTCTATCCCACTGATTAAGCATGTCTTTGACTGCGGCGCGCTTTAAGTTTTCCTGCGAGCCACACAAGTTACAGGGGATGATCGGGAATTCTCTTAAGTTGGCATATTCTTCGAGATCTTTTTCACGGCAATAGGCCAGAGGGCGAATGACCACATTAGCACCATCATCCGACAGTAGCTTTGGTGGCATAGCTTTCATCTTGCCGCCAAAGAACATGTTCAAGAACAAGGTCTCGATAATGTCATCCCTGTGGTGGCCTAGGGCGATTTTAGTGGCGCCGATGTGCTGGGCAAAGCCATAGAGCGTACCGCGGCGTAGGCGAGAGCACAGGGAGCAGGTAGTTTTACCTTCAGGGATTTTATCTTTCACTATCGAGTAAGTGTCTTTCTCGAGGATGTGATAAGGCACATTGAGCTTATCTAAATAGGCGGGCAGCACATGCTCAGGAAAGCCGGGTTGCTTCTGATCTAAATTAACCGCAATGATTTCAAACTGAATGGGCGCGCGTTGCTGCAGATTCATCAAAATATCGAGCATTGCATAGCTGTCTTTACCGCCACTGAGGCAGCACATGATCTTATCGCCATCTTCAATCATATTGTAATCGGCGATTGCGCTACCCACTTCACGACGCAGACGTTTCTGTAATTTATTCAGACGGGTAGTGTGTTTTTTTGATAATTCTTCAGACATAGGATTTGCCGTAACTTCAGATATAGCTTCAAGCATAAAAAAGCGCCCAGTAACTCAGTTTCAGGGCGCGTATTATTCCAGCTATCTTTGGCGGGGTAAAGTGCCGCGTATCGCTTAGGCTTCTTCTAACGGTGATTTGTAGCCGTCGGGTTTGATGGCCAGTAAATCGCAGTTGATGCTATCGATAACATGCTCTGCGGTATTGCCAATCAGTGCCGCTGAAAATCCGGTGCGACCGACAGTGCCTAAGATCACCAATTCGGCATCGAGTTTTTCAGCAAGCTCAGGGATCACATCCTCTGGCAAACCTTCTTTCACATGGCAATGATTTGGATCGATATCATAAGCGCCAGCAAGGTAACTCACCCGCTGTTCATGCTGCATGCGAATGGTTTCGTTGTAAGACTGGGCATCAAAGTCTGGTAATTCAATGGCTAAGTTTACCGGCGTGCCGGGATAGCCATTGACTAAATGCACTTCGGCAGAGAACTTATCCGCTAAATCTTTTGCATGCTCAATGATTTTACCGTTAAGCATTTGATGATCGGTATCTTCGGTTGCCACATTCACAGCGCAAAGGATTTTTCCCGCTGCTGGCCAGTCATGGGCTTTCACCATCAACACAGGCACAGGGGCTTTACGCATTAAATGCCAATCGGTTGGGGTGAAGATCACCGCTTTGAGTTTGTCGTGGGCATGGGTACCTTTAACAATCAAATCGTATTGCCCTGAAATCGCATGATTAATAATGCTTTCGAAGGGGCGGTTATGCCAAATGACTTGGGTATCAATATTGAGTTGCAGATGAGTGTAAGCGGCGAGTAAGTCTTGGATCCAAGCGAGACGTTGATCTATGACGCCTTGGCGCATGGCTTCGCGCTCTTGATTCGACAGAATCGAAGTCATCTCATAGGAAAAGTCGAAGATAGAAAGAAACACAGTGACTTGAGCGTTGCATTTACTGGCCAAGGTCACCGCTCGTGCTAGGGCAACTTGGTTCTCTGTGGTAGGGTCAACCACAACCAGTATTTTTTGATAATCCTTCATGGGAGGTTCCTTTAGTCATAGGCTCAATATCATCATGAGCCTTTGGCAGTTAGCTGTATTGTTCTAGATCAAACTCATTCGAAATTGATTAAAACTCGCTTTAAAATCATGCCTTAATCTGTATGACATGTCTAGCCAGTCCCGGTTTTTCAACTGAATTGTATTTGCCATTCATGACAAGGACCTAGCGCGTAACTCTCTTGCACTTAACTATTATGCTGCGCTTAACTTTATTGCAGCAAACACTCTTGCGGTGAACTACCTCGCTATGCGCGAATTACCCGCTAACAGATTCAGCTCTTGCGAGTCGAGGATAGTAATGTACTTACCCTTAACTTCAATCAAGCCTGATTTTTGGAAACGACCAAGTAAGCGACTGATGGTCTCTACGGTCAAACCGAGATAATTACCAATGTCACCGCGGGTCATGGTTAAGCGGAATTCTTTGGGCGAGAAGCCACGGCTACCAAAACGATTAGCCAAATTGCTGATAAAGGCTGCCAGACGTTCTTCGGCATTTTTCTTGCTGAGTAGCAGGATCATTTCTTGATCGCTCATGATCTCATTGCTCATCAGGCGCATGATCTGCTGACGCAATTTAGGCATAGTGCCTGAAAGTTCATCGAGGATATTAAAGGGGATCTCACAGACCATGGAGGTCTCGAGTGCCTGTGCAAAACTCTGGTGCAACTGGGCGTGGATACCGTCAAAACCAATCACATCACCCGCTAAGTGGAAGCCGGTGATCTGCTCATCGCCTTGCTCAGTAATAGTGTAACTTTTGATGGTGCCAGAGCGGATCGCAAACAGGGATTTTAACGCATCACCCGATTTAAAAATTTGCTCGCCTTTTTGGATCGGCTTTTTACGCTCAATAATATCATCGAGCTGATCTAGCTCACTTGCATTGAGGGTAAAAGGAATACAAAGGGTACCCATACTGCAATCGTGACAATGGATTGTGCATCCGCTAGCGGCAGGACGACGATTCTTATTTTGTTCAATTGTCATGTTGATTCTCAAGTTTATCCACTGCAGCCATGTTAAACCAATTCACTCACTTGGGCTAGTTTAGCTGCGCGAGTGCGATATATAAAGTTTGACCACCAAACGCAATTAACAGTAAGCCGCTCAATAGTCTAACGGTTTTCTGTTGAACCCAAGCAGCGAGGCGTTTTGCCGCAACACCAGCACTCAATAGGGCGGGTAAGGTGCCTAATCCAAAGGCCAACATAATCAAGGCGCCTTGGCTGGCAGAGCCAGATGCGACCGACCAGGTTAAGGTGCTATAGACAAGGCCGCAGGGGAGCCAGCCCCAAATGAATCCTGCCATGACCGCTTGGCTCGGATTTTGGATAGGCACAAGCCGTTGCGCTATGGGTTTTAAATATCGCCATAACCATTGACCGACGCGCTCAATCTGCACTATTCCAACCCAAATTTTGGCGATATACAGCCCTGTTGCGATCATCATCAGTCCGGCAATGATACGCAGCACAATCAAATACGTATCCAGTTCAAATAAGTGACCAAGACCTGCCGCCGAAGCGCCCACTAAGCCGCCCGCTAAGGTGTAACTCAAAATACGCCCAAGGTTGTAACTCAGTAGATACTTGAGCTGATGCGCCAGCAGATTACCTGTTTTGCCATTGGGGATTTGGGCTGAGAAAGCGCCCACTAAACCGCCACACATGCCAAAGCAATGTGCGGCGCCCATGAGCCCTACCAGAAAAGCCCCAGTGACATTGTACTCAATCACTGCGTAATCAATCACAGCGGCATGCCTTTTTCTTGCGCTGCTTCGGCTTTCTCTTTCTCAGGCACGGGATGGCTGTTTGGTTTAACAGTATCTTCGTCGAATAATATCGACACACTTTGGCGGTCTAAATCGTCAAATTGTTCGGATTTCACCGCCCAAAAAAATACCATTACAGCGATGGCGACAAAGATCATGGCAATGGGGATAAGCACATAAATAATTTCCATAATGACCTCTTACTATTCTGGTTTTACTTTTATTGTGATCACACTTTAACCCGCAATAATCTCAGGCTATTACCGACCACAATCAAAGAACTCGCCGACATGCCAATGGCGGCGATATAAGGTGCGACATGGCCGGTAACGGCTAAGGGCAAGATCAGGGCGTTGTAACCCAGCGCCCACGCTAAATTTTGTCTGATAATCTGTGTCGTCAGTTTCGCGACGCTAACGGCTTGGGTGAAGCGGGACAGATGATCCCCCAATAAAATTAAATCGGCACTGTTTTTCGCGATAGCACTGCCGCTGCCCATAGCCACCGACAAATCGGCGCCCGCAAGCACAGGCGCATCGTTGATGCCATCGCCAAACATGGCAACCCTTGTATGCTGTTGTAATCGGGTCACGAGGGCAAGTTTATCTGCAGGCGTTAAGCCGCTGTGCACATCGTCAATCCCCAGCTCTTTTGCCAGTTGATGTACGTGTCCTGAGCTATCGCCGCTGGCAATACTGATGCGGCAACCTTGCTGCTTTAACATCTCAATTGTAGCTTTGCTGTCTTGGCGAATATTGTCTTGAATTTCAAAGCTTGCCAGTACTTCAAGCTGATTATTGGCTGAACGTGCTAACCAAATCTTTTGGGTTGGATCACGACTATCAATACTCGCGCCGGTAAATACTGCATTGCCAATGAAGTAATCAGTGCCATCAATACGGCCTCTAACGCCAAAGCCAACTTCATGGTGAACCTCTTCGGCAACCAGTGCATTATCGGCAAACATGGCAAATGCCGCGGCAATCGGGTGGCGAGAGCCTGCTTCTAGTGCTGCGGCAATGGCTAAGGCTTGCGTATTGGTTAAATCGGCCATGCACTGCGTTTGCCCGATAGAGAGGGTACCACAGGTGAGGGTGCCGGTTTTATCAAAGACAACATGTTTGATCTGTGGCAGTTTTTCAAATACACCGGCTTTGCGAGTAATAATCCCAAGGCGAGTAAAAATAGCTGTCGCGCAGGTGACAGCGGTCGGTGTGGCCAGTGCTAAGGCGCAAGGGCAAGTAGCAACCAGAACCGATAGCGTTACCCAAAAGGCATCCTCTGGGGAAATTTGATGCCAGACCAAATAGGTGATTGTCGCTATGGTCAGGATTGTGCCCGAGAAATAGCGCGATAATTTATCGGCTAATAGCGCAATTGCAGGTTTAGTATTGGATGCAAGCTCCTGCAGTCTAATAATCTCAGCCACGAGTTGGTCTTGCCCCAGCGCTGTGACGCTGACTTTGATGGGCTGGTCGACGTTGATTGTGCCTGCGTAAACTTGGCTAGCAAGAGTTTTTTCAATTGGCATTTGCTCGCCGGTGAGCATAGCTTCATTGATGCTAGTGTGACCTTCAATCACCACACCATCGGCTGCAATCATTTCCCCCGGTTTGACGAGGATCACATCATTGAGGCGTAATTTTTTGGCGGGAATTTCTTCCTGACCATTGTCGTTCATTAAGTGCGCCGTGAGCGGCACTAACTTATGCAAATTACTCGAGCTGACCGAGGCCTTTTGCCTAGCTTTTTGTTCGAAGTAGCGCCCGAGTAACAGGAAGAAGGTAAACATGGACACAGATTCAAAATACACTTCGCCTGTGCCATTTACTGTGGCAAAACAACTGGCAACGTATGCGCCGCCAATCGCAATGGAGACAGACACATCCATATTGAGTTTGCCGCTGAGTAGGGTACGAATAGCACTGAAATAGAAGGGCTGCGCCGAATAAAGCACTACGGGGGTGGCAAAAAGCATGCTGACCCAACGGAAATAATCCCGATACTGCACATCTAAATCGGTGAAGTAGCCTGTGTAGAGGGCGAGGGCGAACATCATCACCTGCATGGTCGCAAAACCCGCTAAGCCTAAGCGCAATAAAAACTTACGGCTATTGAGTTTGTTGTTGAGCTCTTGCTCATCGACTTGATAGGGCGCGGCTTGATAACCAATACGGCTAATTTGCCCGAGGATATCGCTGAGTTTTACCGTGCGTTTATCCCAACTGATCATCGCCCTTTGGGTGGTCGAGTTGACGAGCACTTGGCTCACGCCCGTTAGTTGTTTTACTTTGTGCTCAATTAACCAAGCACAGGCCGCGCAGGTGATGCCATCGATAGAAAGTGACACTGACTCGATATTGTCCTCAGAATGGACAAAGTCTTGCTGCACTTCAGGCAAGTCATAGGCGCTAAATTGCGTTAAGGCTTCGGGGACGAGGGCGTTCTGTTTACTGCCTGGCTCAGTGCGAAACTTGTAGTAACTGAGCAATCCCGCATCCACAATCGCCTGAGAAACCGCCTGGCAACCAGGGCAACACATGAGTTCATCACGATCATTAATGCGAGTCACAAACTGCTGGCCCGTCAGCACGGGCTCTTGGCAGTGAAAACAACTTGGATGTGTCATAGCAATTCTTATTTAACTAAATCAATTCAACCACAATCAGTTCAGCCAAAGTTGGACATGATCTTTTAATTCAACGCGTTGGTGAATGCGCCATTTGCCATCGTAACTTTCCAGACGCACTTCCCAAGGGCCGATGAGTGTGGCAGGCACGGTAATGCGATACACATTACTGGCATCGGCTGTAGCGGTGAGCTTGATGTCTCTGTCGGCAATGGTTGGATGGTAGAACTCGACTTTCAGCGCAGCTTGAGAAGCGGGACCACCTTGTTGCGTCAGTAGAATTTCATTATTAGTTTGTTCGAGTAAAAAATTCATGCCTATTTGTTTGGCATACTTTACTTTACTTAAGTCCATATTAATGGCTTTGCCATCTTTGTAGTAATCCTCGGCGACTAAAGAGTCCGAGTTCGTAAGGGCAATTTTTAGTGTGGTAAAACTTGCGACGACGGCACATAAAGGAAGAATAATTAAAAACCAAGGCCAGAACTGCTTATACCAGGCTTGTTGTTCGCTCATGTCAGATACCCATTCAAAAAATTTGCGCCATTTTACCGTTAAAAGACGGTTTTAGCACTTTAAAAAAAAGGCCTCGAAGTCTTCGAGGCCTTAGCATTACTCACATCTAATTACTTGTTTGACAAGCTATAAACATAAGCTGCGATCACGTGAACTTTCTCTTCACCGAGAACGTCTTTCCAGGCTGGCATGACACCAGCACGGCCGTGTTTGATCGTTTCTTCGATCACGCCGCGGCTACCGCCATATAACCAAACATCGTCAGTTAAATTCGGAGCACCCATGAACTTGTTGCCTTTAGCGTCCATACCATGACACGCGAAACAACCTTTCATGAATGAGCCTTGACCTTGAGCGGCGAGTGTTTCATCGTGCTCACGACCAGACAATTTAACAACGTATTCAGCTAAACCCGCAATTTCGCTGTCATCGATTGGCAAACCACCTTTTGGCGGCATCATGCCATGACGACCACCCATGATAGTGGTTTTAATCGTGGCTAAGTCGCCACCATATAACCAGTCACCATCGGTGAGATTAGGGAAGCCTTTGCTACCACGTGCGTCAGAGCCGTGGCACTGTGCGCAGTTTTGTAGGAACAAACGGCCGCCCACTTTTAATGCCTCTTGGTTTTTCACTAATTCTTCTAGTGGTGTAGCCAAGTAAGCCGCGAAGATTGGGCCATATTTTTCATCAGCGTGTTTTACTTCTTGGTCATACTGAACATAACGGCCTTCTTTTGCGGCAAGCTCAATGGCTGCGGCAGAGTCGGCTTTAATACCTTGCTCAGTACCAATGCTTTGGTTAGAACTGGTCCAGCCTAAAAGGCCTTTGTAGTTACCTAAACCAGGAAATAAGGCTAGATAGATCAAGCCAAACACGATAGTGATATAGAACATATAACTCCACCATTTTGGCAGTGGGTTATTGAGTTCTTCAATACCGTCGAAACTGTGACCCATGGATTCGCCTTCTTTTACGTCCGTGGTGTTCTTAGAACACACACGCAGTAATAGAAAACATCCCGCGATCACAATTAACGAGAGTACGCTAATCCAAACACTCCAGAAGCTACTCATCACTTATTCTCTCCTGAGTCCTTCGATACCTTGCTGACTTCCTCATCGGAAAACACAAGGTTAGCTGCTTCATCAAAGGATTTTTGACGACGCGAGCTATATGCCCAAGCAAATATACCGACGAAGGTCAGCATCACAATGATGGTTAAAATGCCTTGTAATGTGCCGTAATCCATATATTGCCTCCTTATTTGAGTGCGTGACCCAAAGACTGAAGATATGCAATCAAGGCTTCCAGCTCTGTCTTACCTGCAACAGCTTGCTGTGCGCCTGCGATTTCTTCATCGGTATAAAGATCATTACCTTTGTAACCGCCTTTATGCATGTTACGTAGGATAGTCATCTTATCGCCCGTCAGTTCGCCGTCTAACTTGTTTTCGGCTAACCATGGGAACCCTGGCATATTCGATTGAGGTACTACAGCACGTGGATCGATTAAGTGAACTTCATGCCATTTATCGCTGTAACGACCGCCAACACGGGCAAGATCAGGACCTGTACGCTTAGAACCCCATTGGAATGGATGATCCCAAACCGATTCACCCGCGACAGAGTAGTGACCATAACGTTCAGTTTCTGCACGCAAAGGACGGATCATCTGGCTGTGACAGTTATAACAACCTTCACGAACATAGATGTCACGGCCTTCAATTTGCAGAGCAGTGTATGGCTTTAAACCTTCCACTGGCTCAGTCGTATCTTTTTGAAAAATCAACGGTGTGATTTCAACGAGACTACCGAAACTGATAGCGATAACGGTAAAGATCGCTAACAAACCGATGTTTTTTTCAACTATCTCATGATTAAATTTCATCGAGTTTGCTCCTTTAAGCCGCTGTTGGTTCAGCCAATGCTGGCAATGAATCTTTAGAGGCTTTCACAGTACGGATCACGTTGTATGCCATGATCAGCATACCGGTCAGGAAGAAACAACCGCCAAGGAAACGTACAAAGTAGAAAGGATATGAAGCTTCAAGACTTTCAACAAAACTATAAGTCAAAGTACCGTCAGCATTCACTGCGCGCCACATTAGACCTTGCATTACACCTGAAATCCACATAGATACGATGTAAAGCACAGTACCAATAGTCGCTAACCAGAAATGGACGTTGACTAACTTGATGCTGTACATGCGGCCGTGGCCGAACAATACAGGGATCAAGTGATACAGAGAACCAATAGACACCATTGCAACCCAGCCTAGCGCGCCGGAATGAACGTGACCGATAGTCCAATCTGTGTAATGTGATAATGCGTTAACTGTCTTAATTGCCATCATCGGGCCTTCGAAGGTAGACATACCGTAGAAAGACAGAGAAACGACTAAGAAACGCAATACAGGGTCAGTACGCAGTTTATGCCAAGCACCAGACAAGGTCATGATACCGTTAATCATACCGCCCCAAGAAGGTGCGAATAGGATCAGTGACATCACCATACCTAAAGACTGAGTCCAGTCAGGTAAAGCTGTGTAATGTAAGTGGTGAGGACCAGCCCAAATATACAGTGCGATCAAAGCCCAAAAATGGACGATAGATAGACGGTAAGAGTACACAGGACGACCCGCTTGCTTAGGTACGAAGTAATACATCATCCCCAAGAAGCCTGCGGTTAATAAGAAACCTACCGCATTGTGACCATACCACCACTGCACCATAGCATCGACAGCGCCGCTATACAGAGAGTATGACTTGAACAGACTGACTGGTACTGCCATAGAGTTAACTATGTGTAGTACAGCAACGGTAATAATAAAGGCACCAAAGAACCAGTTCGCCACATAAATATGCGAAGTCGTTCGTTTGATAATAGTACCGAAGAACACAATAGCGTAGGACACCCAAACGATAGTAATTGCGATATCGATAGGCCATTCTAATTCAGCGTATTCTTTACCTTGAGTGAAACCCATTGGTAAAGTGATAGCTGCTGACAGAATGATGGCTTGCCATCCCCAAAACGTAAATGCGGCTAACTTAGGTGCAAATAGTCGGGTTTGACAGGTGCGTTGTACGACATAATAGGATGTTGCAAAAAGGGCTGATGTACCGAACGCGAAGATCACCGCATTGGTGTGTAATGGTCGCAAGCGACTATACGTTAACCAAGGAGTGTCAAAGTTCAGCTGAGGCCAGATTAACTGAGCCGCAATTAATACGCCGACTGACATACCAACAATACCCCACAAAACTGTGGTTAAGGCAAATTGGCGGACAATGGCGTAATTGTAATCAGCGCCTGTTGGCTGGGAATGGTTCATCATAATGCTTCCACTGCTTATTACTTTTACTTTTAGTAAAGACAAGCTTTACCTGTTATAAAATGACATAAAACTCAGCTTCCCTATTAAGGTTGCTGAGCTATGTCAATGCGTTACCCTGCATATTTTTGCTCAAATATGAGGTTTCGCAATGATACTTGAGCAATATCAAAAAAGATACCAAAGAAGGGGTGTAGAAAGTTGATCTAGATCAACCTACGCCATAGAATGTTAACATATTGCGTCATAAGGTTAATCTTTGTGCTAAATCGTCCTAATCTCTATTTATTCATCGCGTTAATTCTCATCAATCTCACAGCTTGTACTGAAGATGCTAAGCAAGTCACACATAAAAGCAGCTCTGATCCTTCTCTCTGTCAATTTTCGGCAGGGGATTGCGTTAAACAAGTGGACGATATCAAACTTGCTATTAGCCTATCGCCAGCGAATGCCCCGAGCGAAAAGCCATTAACATTAAGGCTGTTAGCTTCAACGCCTATCAAAAATGTGCAAATTCGTTTAGAAGGAAGAGATATGTTTATGGGGGTTATTCCTGTAAATGTGAAGCAAACCGATGAAATGACCTATATTGGTCAGATGGTATATGGCTCCTGTAGCAGTGGTTATATGGTTTGGCGCGGTTTTGTAAGTTTTGAAGTAAATGGCGAAACCAAAGCGACAGTGTTTGATTTTCTTGCGGATAACAATGGTTAAGACTGGCTAGATATTTATTCGAATCGTCCTCAGCGTATTATTAGAGAGTGTTAACTCGGGTGATTAAGGATTAACTATCTTTCCAACTGTCTTTTACTTTGACAAAAATATCCACATTATCGATAAAAAGCTGCAATAAGTGTGGGTCAAAGTGTTTTGCGGCGCCTTTACGCATTTCAGCTAACACCTCTTCTAAAGGCCAAGCCGTTTTATAGCAGCGGGCATGAGAAAGTGCATCAAATACATCTGCAATGGCAACAATGCGCGCGAAAATGTGAATTTCGTCTTGTTTTAAATTGGCTGGATAGCCAGAACCATCATATTTTTCATGGTGTTGTAGTGCAATAATTGATGCCGCCTTTAATATGGGTCGCTCAGAATTTGCCAAAATCTGATGGCCAATCGTAGGATGCTGACGCATGACTTTCCATTCTTCATCATCTAACTTGCCAGGTTTGAGCAGAACCGCATCGGGGATCGCTATCTTACCTATGTCATGCATAGGTGAAGCACGGCGAAGTAAATCAGCTTCGTATTCAGGTAAACCAGCGAGTAAGGCGAGTTGGGAGCAATATTCTGCCATACGTTTCACATGGTTCGCGGCTTCTTTTGAGCGGCTTTCAACCACATCCCCTAAACGTAGAATGAGTTCAGATTGGGTATCTTCGACTTCTTGATTGAGCAGTAAATTTTCAAATGCAACGCCGACGTTGATAGCAAAAATATCAATAAGTTTCTTGTCAAGATCATCAATTTTATCAATACCATCCATATACAGTAGATTGATTAACCCGCTTTTTGTGGGGAAGTAACCGATAAAGCAATTGTCTTCATACAGGCAGCGTTTTTGCGTGATCGCACTGCGCAGTAAGCGGTCGATATGCTCTGGTAATTGAGTAATATGGGATTTATTTGAGAATTGGCCTGTGCCTGCGAGGATTTCTATGTTCACAGGATCCAGATGACCGCTTATGGCATCGATGGCATTACACGTTAGCAATAAGGTTTCAGAATCCAGATTGAGTAGGGTGGCGACTTGAGTTAGCAGGCCATCAGCAAATTTATGCAGGGTGCGCAGCTCAAATAATCCAGATGTAGCTTCTAGCACCCTTTCTAGCCCTTTACGGTGATTTATTTGGGTGCGCCTTGCTTGTTCAATTTCCATAATATCGCGGTAAGAACGTAGGGCAGAATAGACGCTGGTCATCAGTTTACGGGAATCGAGTTCAGCTTTGGCTTTGTAATCATTAATATCATAATTAACGATAACGTCTTCTTCAGGTGCTTGACCTGGCTGGCCTGTACGCAGGATTAGTCGAGTGGTTTTATTTTGCAGCTCTTCGCGGATCCATTTTACTAATTCTAAGCCCGCATGATCACTCTCCATCACAACATCAATAAAGGCGATGGCGATATCATGTTCCTGATTCATCAACTCTTTTGCTTGTTCGGCACTGTAGGCATTGATAAAAGTAAGCGGGCGGCCATCGAGTTTAAAGCGGGAGAGGGCAAGCTTAGTGACGGTATGAACATCAGGTTCATCATCGACCACTAATACCTTCCAAGGAATACCTGATGCAGTTGTCTCGGTAAGCTTTTTACCGGAAAACAGCGGATTTTTCTTTGCAAGATCAATCAGCATTCGATACCTCATTCAAATAAAAATAATGATCACATAATCAGTGTAGTAGACACATTTCAATGCAGTGCAAATTCTTACATTAAATAGCGAGGTGAGTGGCAACCCTTAAATTGAGTTATTGATAACAGTTATCATTTGTGTATTCTATTCATATCACACACTGATTAGCGGGTAAGGGCATGAGCCACCAAATTAATTTGTCGATTTCAACGCATAAACTGGCACAGCTTATACATGATGGGCACCTCTGTGCGGCAGATTTTAGGTGCTTGGATAGTCAGTCTAAACAGCAAGTGTGGCAGTTATGCTTAATTTGTTGTCAAAAGCGTATTACATGCCAGAAATGTACATTGTCCAGTTGTACTCAAAATCTGACCCTAGTTGATGCCGATAAATAACGTTATCGGCATTTGCGTTTAAGTATTATCATATCAGAAACCCTTATAATTCAGATGCAATATGCAACTTCCTCCCGTAATCCCATTATTTGACTCATTTGAATTCATACAAGTTGGCAATAGTGTCGTTAACCAATATATCACCCAAATTAGCATGAAAAAGGTGGCCGATGCGGGTTTAGTGATTGAGCACGCCAGTGATTGGCTGTTTGAGCAAAAGCATAACGAAAACAACTATAAAGCCTATCGCAGCGAGCTCACGACATTTCTTCATTGGTGTTTTGATGTGGTTTCAATGTCGCCCATAGAAGTCACACGCAAAGATATGAGCCATTACGTGGATTACTGCCAAGCGCCGCCCATAGCACTAATTGGCTATTTTAATGTGCCACAATTCAAGCTCGATAAAATGCGTGATGAACGGGTTCCAAACCCACAGTGGCGGCCATTTGTCGGTAAAAAGCGACTCGGGCAAATCCAGCCTTATGCGTTAAGTGACAATGCGTTAAAAACGAAAATGGCCATTTTGTCTTCGTTTTACTCGTACCTGACAAGTGAAGAATATTGTGAGCGTAATCCTGCACAAATTTGGCTGAATCACAGTCGATTCGCGGCCAATCGGCAATATCAGCGTCAACATCATGAAGATGATAACAGTCTCGCATTCACTGAATTACAGTGGTCATACATTATGGCGACCGTAACAGCGTTGGCAGAAACATCGCCCGAATTACATCAAAGAAGCTTATTTCTGATTTCATTGATCTATTGTTGCTATTTACGTATCTCAGATGTGTCTGCACGCGCAGGTTATTCACCGGTGATGGATCAGTTTAAGCACAATCAACAAACGGGTATTTGGAGTTTTCATATTCCATTGAGTAAAGGCGGTAAAAGGCGCAGCGTGGCAATTTCCAAAGCTTTACTCGATGCTTTAGTTAAATATCGTCAGTTTTTAGGATTAGCGGATTATCCAGCGCCAAACGAGAACCATCCTTTGTTTGTACGGCACAAAGCCGCTGGCCGCGGTCGAGATGTTGGTATCCTCAATGCCAATCTTGGCATTCGTCATGTTCGTGATGAAATTCAAAGTATTATCAATCTGGCGGCAGAAAGTATTGAGGCCGATGGTTTTGCACAAGACGCCGCGCAGATGCGCAAACTCACGGCCCATAATATTCGCCACACAGGCATTACGCACGATATCAATATCAACCGCAGACCGTTATCCCATGTACAAGCCGACGCTGGACACGAAAGTATCGACACCACATCGCAGTATTTGCACACAAGCCAAATCGAACGCCATGAAAGTGCATACAATAAACCAATCGACCATTTAAAAGGCATAGAGTAACTAAGCCATGGCTCATTGTTTATGGCCACACAGATTGAGAATCTCAGGCACTACATAATAACCATGTTATTCAAGGGTATGGAGATTTAGTAAAACGGTATCCATATCACATGAGTTGAGATTTCTACACATTTTGAATGGTGCATAAGCATCAATAGGTTAGATTGCATCCTAGATATGAGTATAAGAGGAAATCTCAGTCTGCCGCGAAATCTCATTCTGAGTGGCCACGAACACACATGTTCGTGGTCACACAGAATGAGAATCTCAGGCAGCCGTAATTGAACTTATTCAATCACTTGATGGTTTAACAAAATAACAACATTGCCATTCAAGTTGAGATTTTTGAACATTTTTGCCACCTAAATTGAGATTTGTTTTTCATATTAAAATCAATAAGTTGGTGATAGTATTATGCTTTATTCACCGCCAATCTATTCATTCTCCACAAATCAAATATCAAGTCAACGCATATCAGATTGCTTCAAGGTTTCTACTTACATATGTTGTAGGTGTGGTAAGTGAGCCGCCGACAATACAGGCGTATATTTAAAAATCTAAACGAATTGAAATTTGCGCGGATAAAACGCCATGATTTAAATCGTATCTGAGTGCGGAGGTCTGCTACATATATTTGGAACGGATATTGGGTGCAGGACGATATTGCTTTAATGAGTTAAGCGATGGGGATAATAAGTGGGATTTATATGAATGGCTTTCAGCTTAAAGCCCACATCATTACCGATGACGAATGTGGGTTTTAACCTTAGTGTCGATGCTTTAGACTAAATCGTAAGTATTTTATATATATAGGTTTTAACAGACGATATTGCTTCATTATATGAGTGATAACTGCATCGGTTTTTGTTGCTGGCGTATTTGTAGTACATCTTCAAATTGGCAAAGTGCCAGACTGCCAGCACGCGCGACGCGAGGAGGGCGAAGTTTACCTATTTTTCTAAGTGCGTGAAGTAGCTCCATGGGTAAGCCTGTTAATGATACCGCTTTCTCTAGGGAGATAGCGTCATATTGCCGCTTGCTAAAGACGTCCTTTGCAAACCGTATAAAAGACGCCGGTTCGCACCAGATAGCACGTCGTAAATTGTGACCTTCGCCATATCCTAACTGCAGGCGGCCTTCTTTGAATCCTATGAGAATGTCATACATTTCAACATCATTATGCACCATGACCTCCGTGAGTGTTGATTAGCACACCATGCCAGGTTGGATGTCGTTACCGACTAACAACTGGAAAATAGGTGCGACATCAATTTGGCTATTATGGTGAAGTCTGCTTTTACGTGCATGTTTCACTAAATTAACGTGTTGAAGCAGCTGCAATTCTTCTGGCCTCAGCTCAAGTAGCCGAGACGCTTTTCCAAATGGAAGCCATTGTTCTGTCACCGGAAGAGCAATGCCATCTGCGGGGGTAGCTGGGATAACAATATCTAACGTAGCGGCAGGCCACGTACAGGAAAGTGTTTCAAGGAACTGCACAATAGCCACACTGCGGATATTGTGAGGTAGTAAAGATGAGGTTGCCTGAAGTGTCTTTTGTACCCACTCTCTAAAAAATGCATTATCCGTTAATAACCGATCCCCCTGTTCGAGCATGTTTTCATAAAATGGCAGTGAAGCATAGGCGTTCGGTTTGAGCGCCATGATGTGCTCTTTTTCCAATACCAGTGCGGCATAGAGGCAATCTGACACTTGAGCCTCACTCAATGAACGCACATTTTCTGACGAGGGTTTCAGTTGTACCCCGCATCGAGGGGAAGTACAGTGCCCTTTTATAAGTGGAATATCCCAAGCAAGGCTTTCGTAACACGTGGTGCATTGACTCGTCAGTGCAGATTGGTGTTTGGAACAGGCATGACAAAACGGATTTTGCACTTCCGTTAACAGGTAGCCATCTTCATTCAAGCACTGAATACACACTTTAGGGTTGAGTTGAATGTTGCGGTTAAACATCGGATTGATAATCGTAGAAAACACATCACCTTGGCTTATTGGTATGCCAAATTTAGCATTCAGAGCCGGTGTAATTTGAAGCTTAATAATGTTATTCAGCTCAGCTGACGACACCATACTCCCAATCCTTGCGTAACCATTAACGCGCGCTAAACGAAGAAGGTAACCGATGCTAACTTCATCAGGTTTTCTCTGTGGCGAAAAGGCTAAAGACACGTTTTCAACTCCCGCTTTAATTTCTGGTATTCATGTGTGACCGCAGCGTCTATTGCCCTATAGCTATATTCAGACTCATCAAAGGGATTATTGACGTTTTGGCTGTAAATATAAAAGTTCGCTTTTAAACGCATCATCAGTGTGTGGCGGTCTTTGATATGACTCATATCTTCACGCATGAATAAGCCATCAAGGGTACTGAAGCTGCGCTCCATATAGGCAACGTAAAGTCTATCTAATAGCTCTTTATCCTCGATACCAATTTGAGGAGCGCTGATTTGCTGTAGAAAGCTGTTGATACAATCAACCCATTCTTGCGTTCTCGGTAAGATACGATGCAGTTTTACTGACCTCAGCATTCGGCGACTGAGTTGCTCGTTGTCGTCGACGGTTTTATCCACTTCGCCGAAGGTCAGGAGTCGCATGGCCCGCTCACTACCGATAAAGACAATTGAACAAGTGAGCGTGTCGAGTAGGGCGCAGAAGTATTTCAACATGTCTAATGCAATTTTCCCTTGTTTAGCAGGAAAAACCTGTTGAATTTCATCAAGAATAATGAGCTCGACACCACGTGCTTTAATCAGAAATCGAAATTGCTTATCTAACTCACCCGCGGCAACTTTACCTATGGGGGGCTGCACGCCTAATTCCGTTATCAACAGTCGTAAAATATCATCAACTTTGCTTTTCGCTTCTTGAAAACGGTAAGTGAATATCGGCAGACGAATGTGGTCGACTTCTTTCACCGGAGGAAACTGAGCGGCATAGCATTCTGCGATGTAGGTTTTTCCTTCGCCCGATTTGCCATAAATGAGCACGCCTTTTTTATTATTGGGAAGGTGACACATTTGATGAACTCGCCCAATTTGTTCATGGGCGTGTTTAACCAATGTATGTTTAACAATAAAGGTGTCTACAGGTGTAGGTATGCTGACTACCATAAGGCTTTAGTGTCCCTTTGCGTGTTATCAATAATTTGTTCTGGTTCATTCAGTTGGCTTGCACGTTGTTTGTCAGCCAATTCAGTCTTGTCTAATGAGTTTTGCCACTTAATATCTTTTAACGAATCAGTCGCATTGGCATTCTGAATGCGCTGCTCGATTGACAGTTCTTTTGCATTATTGTCTTCAAACGAACTTGTCGGTTTGCCACTTCGTTTAATACGTACTGTTTTGGCGGGAATGAAACGGTCAATCGTGACGGCATATTGACCGGTAACCTGATGTTTTTCAGTTTGGAAAATGTGTTGTCCTTTCTGCACTTTGCCATTTAACTGTGCAAAGGAAATGGGCCAACGCGAGTTGATTTCTTCATCATAGTTATAAGCAACGATTGACCTGGCCTCTGTCTCGTTCGGGAGCGCAACGCTGACAGTGACACTGCTTGCATCATAGGGGTTGTAAAACACCTGAACGGTGGGGTTGACGTTTTTGTGACCATAGGTCATGAGTAACGTATGCACTTTTTTCAGTTCAACACTGGTGAAGCGGTGTTTCAATACACGGACAAAACCTCTTGAATCGAGTTGCTGCTCATGCGCCTGTGTCGCGACATGGAAGTGGTGCTTAATAGAATTGTAATCATAATAAGATTGAACCACCCTAGATTGCTGCCAACAGAATATCGGTGAACAATTTAACCCTGAATGTGTCTTGTGAGCGTATTCTGTCAGCATGGTATTGATTATCTTTGTGAACGTACTGGCAGTGATATGCGTATTCTTAAGTGGATTTATTTTTGTTCTAGTGCCTTTTTTCGGATAGGTATTTAAACCAACAGTGCGGTTGCCGGCTGAATCCGTCACCACCATCGATTCAAATTTTTGCCTAAACACTCTAAAGTGCGATTCTACAAAGGGTTTCGCTGACGGTGTATTCGAAGGGGTATAAACGATATTGCTCCCCAGCTGTTCACATAGACTCTTAATTAACTTGTTGTTAAATGCAGGGCCATTATCCATGATGAACGTATCTGTCTTACCGCAAAACGGGAGATTGTCATCACGCAAATACGTATTTTGGATTAACTGTAAAACAACCTCCGTCGCTTCTCCTTTGCCATAATCAAAAACCATACTTAGCGGTGCACGCGTATAACAATCAAGTGCATAATAGATGACCACAGGCTCAGTTAACTCCCCCGTGACATCATCAATAACACGGATATTTGTGTGCAAACAATCGAGTTCAACACGTTGCAATGGGTAATGCAGTTTTATCCGTTTAATCAGGTTAAGTGAGAGCTGCTGACGTTCAGCATGGGGAGTTTTTGGATCGTCTAATTTGTCACAAATCGACTGTCTCGCTTCAATTCTGCGCGAAAACGTTCGTTTGCTTGCAACGATAATATTGGGATTTGTTTCACGTGCTTTCAGCGCATCTTGTTTGTAACAAGCATAATGACCCGTAGCCACTTTATGGCGACTATCTTGGTAAGTCGTGCTCAAATACGTGTCGATTAACGCGTTAGACTCCTCACCGATACGAGGGGTATGTGAGCGTGATTTACAGATTAAACTGTCATCATTGAAACGTGAGCTTATCCAAGTCTTCCAGTAACGGTTAATCGTTGTTTTCTTGGGATGTTCAGCCCCTCTGAGTGCAGGGTAATTCTCCTCAACAACTTCAATCATTTTCTGATAGGTAGTGGACGTCGTCGGCTTTAGGGTTTCGTCGTTCTGCAGCAGGTCGCGCAGCGTATGAATATAAACAATCCGTGAATCCCGAGTCGCTTGCTGTACTGGGGACAAAATGAGACGCGTTTTTTCGACCGGTTTGGGAAAAAGGGTTTTTTCATGCAGTTTTGTGCTAAATACATCTAGCGCTAAGAACTCTCGCGTTTTTTCATCATCATCCACTTCGAGCAAAATCGACACGTCATCAGCAAACAAGACCGTCATGATGTCGCCGTTGCTATTGTGGAATTGATGGTCACGCGCCTGAGCAAACATCACGATAGCATCACCTTATTCAGGGTTGTGCTTGCCAGTAGCAACTGTGATTTGTCGAATTGGTAAAAAAAGGCTCCGACTAAATGATATGCATCACCCACGGACGTTTGGCTTCTAGGCTTGAGCCAATCGACTAACGCCTCAAATGTCAACAATTCAGGTAGGTCTGCATGGTTGAGCGTACATGATAACCGTGCAGAACGCCGATTAGCGATTAACTGGAGGTTGGTATAAATCATGGGCGTTAACTGACGCTCATCAACGAGGACGATAGGGACGTTAGCCGTCTTAAGTGAGTATTCATTGAATAGCGCTAATCGCGACTGGAAGTCTTTCGTGATATGGCTTGAATGATGGACTTCAATAAATGCCGCAGTACCATTAGCATATTTAATAAGAAAATCAGGCGTATATCGAATGGTCTTAAGGGTAATACTGTCATGGAGATGCAGGCTTTCAGGCTGCGCAGCATAGGCAACGATATTCGGTTCACACTCCATCTGCGCCGCAATACACAATTCAAGGAATGATTCGACCTTCAGCGGGGCTTGATTCTTCTGCGAAAAATATTGATATACATGCCTGCCGCGTGATTTATTCGCTTTATACTTGTTACTCACGTTACACCTCTTGCTACATTTCAGAGTGCTAACCGTTAATTTGCAGCGGAAAAATTAATCTCTGCTAAAATTAAAGGTTACCCCTATGGATAAGGCAAACGTCTTTCCCTACACGGGGAAAGCGCTCACGTGTGTTTGTTAACACGCGAGCAGCATATTCAATTTTCGAAAATCCACAAAAACTTGTGAATTTTCGCGCAAGGCACAATTCATTTTAAAAAAACATGCAGGCGTTTAACACGCTTCGATGCCCCCAATCGCCATTGATACCTCGCTGTTTTATTTCAATTCTTTTAGCTTGAAAACGTATTTTAAAAACGCATTACATTCAAAAAATGCATTCACTATGATTTTTAAAAATCATTGTTTTTAAAGCATTAATTTTTAAAATATGCTCTGCACAAGCGCATTTCTGCCGTAAATCTATCTTTACAAAATGACGATGTGAACATCGCTAACTTAAGGATAAGCCGATTAATCCACATTAAAATTTGTTACTACATAACAATGATATAAACGACGAATGCACCTTAAATTTGTCAGCAAAAAAATATTTTTGAGGAAATGGAGAATTTTTTTAGCAAACCGTGAAAAAGGGCAAGTTTATTGTTTTTAATTACGCATAACCCATTCGAAAGTTGCCCCTGATGTCGCGATTTGGAAATGCATGTTTGCTTGGCCAGATAAACGCATGCTGAACCTCGATGGGCAAGACGCGCTAAACACGCCGGAATACAGCTGCATGCCTTCATGTGGCGGATTAACGAGAGAGTTGAGAAAGGGGCAAATGTCTGAAGCTTACTCTATTTGTTGTCCACAAGAGAGGGGAAGGTTGGTGATATGATTGATAACATTACCATCTATAACGTTTTTACTTGTCAAGGCATGCGGGTATTAGACCTTAGATACCGAACCTACTTCTGGCTAGGGTAATGAACTGCGGTCGATCCGTTCATCCCTAAGTCACAATAAAATATACGAATGCAACGACGAACAGTGGATACAACAATGCCAATCTTAAGTTATCAATATGGCAGTCTGTTCTAAATAGCTTATGCCCCAAAACTTGCTAGCATTCATTTAGTGAATCGAAAACTGACGAATGAATTACCCTACAAAATCTCATCTATTTACCAAATATATAGCCCTACCGTAAAGCGACTAACAATGTATGGGTATACAGTCGTATTTAAATTTCAATGCTTTTGAGTGTTTTTAAACTCATTAGTTTGCGCGTTTATCCATCCTAAAATTAATAAACCCCCTTAAAATCATTTGGATACACTTCGGCCAAATTAGTTGATAGGTTTGGAAAACGCGCATGCGCGTTTTTCCGGATGGTGTATTTGATAAAAAGCTGATAAGTTCTTTGCATACAGGTGGTTAACTGTGCGCGTTTTTACTGGTCTAATGAGGTAAACAGCACAGCGCATAAATACT
>NZ_JAUOEQ010000017.1:0-86575 GCF_031931965.1 Shewanella sp. SP2S2-6 | reverse complement strand
TCATCCCAACGATAAACAGTAACTGGTAATCCCATTACAATAACTCCTATGACTCGTTGCCGAAAAATGACAATACGGCTTTATCTGTAGTGATTTGACTGTGACCTACCTGCACATTGCGTAGCAACATAATCGGATTTGAGGCCGCGAACGTGGCGAAACGAATCGCTTCGCCTTGCTGCCAACCGCCACCCCATGCACCTGAGCGAATGATGAAATACGGGGCATTTGTCAGTGGGTTAATCGGTGAAAAATCATTCAGCGTATCACCTGTGGCAATTTGGCCAAGACGGCGGCCAACACAGCGAAATGCGGAGGCTGAGGTCATAATCAATACCCAATCTTCATTCACTGCCGTGGTGTTTTTGACTTCAATAGGATAGTCAACCGCATTCATGTTGCCCGTTGCTGGGTCGCCATCTAGGTCCCAATTGTTGGCCCATGCCGTCATATCCCGCACTCTGCCAACACGCGCCTGCAGGTCGCCAAGGATTTGCACACTGGCTAAAGTGGTACCTACCGGATATTCACGGGACAACGGTTTGGCCAACACAACGCTATTGCCTGTAAACGATGAAACTAAACCGAGTTCCATAATGGTATCGCTCAGCACAAACGGCGTTGCAAAGCCGGTAAAATCACTGTTAATCGTGACCGTTCCGGTCACCTTGTTTACGGTGAAATGGTCATTATTAGTGGTCCATAGACTGGCGCCATTGGCATCGGTAATATCCACAAACTGGGCATTTTCACGAATGGTAAACGCGGTGCCGACAGAGCCTGTAACCTGCTGCACTTGGGTATGAGACAGCGCGACAGTGCCCCAGCGTCTGAACATATCGACAATGCCGTCATTGGGGATACGCAGTGGGTTGAGCCCATAAATCTCGGCTGGGGGTAGCTGGCGCAATTGGTCGGTAATGTCATAGCGCAGCGTGGTTAAATCCACCGGATTGGTAAATAACAGTTCAACCAAACCATCTACGATAGTGCCGCTAATGCCACTGCCAGTTATCACGCCTTGGTTGTCAGATGAGGCGCTGATAATGGCGTGGTCGGATATCCGTTCAACCTGCACGTAAAAGCTTTCTAACAATGGATTAGCCACACTCAAGGCAAATTTAGCCGTAGTATCGCCGGCAGCCGCTGCAGTGGTTGATTCAACTAAACCTGAATAGCTCAATTCAAAATCACCACGGCTGACCGTTTGCTTAGTCACTACCCCAGTAAAATAATCAATGGTCGCCAGCAACTCAGTGGCGTCATAGAGCTTACCGATACCGCTATTCACATTTTCAAATACCTCCTGAGGCACATAGTTACTATCGGCAAACACAGCGCGGCCTTTGATACTGCCGACCGTTAACTGCTTATTGGCAGGGAATGCATTAGCACTTGAGTAAATGCTGTATTTATACGCAGAAACATAATAGAGCGAGACAGTGGGATTATTGACAAAGCGCACATCAGGCCGCAGCGTAACGGTCACGTTACCCGTTCCGATAGTAATCGACTGAACTAATGAATTACTCGCGGCGAAAACGCCATAAGGATCGGTAGAAACTGCAGTGACAACATCAGTATCTATCAGTAAATCCGCTGTGGTGAAGGTATAGCTATACGTCCCTTCTGCGCTTGGCTGGCTAATCACTTTGCGGATCACTTGGCTAACAGTGGCATCGCCGTTATCACTGCCGCCCGTGATGGTATTACCTGGCTTTGGCGCTAAGGTGGTAATCGCAGGCAGTAACGATAATTGAGTCGCGCCCACAGCTAAATTTACCCCGCTGGCGGCGGCAGTCAGCTTAGTTACCCCGTGGAATTTCAATGGGGATGCAGTGTTAGATAATCGCAAGCGAGTGCATTTACTCTGGCCATTGATTTGCAAACCGGGTTCTGGTGTTGCAAAGGTGATCGGTGGTTCAAAAACTACGGTACCCACAGCACCGTTCACTATGCTGGTGCGCGTGACTTTGCAAAAATGGGTTTTGCGTGGCCATGCCACGTTTTCAATACCAGGATATTCCACGGTGATGCAGATCACTTGGCCAACCTGCAAATAAGTGGTTTTCCAATAGTCGCGGTCATTAAAGCGATAAGACGACTGCAGATAATCTGAGGAAAAAGAGTTTTGATTCACAAGAAAGCCGGGACCACCTTCACGGATCAATTCTCCTGCAGTGACTGACGACTCAATGATCTCTTTCATATCCGTCATGCGAGATTCATCATCCAGCGCGGCAGACTCGATCATGAATACGTTTACCAATGGGTCTATGGGTGGCTCACTGATAAACACATGTGCATCAATCAAAGTGCTGGTATCTGGCGTATCGAGCGCAGGGAACGCTTTTACAATGTCGATACTGGATTGGGCATGGTCAATATCGGATATCGCGGGGAATAGCTCATTAAGCTGTCCAGACTGCACTACGTTCTTAGTCCGTTGGCCGCCAGCCTCATTACTTGAACCCAGTAACTCGGGTTTGAATACTTTTAAATTTAAACGGGTAATAGTCATAGCACTCTCACAATAGATAAATGGCCTTTAAACGGTGATTAACTTCAAGGTGATTGCCTCGATTTCGTCGGGGTCGGTATCGCTGTAATTGATCGCTGGCGTGCCGCTAATGGGCTGTTCGCTGTAGTCCCACATCACGGTTAATGCAGTGCCATTGATATCCAAGTTAAAGCTGGTCGCGCCCTGTGAATTGGCGTGGGCCTCAAGGGCATTGAATACCGCCAATGTTTCTGCATCGCTGAATAACACCACTGGGCGGCCCGCTTGTTTGGCGGCGACTTCAACATGCTGCGAGCCATCGAGCGCAAACTCAGTGCTACTCACAAAGGGCGTATAACCAAAGCGGTTAAGCCAAATAAAGTGCGGTAATTGAAGCGTGTCTAAGGTGATCATGAGGTGGCCTTAATCTGTTCTAGTTCGCGCAAAAACAGCTGCTTAAACTCATCAAGCAAATCGGCTTTCATCACATTGCCTGACGGCATTGCCAGCTCTAACCGAAAAATTTGAACGCTGCCGCCTGTGCTCTGATTACTCACCGATGGCAAAGTGGTTTGGCTTGCGGGACTGCGAGTGGAATTCGTCGCGGTGCTTGCACTGCTTGATGCACGCTCGATCGCCTGTGCGTTACGTTCTACCGCCTCTGCTTCGATTTGTTTTAGTTTGGTGGCGTAGATTTGCTGACTCAGTTGCAGTGCTTCTTGGGCACTGGCGATAGACTCTTTATCCTGGGCCGTGCGGGCAGCTTCGAGCTGCGCCTTAAGCTCAGCCTGTTGCTGTTCATAGCGGCGTTTCTCGATAGCGGCTTGGTTATTGTTGAGCTGATCCATCTCATCTTTAAGACTGCCCAAGGTCGCGTTGATATCGTCACGCAGGCCGAGAATACGATCGCGGGTAGCATCAATGGCCGCTTGAAGTGGCTTAAGATCTTCGTCGCCTAACTCGCGTATATTCCACTTTGCCTCGCGGCTAATTTGATTGACGCGATCGAGGCTAATGCTGGAACTTTCAAGTTCTTCAGTCCATTTACGGGTCAGTAAGGTTTCATTGATGATCTGCTTTTCGCGGATAAAGGCTTGGTTACTGAGCTGCGCCAGCACACCCCAAAAGCCGGTATTCACCCGCATATTGTTCATGATGCTATTAGTCAGCTGATCGACGCGGGCGTTGAGTTTTTCGGTGCTATCTTCGTTAAAGTTGAACTGTTTGTTTAAGTGGGCATAGGCACCCGCGAATAGGTTTACATACTCAGTGGCGCGGCCAGTGGTTTCCTCTAATTGTTCAAGTTCTTGGCGTTGCTCCATTAAGGTTTTAGTGGTCTTTTTTACCTGTTCGTCAGTCTCTTGTTCTCCATCTTCCAAGCCACCCATTAAGCGTTGCAATATTCTGAGCACTTCGACCAAGCGCTCTTTTTGTCGCAGGTATTCCTCTGCCGTAATACCGCCGTCTTTATAAGCTTGTTCGAGCCTCAACATCTCATCAGATACAGCGGCATACTTACTTTTTATCTGTTCATAATTCGCCGCTTCGAGTGCCTGCACCTCACTCAGTTGCTTAGTTTGGTCACTCAACTTGCCCTGTAAACTAATCAGATCTTGCTGCGCTTTTGCTTTGGCTTTACTCGATACCGTCGAGCTGTTCATCACATCGCGGCATTGCTTCAAACGGGCTTCAGTTTCTGCCACTGCGCGGCTTAGCTTGGCTTGCTCGGGTGAAAGTTCCTTCACGCTATCTGTATAGCCGTATTGCTTTGCTGTCAGATCGCTCAGTTCCTTGGATAGCCCAAGGGTGGCGGCTTGCGCTTTCAAGGTTTCTGGTACCGCTGCGCCCGTCGCTTCGGCGGCCGTTAATGCCGCTTTAGCCCAGGCTAAAAACGCATCCTTTTGTTGCTCAATCGGTTCACGGTTGTTCTTAATCAGATTAAAGGCCGCTTCGGCTTTCGTATTCACCTGCTCTAAGGCATGGCTACTGGTCAGCCCTAAGTCCTTATAGGCTTGTTCCAATGCCTCTGTGCCCTTAGCTGTGGCATCAAGATAGGTTTGCTGCTCTTCAAACTTGGCGCGCAGTATCGTGAGTAACTTAACGTGGCCTTCGTATTGATCCCCCGCAGCCTTTAACGGCACTAAGGCGGCATCAATTTGGCGAATGAAACCGCCCATACCACCTTTAACACCATCGAGCGTTTTAGTTTGTTCGCTTAAGGTAAAGGTCAGGCGCAGCGCTTCTTCAACTGTTAATTTAATCGGCTCAACGACGTCAACGGCGGCCTGCTTGACTTCTTCCATGGCTTTAGCGGCGTTTTTCCACTTACCAGTGGCGTCGTCATAAATCAGTTTGCCTTCGTCTACCGCCTTGTTGAACTCGGCCATAGTGGTAAAGGCTACGCCCGTTTGCGAACTGAGATCCTTAAGTGAGTACTCCAACTGTTTGGCGCTAGACGCGGCAGCGCGTTTAGATTTTTCCAGTGCTTCTTCAGCAATCAATAACTCTTGGTATACCCGAGCGACCTCGATCAACTCGCTAATCAGCGCTAAGTACAAACCCGCTTTAGCCGCTACTGCCAAGGCGGTTTTAAGTTTGCCAGCAGCTAAGGCCGCGCCCTCACTCGCCGCAGTGGTACCCATGATCGCGCCAGTGTAAAGACGCATCACGCCGATGGCGGCATTGGCTCCGGTAATCACATCACTAAAATAGCTACCGACTTTTAACGCTAGAAATGCCTTAGCCACAAAACCAATTTCATCACGGAAGTGGTACAGCATAGCAGCGCCATCTTGCACCGCTGAGCCTATGCTCACGATCGTGTCGCTGACTTGCTGCGCCCATTCCTTTAAACGGCCATCGGCGGCCATGGCGGCAAACTCAAGATTCAACTCACTGATCTGGCCCTTAAGCCAATCAAGTGCACCGGACTGAGCCACGAGATCATAGAAGGATGAAAGGTTATCTTTAAGGTTTGATACTTGGCCACTGAGCAAAGCCATCTGCGCCGCTGCGCTGCCATTAGCGGCTCGGCCCATTTCATCAATCAAGCCTTGGATCACATCGCGGCCAAGCTTGCCTTGCTCACTGAGTTTTTGCAGTTCAGTGGTGTTCTTTCCCGTGACCTTAGCCAGCATGTCCCATACGGGCACGCCGCGCTCAATCAGTTGCAGGATCTCCTCACCCTGTAGCTTTTGTTTTGCCCAGGCTTGGCCGAGTGCCAAGGTGATCCCCTCAACCTCTTGAAAACCGCCACCGAGTTTAAAGGCTTGATCCACAATCGCCTTCATGGTGCCGTTCATAGGATCAAGGCCAAAGGCTTTGGCCTTCACAAACGCTTGATTGACTTCGTTCAGTTGTAGCGGCACATCGATGGCGAATTGCTTTACCCAAGCGGTGGCTTGTTTGCCAGATTCAAAACCGCCCATCACGGCATTCATTTGCACGCCAAGACGTTCAAATTGATCGCCCGTGGCAAAGACATCCTTCACCGCTTGGGCCACACGGTCAAAGCCCAAATAGGCACCCGCTAAGGCGGTCACTTGGCCGATCACGCCACGCAGGGAACTGGCATGATCACGGGCGCTGGCATTGCCCTTATCTAACTGATTGGCAAACTTATCGACATTGCGGCCAGTGCCGTCAAATTCGGCACTTAACTTGCGCTGCGCTGTGGTCAGGTTGTTGTAATCAATGCCCGATTTCGACAGGGCATTTTGCAGCTTAGTGTGGCTGGATGATTGCTGCGCTAACTCGCGCTGCATTTGCTCCAGCTCTTTTTCTGCCACATCAATAGAACGTGCCAGTTGCACAAAAGGCGCATCCGTTTGGCTGGCTCGTTGCTTTAAGTCCTGCAGTGCTAAGGCGGCAGCAGTGACAGCAAGCTCTTGTTGTTCAAGCTCATTGCGTGACCGCTTAAAGGTGTTGATCAGGTCTTGCTGGTTAGCCAGCTCATCGAGCTTATTGGCTAAGGTATTGGCTTTTTGGCTGGTCGATTGGCTACTCTCGCCAACATCATCAAGCCCTGTTGCTAAAGGCTTGAGGTCATTAGTGAGCTGCTCTGCTTGGTTGCTGGTATTACGGCCGCTTTGGGCAACTTGGTCTAACTGGTCGCTTAACGGATCAAGGCTGTTTTTAAGTTCATCAACTTGATTCGCACCCGCTTGGCTGGCATCACTCACGCCATCGAGTTCATCAGCGAGCGCCTGCGTCTTAGGATTCGCCGCATCTGACTCAGTGCCTATGCGCTTAAGCTCATCGACTAAAGCCGCAATGTGTTGCTTGCCCGTGGCCTCTGCCACGATCCGCAGGGCGAGTTCTAAGGTTTTATCGGCCATGGCTATCTCGTTAATACTCTCGTTAGTATCTAAACAATCGGTGTTTAAACGGCGGTTAAATGGGGATTAAAGGGCATGGCAATTGAGTACGGCCATGCCCTTGGGTTAAGCAAAACCGCTTACGTATCCAGCTCTAGGTACTCGAACGGATGATCCTTACCCGCGACTAACTGGGCTTTACCCGCAAGGGTGGCGCTCACAAACTCACTGGCGGCAAAATCGATCGCAGCCGTAGGCGATAAGCTGGCGTCGAAAACATCGAGCTTAATCGGCTTGCCTGTTTCTAAGTTGGTACCTTCTCCGAAGATCCGCGCACGGGTTTGGGCGTTAATGCCACCGCGAATAAGGGTGCCGCTAATGGCGTTATGTTGGCCTGTCACCGTCACCGCACCACCCGCTTCAATTGCGCCGCCTTTTACGGCGCGCACTAGCCCTAGGGCATAGTTCACCTCATAGTCAGTGCCCAGCACTAAGGTGGCAGCGTCTTTCTTCACCACAAAACCGAGGGCAGCAAAGTTACTTTTAGGTAGCTGTATCCAACGCTGATTATCAGGCAAGGTCACGGCCTCATCAGTTAGGGTGCCGCTGCCTGTATTCAGCACTTGGGTATCACCCAACAGTGCCATGGCAATCAGTTCGGCGGGTTGATCGTCAAACGACCATTCCACCTCAACAGGCTTGGCAATTTTCACCACGCTTAAGGCTTGGCCGTAGCTGTCTTTCTTTTTACTTGGACGTACCTTTTCATCGGCATCGGTTTTAATGGCGAGCTTAGTGGTGTTGATGGGACCAATGATCCCCGTTGATTGCCCTTGGGCATTTAAGCGGTCAACAAAGAAGTTGCCTGCGACTAATAATCCATTCATAGGATTTTCCTCATCTTAAGTTGTTGGGTTAGCTGGGTTTGAATCTCAGTTGCACACTCACGGCCACGGGGTAATAACCGTGGCTTTTAGTGAAACGGGGTTTAACTGGACTGTTAACGCGCACAAATGGGCCAAGCATCTGACCATCCACCGCAATGGACTTACCCACAATCGCGTTTAACAGGCTGACTAATAGCTCACCTGCGTGGCCTTCGTGAATAGATAAACGGCAAGCCAATACCACAAGCCAAGTCTGCTTAATTTGGCTGGTGTTGCCGCCTTGGGCCGTATCCGCCAGCGTATCGCCCATATACATCACATGGGCGGCGGGGGTGATTTGGCTGCGCTCATCCACTTCACTTAGCTCATTAGCTTGATAAACCTTTTTCAGCTTCTGGCTCGTCACTAATGGCTCAAGCAGTTGAGTCAGCGCATCACCTGCAGCAAGGTAGTTATCTTTAATTTCAAACATCAGATAAACCCCTTAGACGATGCACGGCCAAACACGCTGCCTGCACTTTCGATACTGACCACTAACTCACTTTGGCTAGCGACTTCACCCGTATCAGCTAGCCCCAAACTGATATCGCCTTTGCTCACTGCGGTTAAAAACTTCACCACAGCGGTATAGCGTTTCTCGACTTGTTCAGGGGCTTTATCGCCATACAGGAAGTAACGGGCAATATCGCAGCAGTTACGCTCAAGCACGGCGGGAACCGTGGTTAACGGCAAGGTGTAACGGCCCACGATATAGCCATCAATCTCAGCCGCAGCATCACGCAATGCTTGCTCAAGCACGACGGTATTGATTTCCCCTGGCACACTGCCTTCGCGCTCGGTGAGTAGCATTAAATCCTGTGCACCAAAGCGACTCAGCATGTTGTCAGGGGTGGCGTACATGGCTCTTGTGATGGCTAAGTCGGCCATGGCTATTCACCTGCTGCGTTGGTGACGGTGCCCGATGTTTCAGTGCTTTCCGTTTCAGCGCTTGGGGTAGCCGTTTCGTTTTCACCTGGCACAGTGACTTTTACTGCCTGAATCGCACTAACTAAGTCAGTTTTATTCATCGAGTTAACACCCGTGATCGCCAAGTCTTTTGCCAGTTCTTTCAGCTCTTTTACTGACAGTTCACCCAAGGCTTTCTCTTCACCATTGGGCTCTTTCACACCAGTGAGCGTGCCTGTGATATCGGTACCTAATGTCTGATCACCGTCTGGAATGTCCACACTCCCCGACGCTGGTGCCATATCACGCACGGATACCTTAAGGCGCTGATCAGCTTCAAATGCTGCAACTTGCTCATCCGACAGCTCGGCCAGCGGTATAAGGTTTTCGCCTTTGTTAAGCGCCATGCCCGCACGGCGATAGCCAGTGTGCGCAAGACAGATAACCAACAGGACTTGAATGTTCTTAGAAGGATTCGCCATTTCATTGTTACCTCACTCGATGTTGGGGTGCAGGCGCATCCTTGTGCCTGCGATTCGCTGCTCAAACTTAAGGGGTGAACACCTAAAGCTGTGGCACCACAAGGATCTCGAACTTGCCTTTCAGTTCGTTATCCACGGTCACGCCACCTTCATCAATGCGCTCACGGGTCATTAACTTGAGTGCGACGTCTTCAAGAGAAGATGGGATCACCAACAAATTGGGGCGTATCTTGAGCTTCTTACCGCCATCGCTGGTAAAAGCTTGCATGGCTTTGTAAGCGCTCCATAGGTTGGTGGCATTGAGAGTACGCTTGTTGGCGAAGGCCATTTGCCAGAAGCCAAAGCCCGCCTCACAGCGCATATCGGTACCGAACTGGAACTCGTTATTGGTCCAAACTGCAGGATCGGTTGGATTAAACAGGGTGTTTAAATCCAGCTTGCGCCGCTCTTGAAAGATGAGTGGCTTTAATGGGCGCGTGGTATCGAGCAAAAACCAAGGTTCCCCCGTATAAGCGCCATCAACCACCATGTTGGCCACAGAAACATCGGCACCCGTGCCATCGTGCTTGGCATTCACAGGGTGGTCAGTGTCAAAAAAGTTCTGCCCGTCATAACACAAAGTGCCAAAGCCTTCGGCTAATAGCTCGAACACCAGATCGTCGGGAAACTCTTCACCTTCCTGCGCCAATGCCTGCACCATAGGTTTGTAAATCCCTAAAGTGTCATCTTCCACATCATCACGACTAATACCTATGGTGGTTTCAAAGGTACGGTTAGTGATTGAATAACCATGCTCTTTGATGGAGTTGATCACCCGCGCACCAATCCATTCGCGCATGGTCGGCATTGAGCCTAACCAGCCGTAGGTATTGGACTTAGTGTTGCTTGGCACGACTGAGGCAATTTTTAAATACAGTGGCTCAGTCTTAGCTAAAGCATTTTGAAACTCGCTACGCACCATAGTGCGCAGGGCTTGTAATACTGGGGCGTTAATAGCAGCCATTATTTTTGCTCCTGATCAGCGGCGATAGCTTTAGCAAAGTCAGCTTGTGACATGCCCCAAGAATCGGCCATTTTGATTTGGTCGGCAGTCAGTGCCGCGAGTTTGGTGTCCTTGTCCTTGATAGGATCGGGAACTGTGGTGGTTTGCTTGGCCGTTAATGCGGCAATAGCCACACGCTCACCCAAGTTGGCAGTCAGCGCTGCCATGGATTGCTGGCCTAACTTGGTTAGGTAATCACGTTCGCACTCAAAGGCTTTGCCTTCATCTATCGCCGCCTTCACGGTTTGCTCAACGGTAAGCACACCGTTTTCAGCTGTGAGTGCCACCAGCTGCTCGCGTAGTGCATTCACTGTGGCAACGGGAACGAATTGAGTCAGATCAACTTGGCCAGCGGGCAGATTTGTATTGCCGGTGTGCTTAGCAGAAAGCGCTGCGACCTCCTGTTTAAGCCCATCAACACTAGCTGCGGCAGTGGTGAGTGTATTAAGCGCAGACAAGGCCGCGACCTCTTGCTCAGCTGTTAAAGCTGTCACGTCATCGGGAATTTCAACGCCCAAGGCGGCTAAGATTTTTCTCAGTAATGGGTTCACATGGAGTTCCTCCGTGTCGGTAGATTGGATAAGTTCGTGTGGATTGAGGCTTGTATTAAGAGCAGCCAGTGCAGCCAACGATGCGAGTGGCAACATGCCATCGACACCAGGGCGGTTAGTTAACGCGGCTGAGTGGATAAATTGCGGGCGGCCAGTGCTGGTGTCGTAACCGAACACTAGGCTGAAGTACTTGTATTCTTTGGCGGTGAGGTAAGCGATGGCGTTATCGGTAAAGCGCGGCTTAATGAACAAGCCCTGCCCTTGTCGATATTGCACGTCATCGATGTTGAACCAACCCGCAGCGGGTGCAGGCTGGCCATTCTTCTCTTTGTTGAGGGTTTGGTGTTCGTAGTCAATAACCAGATCACCGGCTTTATGGGGGGTATTTGCTTGCAGGGCCGCGAATGCAATGCTATCCATCAACCACTTGCCACCAGCTACATCGCCAGGGCGACCATCAACGGCGGCAAAGTGGCCATCAGGCAGCGCCTGAATGTAGCCATCTTCACCAACCACAAAGTCGGCTTCTGAATTGACGTTTAACTGGCTGCTTAAGGCGGCAAAGCCAAAAGCGGTGGTGGTTGCAGGCATAAAAAAGGCACTCTCAATAACATTGGAGTGCCTATGATGATCTCGCTGTAATCACAAGCGGATTGGAAAGGTTTCGGGATTATTTTACGACTTAAATTGTACTGACTTAAAATGGCTTACTACATCACTTAAAAATTTACTTAAACACGCTGCAACAGACTCTTCATCAAGAGCATCACTTAACGAATCTTCAAGATCATCAACTAGAGAATTTAGAAGGTCAGGCAAGTTTGGCGATATTGCGCCCGTAATAAGGAAGTTTGCTCTAATCAGGTTTGCTTTTTTCAGGTAATAAAAATCAAAAAATTTTCGCATGTCTCTTTCTTGATCACGGTACATCCCAACACCTTCAGTGACCAACTCCATGACATGTTTTATTGTCAGTGGTATCGTAACTGTTCTCATCCAAAAATCATCATTAATAGACTTAGATTGAGCTTTCTTCGCTGAAATTATGCTGTATATAAATGACACACCTGAAATAAAAATAGCCAAAACAGCTAGTCCATTTGGCATATTGAACCAATCGTCTTCCGGCTTAGCAGGAATGACCAGATGCATAGTCATTTGACTGTTATTTGGGTGGGGGATTGTTACTTTTTGTGGCTTGTCGACTTCAAGAAACGGGGCACTCTCTGAAGTGCCCAGTTTCTTATCTAAAGTCTTACTCAGTAAAGGATCACAGGGGTATATACAAGATTCATTAGCGAGAGCATAACCTGAGTTAACTACAAAGTTTAGTGCCATAAACACAACAAGAAATGCCTGAAACCTCACCATCAAATCAAACCCGCATTGCCACTGAATAATCCTCTTTTAACCGCTTTAATACATTCCTCCTGACTTTGAGGAGAAAGGCCCTCAAGATCTAAATGCTCCAAAGCGTCATTCGGAGTAGAGTATAAAGATAACTCTTCTCCTATAAGTCCAAGAAAATATGAACTTGTTATCAATAAATCTCCATCGGAACTAAGCACATACCTATCCGCGGGCTTTACATGATACTTGCTCCTAGCCCTTTGACCATTAGACCTTCCTGTAAGTAAACCACTTTCATTACTCACTAATTCAATTGTCATAACTTTCATACATCTACTCACCGATTGGTGTAATACTGCCACGAAGAGGGATCTTAATATTAATCATCAATCCAGGGAAATACGACCTCATTCTACACACATAGTTAGGGTCTGGCGAGTCAGTCAAACTTTCCGTTTTGTTAAAAGAAATTGTAACCCGTTCACCACCATCAACATTCTTCAAAATTTTCGACATATAAGTACCATCAAACTTCACAACAACATTACCAGAAATCAAGTTCATAGTTGCACAATCACTACCCTTTGGCTCCCTAAGCCTTTGATAATCTCTATATATTTTTTCAAATGTTTCGATTAGAGTTATCGTTCCTTGACCCCTAGTATCTTTATTTTTTTTATTTTTAGAACTAATCCTTCCTTGAAGCGCAGCTACTGTATACAACTGTTCTTTATTAAATAAGCCACCGTTTCTTCCTCTTAGATGATGTGAAGCGTATTTACTGACTATTCCTTTTGAAAGATTTCCTTCTGGTAATCGCTCAAATGTCTCTGCAATCGAGTATCCCATATTCATCACGACTAACTCTAAATCGCGATTTTTTCCATTATTGTTTATGTAACCTCTTACAGACCATACTGGAGAAGTTTTACCACTGTGCTCATTCACATTGTCTAAAATTTCACCTAAGCAACCTTTGATACTTTCTGCTGCATCATCTGATAACTTTAGGTCATGATCGTACAGTGCACTTTTTATGTGAGTAACAAATTCACTAGCCGTGATGTTTTTCAAATCATCACCAGTAGAACTTACTGATTCATTGATTGTGCAGTCTTTTTTATAAACATGAATCCGTGCATTAGGCTCAACCCCAGTTGCTAACACCGCGTTATCCAACTCGGAAATGATGCCAACTTCGGCCAATAACAACTGATGTTCCACATTGTTGCTTTTTACTAAACCAGAAAATTCCAAAGGTCTACTAGCAAGATTTCTAACTCTTTTTACTTCACCCGCTAAAAGTCCTAAAAGCACTTCACTACCTAAACTATATTTTTTTGTTTTTGAATGATTTACAACAATTTTCCTTGATTTTGATTTAAGGGCAAAATCGATAAAACCAGCTAAAAATGAAAGCACTGAACAAGGATTTTCAAAAATATTGAAATTTTTTGGGGTTTTAATAGCTAAAGAATTATAAGGATCATGCTTTTCGCACGACTGATTTCTTTCTAAAAAGTCATCTAACAAAGGCATCCCTTTAACCAATTCTAATCCCTTTAATTGGCCTAAATTTTTCCTCTTTTGTTTGCGATGTCTACGCTGTTTTGCATTGAGCAAATGCTTTTTCAGTCGAGCCTTCAAAACAGTTTCATTGTTTTTTTCAATCAGTTTCATAAGTTACATAACATCCTGTATCACCTGAGGAAAACATTAATCGATTTCTTCAGACAAAACAAACTGTATATTCAACTGTTAAAACCCCTTTAAATCCTCCTTAAATCATTTAAATAGTTTTGCGCTAAGCCGTTGTACCAAGTTGAGCACCAAGCCGCTTAAAATGCGTTTTAGCGCTTTGCGCTAAAACCGCCTTCCACTTAGAATGGTGGCCTCACTTTGATCTCCAAGGAAGGCGTATGACCACCAATCCCCCTAGGCTACCTCAAGCCGATCAGGCCCAAGTGCCTCATGCTGAGAAGTCGTTTAAATGGCTCATCATTTTACTGGCCCTTGTCGCAAGCTGTTTGCTGGCCTTTTACTTTTCAATCTTCCACGGGGGTGTCGGGGATAAAGGCGACTTTGGTGCCTTTGGGGATTACTTTGGGGGCGTACTAAACCCTATCCTTGGTTTTGCCACCGTTGGCCTGCTTGTATGGTCATTAAAGTACCAGATGGATGAGCTGGCACTTACCCGCCAAGTACTGAAAGAAACCCAAAAAGAAGCAGCATTGAGTCGTCAAGCAATGGAAGCTCAGGTTGAACATCTACAAAAAGAAGCAAAACTAAATGAATTGACGAGACTTTTAGAACGAGCCTATAAAAAATATGAAGTAATTACGAGCACACCTTTTCCCGTAACGATGATTAAAAATACAATGTTGAATGAAACCTATTACTCATTGCTCCACAATAGAATTCAATACTTTGATATTCAAACAAAAAATGAAATCAACAACATAATGAACGCAAACAAGGACATGAAAACAAAGCTAGATAAAGTGAGACGTGAAACCATACTCATATCTGACTTAGCACTCAAATATTATTCAATTAATGAAAGTACAGAGTTTGCAAGGGCTTATTTATTCGATTCTTTCGATATGCTGCAAGCGGTTGAACGAATATATCAAAATGAGATCACACAGGACAGGCTTTCAACTATTGCCTCATTGATGGGGGAATTCTTGGATGTAGCCAAAGTACCGAGTATCACTGAATCTTAAGATTACAATAGATACTCCCCCAAGCTCCCTAACATAGATTGCTCATCCTCACGGCTTACGCCGAGGTATGGTCGTGCCGGGATACCCGCTGGGCCTGCGGGCATATCGTCGGTGCCGCCGAACTGGTGGATGGCGGCATAGATTTTATTGCTACCAATTGCCGCCCAAAAGTCACCGCTGTCGGCTGTTACGCTGGCAGCTAGCCCGCCAGCACTGGCCTGCAGCATTTTACCGCCTTGGCGTTTAGGGTTTGCCTTAAGGTAAGTATCACTTAAGGATACCCAAGCTTGGCCTGTCGTGGGATCAGCCTCTGCTGCAAACGCTGATTCGGTGGCCGATTCGAGCACAGCGGCGATATCGTTCATCGGCTCGCTTAAGTCGTCGAGCTTATCCATCAAGCTATTAAGCACCTGCAATACTGTGCCGTTGGTAAACTGAATATCCACTTTACTCATAGTGCATCCCTACTCTTTTAACTGGCCTTCAAGCACTTGGTATTGGGCTTGCTGCAATTCAGCTAGCGATAACATCAGCAACTGCACTTGGCCCTCATTAGGCTGGCGCGTTAGCTGCCATGCGCTATTGATGATTACTTTATTCTTGCTGCCATTACCCTCGGTGCCATCAACAGCGGTATACACATACAGCAAATGTTGATTCTCGCTGTCCCACAGCACTGCCTCAGGCTCTGCTAACATCAACGGTAACTGCGTAAGCGCCTCACGACTAAGTGACTTATTCGATGCGCTTTGCAATATCAGTTCACGTTCCCTTATCGCAAGTAAGACGCTGGGCTCTCGCCCTAAACGCCCTGTCACTGCGGCTTGAATCGAGGGTGTCATAAAACCTAAAGCCTGTACGCCTAAGCCTAGTCGCCGCTGTTGTTCTGGATTGGCAGCAAGGACTTCATCCGTCCATTGGGCAAACTGGGCGTGGCGAAGTGGGCTATTATTGAGTGCCTGAATAAACTGCGCGCGGGTATCGAGGGATTGAATAGTGCCAAGCTTTTTGGCCACGGCCACGTCGGTACCAAAGGCGGCTTCGCCTGGGCTATAGGCCCAGCCTAAATCGGGGCTCATGCTGCTGCCATCGGGCAGATCAATCCGCGCATGGGGCACAGTCAATACTTCACCCGTTCCGCGCGCGACTGTCTCAGTGTCAAAGCGCTGGATATAACCTTCGCCATTTTCCACAGTGATCCCCATCGCCTTCACTTGCGCTTCAGTTAACGCCCGAACGCGGCAACGACAGCCCCAGCCATTTGGCGGATAGATGATGTCCCATATTGGATCGTCAAAGCGGAACACTTTACCCCTAAGCCGCGCATGGGCTGGCCGTGTTTGGCCGTCATCTATCGCCACATACTGCCAATAGGGGTGGGTTTTAGTGCGCGATAACATGCGCCGATCGCGCCCAGCCATGTAGGCGGTTTGCAGGTTTTGACGATAGATAGTGTTTAAGCGGTAGGGACTCCCCAGCTGTACCTCGCGGCCATCGACTTCCTTTTTACCCCACCATCCGAGCTTTTCAAGCTGCGGTTTAAGGTTGGCCTGAAACTGCTTAGCGGTTAACCCTTGGCTTAGGGCTGCATCCACTTCATTACGGATCGCCGTGAGCACATCCATCTGTGCCGCCTTGGCCACAGTAAACGCACGGGCGTGGGCGCGGGTCCACACGTCTTGCCAATCGTCACTGATAGCAAAGCCTTTGGCACGGAAATAGGCCACCGCATCGGCGGGGGCTTGGTTAATGGCAATCCTTAAATCAACGGTTTTAGGCACTCTTGGTTTAGGCATTGGCGATGCCCCACAGTTCAGCCACAAACATTAACCGCGCCAGCATTTCGGTAAGCTGCTCGGTATCCATGGCGGGATAGTCCTTTTCCAGTTGCGCCCGCAGCTGCTCCGGCTCGCTCTGCAGTTGTGCCAGTAATGGCTCTACCATCGCCATATAGGCTTCGCTCATTTGACCTTGAGTGAGTGCATCCAAGGCTTTATCTAAGGCGGTTTGGCTCGGTTCACTCAACGGGGCACTAGACGGTTGAGCGGCTAAAGCCGCCAATGCTATCTGGTTAGCAGCGCTGGCATTGGGATCTTCTTGCTGGATCACCAGCACGGCTTCGCCATTAGCGGGCTTCGGGATACGGGTCTTTTCATGCAGCCAGTTTTGTGGGATCTGCATGCCCATGCTGACGAACGCACGCAGCGGATACGCTAAGGCCCGTAAGTCTTCGGCTTCTGTGGTATCAAAGACTAAACGTGGATGACGACGGTGGCTTTGATAACTCTTGCAGTTAAGCGCATATAAAGGGGCCACTAAGTCGCGGGTTAAGGTTTCGGCAATCAGGGTAAGGTCAGCATCACGCAGCTCTTGGCGCACTTCGTTATGCACGTTACCGAGCGCATTAGTTGAGCTTTTACCATCGGCTTGGCTGGTCAAGGTGCCGCCTAAAATCACCTTGCTCATGGTCTTTTCAGCCCAGCTAATCATCAAATCAAAGGGATCGGCTTGACCTGTGGCGGCACTCTCAAAATCCATCACCATGCCCTTGGGCATAATGCCACCCGCGTTATGGCCAATGCTCATCACTGCATTTAACAGGGCGCGCTTTTCCTCATCGCTGGCACCCGCTGGATACTGACCAATACGCAGCGGCAAACCGTAGATCTCAAGGAACTCGGCTAAGTCGCGCACACTGTAGTTTTTAAAAATAAACGGCCAGATTAACTGACGCACTAAACCACTGCGGCTAACATAGCCCGACTTGGCTGGATGAATATGTTTGATCCAACCAAAGGGCCACAGGTCAGCGCCATTGACCGTGGCATCACGCAGCCGCAGTTCGTTGCGCCGCTCAGGGTGAGTCATAAACCAAGACGGATCGCGATACTCTGGCACTTCAATAAACCATTCGCCTAGCTCTCGCGTCCAGGCTAACTCGTGCATGCTAAAGCCCTTGAGAATGGCATCACTCATTGACTTAATGATCGTCTTTATCCAGTTACCTTCCTCAAGCATTTCTTGCAGATATTCAGTGTCGGCCTTTTCCTGTGGCGTCGGGTTACGGGGTGGCATTAAATAGTAGTCCACGCCGATCAACGCCCGTTTCCGCTTGTCTAACTCGGCATAAAGGTGGCCGTCTTTCTCTTCGATATCTTCGGCCAGTTCACATTGAGCAATGAGATCGCCTTGCTCGGCGGCCTGCAAAATATTGGCCGCACTGGCGGGCGTCAAGCCGCTACTGGGGTGCTGGCTAAAGGTACGTTGCAAGCCAATTAAACGCACATCGTCGGTCTGCAGTGCTTTGGCTTCACGCTGCTTAAACGGCCGACCACTGGCGTCCAAAATACGTGATTCAGTTGTTTTTTCTTGCATTACCAGCAACCTCGCTGCGTTTGATGATCATCATCCTCATGGGCACTTGCTGCGGCATTCGGATTGCGGTGATCACTTCTAGGAATGGGGGTGAACTCTATGGGGGCACCGTCTAAGGTGGAGGCGTATACCATCAAGAACAGGCTGATCGCGGCATCACCATGGCGTTCTTTTTCTTGGCCTGTCCGCACATCGCCAAGGCATGGCGTACCTCGACGGTTAATGCTTAAGGCCCGCAGGTCAGTACTGGTGTCGTCATCCCTTGGGATAGTGATAAGCCCGTCTTCAAAGTGGCTTTTAAAGCGTGGCATTTGCTCGCGGTAAAAGGACTCAGATAGCATCACACAGGCGATCACTTCACTGCCGTATTTATCCTGGGCGTATTCCGCTAACGCTTGGCCATTCCCGCGCGCATCCATCGCGCCGCCCCTCAGCCGTGGTAAGCGGTCCACAATGTAAAACAGGATCTGCTCTTGCTGGCGAAAGGGAATGTTTTTAAGCTCGACCTGTAACTTGGTTTTGATGTGGAGATCTTGGGCGATTTCCCCCACGTCAATCACAGTTAAGTCACCACTACGGGCAAAGTCTTCACCAAAGCAATGGGGGCGTGCAGGGTCTAAGCTATCGAGAACCGGCTTTAGTTCATCCTCACACCACTTAAGGATCTCCGCCGCCCGTAAACCCTCTGGCCATTGTCCAAAAGCATCGTCTTTTTTAAGGCGAATAACGGGGCCGCTATCCGTCACGCTGGCCATGCGGGCTTCGATTAACGCGCGGTTAAGATAGGCACCACCGCCCGACTTTGGCACACAGAAGTATTCTTCTAATGCATCCTCTTCTGTGGCTGTTGCTTTGAGTAATTTCGCTTTCCAGTCATCCTCGGCCGCTTGGCTCCATTCGATGCCGCGCACTTGGCAAATACGCTTATACAGCCCCTCATTACAGGCATCATCTAAGGTGACGCGGTGAATGGAGTAATCTTTTTTACCCGCACGGGAATCATTAATCAGCTCATTGAACTGGTTATCAATGCCATTATGGGTGGAGATCAAGCGTACCTTCGCGCCCCACATGGTCAGCGCCAATGCCGCTTTTAGCACTTCGGCCAAGCGCTCGTGAAACGCGGCTTCATCAATGGTCACATTGCCTTGCATACCGCGCAGGTTCGAGGGATTACTCGATAGCGCCTGCACCTTGAAACCTGAGGCAAAGTAAATGGCAAAGGTCAGGATCTCTTTACCGTCTTGGCCTTCATCAACAAACACTTCTTCTTGGATTTCGCCTGCGGCCTTATCAAATACTTTGGCCCACATGGCCGCAGCGTCGATAAATTCCCGCGCCATCTCCTTGTTACTGCCCACATAAAAATGGTTAGTCCCGCCTTGGCCACGGGCAGCGCCAGCAGTTAAAGAAGCATCGGCAGCTTCGGCCCAAGTGAGTCCAGTTCGGCGCGACTTTTCGGCAATTTTCAGCGGTGACTCATCGGCTATCCAGCGTTTCTGATAACCGAGCAGCACCTCTTTAGGATCAAAGCGACTTAGGCAACTTGCCTCATACGTGGGATCAAAGCTGCTTGCCGTTGGCGTGATGGCTAGCGCTACCGCAGTCGCGGCCGCTAACACCTTTTTTTTAATGGTCATCAGGCAATCCCCAATATTCTTTTCTGATCCTGGGTAATTCAGATTTGATACCGTCCATCAATCCAAGCACTGCTGTGGAACACGGCGCAGTGATTAGTATCCAGTGGCATAAGTAATGAATAGTGGCAATAGTGGTTACGCTCATCATGCAATCCCCAAGATTTCACGTTTAAGCAAGGCCACGGCATCACTGGTTAAGCCTGCGGTTTTCGCGACCTTCTCGGCGGCATTAGCCGCTTCGGCCGCGAACGCGGTGCGGATCTCTTTCTCGCGCTTATGGCTGGCCATGGCAGCAGACTCCAAACGCTGCACTGCTAACATGGCGTCTTTAATCATGCCAACGTCGGCACCTTCGCCCGTTTCATCTTGGTTTAATAGGGCTTTAAACAGCTGCGAACGCGCCATTTCGAGGATAAGCTTGGTGACTTCGCCAGTCGGTTTATCGCCTAGCTCTGCAGTCCACACTTGGGTGATCTCACGCATTTCACGCAGGGATTTGCCCACGGCCTCCATCTTGGTGGCATAGCGGTTAATGCCCGCGCGGGAAAGCTGGTTTTCCTCAGGCAAGCCTGCGGCTTTAATCAGCGCATTGATTTCATCGAGCAAATCAATCTGCTGAATCGAGCCATTACGCAGCCCCGCATCGAGCTTTTTGCGGATAGGATCTGGCAGTAAATCCACTTTAGAGCGTCGGCCTCGGGTTTCACTCGCCATCGTCTAACCCCTCCCATTCTCGCAGCCACTGCGCACGAACTAAGTGGACTTGCTTCTGTAGTTCGGCTTCTGCCGCAAACACCTTGGGAACCGCCTTTTTAAGGCGCTGGTCTAGCGCTTTGATGTGCGGCTTAACGTGCTCGTTTTTAGCAAGCACGTTCTTTTCTAGTTCGCGGATCACAAACAAATCCGCCACTAAGCGGATGCCTGCAAGCTCACCACGATTTAGGATTGATCTTGCCATGGCTACTCTCCCGCCCGTGGACGTTTAACCCCTGGCACAACTGCGCGGCCTGTCGCCACATCTTGGCCGCGACCTGTTAGCGTGGCCGTAGTCACTTTGCCCACTAACTCGGTTTTAATCAGCCCTTGCTCGTTAAGCCAAGCCAGCTGCACCAGCAAGGCATCGCGGCTAATATCGAGGCCGTAGGCATTTAAGCCATCTTGTAAGATGGACTCATTGAGTGCAAAGGCTCCCGCCTCGGTCAGTAATCGAAGCACTACAAGGCGTTGGTGCTCATTGATAATTTGCTGCATCGCCATTATTGGTGGCCTCCTTTCAGTTCGTTTTCGATAAGCATGTCGGTCTTGGTTTCTAAACGCCTAATGCCTTGTTCCATTGCGCCAAAGCGCTCACCTAAACCTGTGAGGGTTTTATCGAGCGCATGCAGTTCGTCACGGGTCGGCATGTACTCCAATTGCATTTCAGTTTCGCTAAGGCGCTTGTCGATTCCGGCCACCATTTGGACGACCTTTTCGTGCTCGATGCGCGGGGTAAAACGGGTGCTAAACCACGCCATTAGCAGTGCACAGAAAACGCTAATGACGCTGCCAATGAAGCCCCAATACTTACCGAAATATTCAAATAGCGATTCGATCATAAACGCTTCCCATAGCGCTGCTTTTGGCGCTTATCTTCATCCTGTTGGCAACTGATACAACGCAACTCGTTAAGCCGCTGCGGCTCATTAGGCTCTAAGCACTCAATGCAAATTCCGTTACCTTGGCGGTATTGTTTGTGTCTAGCGGCATCCCGTACTGCATCAACGCAGGCATCTCGCTCGCGGGTTTCCATATTGCTAGCCCAATCGGGTTTATCCATGGAGTTCCCTATTTTTTTTGGTCAGTTTGATGGCGTTGCCGCCAATCGTGCAGGGCTTGCCAGTCGAGGTTGCATTGCCCAAGGTCAGTGAGTAGCGAGAGCATTAGCCCCGCTAACTCTTGATTACTGAGCGGAGGGTTGCGAAGGCACACCACCTGTTGGGTTTGCAGGCACTGCAATACCTGTGGCGCTACCTGAGTGACGTTGCACTCGCGCATCAGTGCTTCGGGCGGCAACACATATTGGGTCTTGTAAATAGGCACGTAACGCACAGCGGGCGGCGTTGTCGTACACGCGCACAACATCGTTAGGCACACTAGCCACACGCCATGTTTGTGTTTGTTCATCCTGGGCGTCCTCAAGTAACTGGGTGAGTTGATGGTTAAGATCTTGATTGCGGTTGGCTAACGCGGCCTTTTGCTGCTCAACGGTTTGCACCTGTAGGGCGAGGGTTTCGCCTTCGTCTTTTAGGGCAATGCGTTCAACGTTGGCGTCTTGTAGCCATACCGCTAGCGTGTCTGCACTCTGTTTTAGGGCGGCATTGTCAGTTAACGCTTGGGTGAGCTGGCTCTTAGTGCTCTGCTGTTGGTGGTACATCAGCCCAATGGTGACTAATGCCAGTGACAAAAATAGCCACTGCACAGTGCTAATGATTTGTGATGGATTCATTGCGCGCCCCCAGCTGATTGCGAGAGGCCCAGTTCGCTTAGGCAAATGGTTTGCTCTTCGGCACGGCGCTTGATGAGGCCATTTAGGCGCACCTTGTTACCGAATAGGTCGGTGCCATACGTCCAGCCATTACAGACGCGCTCACCCGTTTGCTTATTGGTTGAACAGGCTTGGGTTAGCTCTTTGCACGCGCCCACTCTGTCGCCAGCTAACAGCTTTTTACGCAAGGTTGAGCTGGCAAAGTTGCCGTATCCCGCCCAGTGCAAAAACGATAAATAGGCGGCGTGCTCGCTGTGGGTGAGCGTTACGGGCGCGGTGAGGCTGAGCAGCTGCTTATCTTCCTTGGCGATATCCTTGGCAAAGATCTGCATGCATTGCTGCTCGGTGAAGGTTTGATCAAGCTTTAAGTCTTTGCTCGTATGGCCACGGCAGGCGGTCAGCACGCCCACCGCATCGACATAGACGCTCAGGCTATTGCCTTCCCATTTATCGGTAAGCTGTGCGCCCGTGATAGCCGCCGAACTTAAGCCAGCGGCCAGTAAAATCGCCTTGAGTTTACTGTTCATTAGGCACCGCCATAGCTTGTGCCTTGCGTTGCTCGCGGGCTTTTAAAATATGGAGGTGAGTGACGGCATGCCAGCCTTGTTCAAAGTAGCTTTGACGGGTGAGACTGTGGCTGTACAAGGGTACGGTGGCGGGCACAACGCCTGCTAACTCGGCCGCTAACTCTGCACGAAGGCGGGCATTAAACCCGTCTTTGGCACACTGACGATAGACTCGGTTTTGTATCCGACTGATGTGAAAGCCAGAGGGGCGAAAATTCGCAATCGGCATACTGTTAACGCCGCTGCGACTCTGGCATTTACGAGAAGTATTGTGGGTGACAAAGGCCATAAAAAAACCGAGACAGTGAACATGGGTTCATTGTCTCGGCTTAAGGGGATGGAGCGGATTGGAAAGGTTTCGGGACTATCAATTAGCTGACACTATATAACTAATACTCCACTATCATTTTTAAGAGCAATCTCATAGAAAACCTCAACTTTCAGCTCTACCTCATCTTCATTAGTATCAATAAAATAAGAAAAAACTGCGCTACTAAACTCGGACCAAAGTGGGTTTAAACTCAAGTTAATTGCAACATTTTTATTATCAATAACTAAAGTTTTTTCATCGTCGGCAAGATAACCAAAAGATTTTGAACACTTTTCATGTACCCAGATGTTCCTTTCGCCAATCTTAAAACCCAAATTTCCCAGTGTTTTCTTTGATGAGAAAACAACAACACAATCAATAATAATATCAGTCAAAGAGCCAGTTTTAGCGACATCATAAAGACAACTGTAAAGTTTTTGAAAAAGATTATCTACTAAAAATCGGCCACAATGATAAAAGTCTTCTTTTTGACCATTAGAGTCGATCAGATATTTTCGCTTAATAGAACGCGTTAAGATACAAGTATCGTTATTTAAAATTTCCGTCACATAACGCACATTTAGGATACCCAAAAGTTCAGAGTTTTCCTGCCAGCCTTTTACTAAAGAATCCTTTAGTATCACCCAATTACCTAAATCTATAGGTTTACCGAGAATGTCACGCAACACGCGTTCATCAATTCCCTTAATTGAGCTATTTATATCATCCATAACTGAAGTCAATACTTTTTCATCAAAACCAACAAATTTTACATGTTCTCTTTGCTTAATTAAATTTAGCAATATGCTTTTTTGTTTTTCACCGTCCTCATACGTTCCGTCATTGTAAACTAGACCAACGACATTTCCTCGTGAACTAAAATAGCAAAGTTGATATAGAACGGCTCTAAATACAAAAGCTGAAATTTCATACCTGTCATGAAACCGATGATGTTCTTCAATATAATCAAAATCTCTGAAAATCAAATCTAAAAGCTCAGTGGCACTGCTAGCAAACAAGGACTGACCAAGATAACAAGCACTTGACTCACGAGGCTGTTTCCACTCTAAACAGTCATAAAATTCCTGCCATCGCTGATAGAATGCAAACCTTGCAGCCATTTCCCAACCAATTCTCTTCATGTATCTCAAAAAAATATCATCATATAAGCTTTCACTATCAATGGCTTTAAGAGAAAGTCCAATATCCTCATCATTTAGAGGTGTTGATACAGAAAACTCCCCATATTTTAAATATGCTCCTCCATTTGAAAGAGACCTGATTTTATCTTCGAAATCACTCAATTTATCAATAGTATATTCAGTATTGTTAAAATCACGCCAAAATTTTAAAATCCATCGTTTCCGCTTATCCGTAGGTTGATAAAAGATATAGTTCGAGTGTAAATGGCCATTTAAATTTTCAGAAATGTTTTTATAGACAGTAAGGATTTTATAAGGATGATCTTGAGCCACAATATTAAAGATATCTACGACCGTTCGAGTAGCTGTTAGAACTCCGTTGAGTTCCCCTCTCATATTAACATGATTAAATATACCAAAAACATCACGAAACCATTCACATTCAAGAACTAAATCGATCCCCTTTCCAGATTGAAGTCCTTGCCATCGTGCAATCTCGTACAAGTCTGAAGACCAATTTATCCTATTATCAGAGGTTAAAGAATAAGATTCCGCAACTAAAGTATTATACTGAGGGTGATGAACTATATGAGATATCATTTGTGCCAGCAATCTCTGAGAGTGAAACGATAACTTTGCGTCTTCAGCTTCTCTAGAAACCCTTGTAATTCGAACTAAGGCATCCCAGTACAACTTAATAAACTTCACGTCTATCTCAGACAATCTAACTTGAGGACTTTGAGCATCAAAATAGGTTTTTACTATTCTTTTATGAAAGGAAAATAAAATCTCTACAAAATTGCTCTCCCAACTTTTGTTTTTCAGCTGTTCAATTAGAACTTCCAGCCCAGCACTTACATAACCTAACTTATTCGAAGATATTTTTGAGTAATAAAAGTAACTTCCATCATTTTTTCTTTTGAGTTTTGTGAAATACGCCCCCTGTTTAGATAGCACCACGAGTTTAATGATGGCTCTAACAAACAATGAATTATTCAACATTAAGAAATCTCTAATGTAAACTTCTGTCGTAACCAGTGTTCGACGATATAGCCGAATATAAAACCATGCAGCTGCAGTTACCGTCCAAAAAAAGATAAAAAGCAAAAGAGTAACCAAGTTTGTTACTAGCTCTTGCGATAAATGACTACTACTGTCCTTTACGGTAGTTTTAAGGTATAAGCTTAAAAATATATAAATAATTGAAGCCACAATTATTGATGTTGGTTGAACAAATGAACCTTTAGTAAGTCTTTCTGCTAACAATGAACTATCGTATTTTTCCGTGACCCCACTAGCTATTTGTATAGACAATGGAATACCAATGGCCACGAAGCCTACAATCAAAGTAAAAGTATCACTCACAACATTGACGAAATTAGATACAATTCCAAGTTCTAACAAAACAGAAGTAAGTAGCTCAATGCTCATTTTAAAGCCAATAAAATCAAACGTTGATTGGATATTACCCTAATAAAAGAGCTTGTGGTATCATCATGTAACATTCAATTTTACGTTCAACGGTTCTAAAGAATCATCTGCAGTAATCAACTAAAATTGGCTATATAATTAAAACAATCTCCTTTGCTTCCTCGCCACAAATGCAGCTCTTTGCTCTGCCACTATTTGACTAATCCGGCGTTCGGTTAGGCCATAGTCGCGGCTTAACTGCTCTAGGTTATTACCCTTAAACTCGCGCCAAATACGGATATCCCGCAGCGCATCCTTAAGGCGTTCGCCATTGGGGATATAGATGTCGCGCCCGCCTAGGTAGGCGCTTAGGCTGGTGGCTAAGGCTTCACTCACATTATCCGCATTATCAATATCGTATTGTTTTAGGGTTTGGCGCATCACATCGCACAGGCTTTGCAGGGTTGAGGGCCAGCGGCGAATGAAGTCCTCACGCTCGTCAGGCTTTAGCGTGGCTAAGGTTTCGAGGGCTTGTTCCAGCTCGGCGGCACTGGTGGACAATAAATCCAATTGGTTTTCGGGAATACTAACCGCGTTTAGGATGCTCTTACTCATGGTCATGCCCCTCGTATTGCGCAACGATCACTTCATAGTTTGCGGGGCGTGTACCAGCTTCATTCATCTTTAGCCGCTCACCACGGACAATAATGCGCTCGATAAGTACGCGCTTATGCCAGTTTTTCAGGCTTTCAAGTACCTTGTAGGCTTGCTGTTCTGTCATCCAAGCGGTGGCATCCACGCCTTCACTTTTACTACGTAGCGTCATGCGACGCACATAGGCATCAAGCGCCGATTCACTGTTATCCTGGATAACTAAGTGGTGGCCCATAGTGATCCAAATGGCACGTATTTTATCTATGCTTGCCAATTTACTTTTACCCGCAGCAGGACTTAAACGGCGTTTAACCGCTGTTTTATTGTTGGTTGGCCCTTGTTTAGAGCCTATGGGTTTAAAGCCCTTTTGTTTAAACACTTCTAGCGCCTGTTCAAGCTCTGGCAAGTTCATTGCCCGCAAGGAATCTTTACCCGTGGCATTTTTCAGCATGGCGCGGTAGATGGCTTCATCGAGCTGCAACGATCCCTTAGCCACATTGATTAAAGTGATCAGGCGCTTCTTCTGTTGAGTACTAGGGTGTTGAGCGACTGGGTGCGCCTGCGCATTAGTCTGCACAGGGGCTTTTTGATTAGTTTCTAACATTCGTCATCCTCATCGGTTGTCGCACTGGATACTATCTTGATGGCTTTAGGCTGACTCTTAAGCTGCTGCCAGTTCGGCGTTGCTGCATTTAGAAAGTTAACAGCCCAAAGCTCACGATCGGCGAGCAGTTCAGCCTTAGTTTTCCCCTTACGAACGGGCCTAACTGGGCAGTTCGCAATGGCATATTTGAGTAAGCGTTTAGCGTAAGGTGTCATCTTGTTCGCTCTTTAAATTAGTACTCTTTGGGTTAGCTGCTCATCAGTGCCTAATCACTACATTAGACAGACCTCGCTCCAATGACTGGAGCGGGTTTCGCTGGGTTAACGCATTGCTGGCTTTGGCTCTAGCAGCTCCAAATTATTGAGTGATTTCTCCATAAAAAAGGCGATCACAGCGCGGCGCTCGCCCGCAAACTCTTGGCTTAACTCCTTGAGCGCATTGAGCAGAGCGGCGCACATCATCAAGCAGTAATGCGGCCTTTCAGCGGCTAGGCCACTGAGCTCGCTGCGCAGATTGTCAAAGCTGGCTTCAAGTAAGGTCGCTTGGCGTAATTGAAACGCCACCCGATCGAGTGCTGCTTGGTTGTCATCGAATAGGTGTTGAATGCCGGATTGTGTGCTGAGTGTCATGATGTGCTCCTTGCTCACCCTAAAGGGTGCTGATATCCAGTGGTAGTTGGGTGTATTTGCCATTAGGCTGACGCTCATATAGGCGCAGGTACTGGCTAGTGCCTGTGATTTGAATCGCGTCGGCTATAGCGTCCATGGCCCGTTTCCAGTTGGCATCGTCGATATCCAGCTGGCGCAGACTGAGCACTTGGTTAACGTCGATTCGGCCTTGCTGGTTTACCCGAAAGGCATGCTCAACCATCGCCATCAGGCGGGTATCCGCGCCACCACTCCAGCTTTTAATGCAATCATCAATCAAGGTTTTAGCGGTTTGAATGCGCTCATCAAATACGCGATGTTCACCCACTGCACGGCGCACTTGGTACTTGCCATCAAAGCTAGTAAGTAAAATATTGCCCTTACTGCCACCGACCTTAACGCCATATTCACTGGCCGATAGTTCGGCAAAGCCATCAATTTGCGCCATAGTCATCAGTTTGAAATTAAGCATCTGTTCACGCAGTTCTTTGGCAGAACCGACAATAGCCAGCACCACTTCATCGCGCAGTTTATCCACGGGCTTAATACGATCTTCATGCACCAAATCGCCTACCGCGTTTTTGCGATAGCCCTGCGGAATAGCGGCTTGGTTGTGGGTTTGTTCTTGTGTGTTCATCTTATTTGTCCTCATTCCAGCGCACTGTCACGCCATGAAATTGCACCGCCATACAACGGCGACGAATGCCTTTTATATTCTCGATAATCTCAACTGCCATGCGTTTAAAATCACGGCTTGGAACGTCAATTTGGATAACACCGCGATGCTGGCTAACGACCTTCATCCCACGAAGCCTTAAGGCGGCAATCACATTGATAGCTTTTGTTTGCATGTTATTTACCTTTCCATTTGTTATCCCAAAGGGCGCTATTTAGGCGGTTAGCCACCTTTTGCAATTCTCTTTCGAGTAGTTCGATATGCTGTAGTTGATCGCCCTGGGCGAGTCGGCGACAAAACGCGAGCTGTTCCTCTACGTTGTAACGACTGTCTGTCGCTGATTGCACATCGATCCTCTGTGTTACTGCCGACTGCTTTAACTGCGAATGTGGGCAGCCACCGCGACAGGCGCGATAGAGCCGGACGCGTTGTGGGTTGGTAGAGCTAAAAGGCCGTTCTTGATTGTCGCGGCAGGTATCAACGCTGATTTGTCCTGCAACGGGGCACTGTACGTGGTGACGTAAGTAGCGCCCTTCGACACGATTTTTAATGGTGTCGATATTGCCTTTGTATTTGTTCAGCAGGACCTGATTAAGCATGGTCGGACTGACACCTAGCTCTCTGGCAATCTGCGCTTGGCTACTCTCACTGACTTTTAACTCAAGCACTTGGAACCAATTGTCCTTGTTCATAGCGCCTCCCTATAGGGATAAAACTTCGATTTGGTTGGTGCATAAATACCGTCATCGATTAGCTCTGGTGCTAAAGCGCCACAGTCAACGTTGAGGTGATAAATGACCATTTCCTCCTCGATAGCTCTGATGCGGATCAAGCCTGCCCGTTGCAGGGCGTTGAGGTAACGCTTTACGGTTGAACGCGCCACCCTGGCTGTGACCATGATTTCTTCAATCGAAAAATTGCGCATGATGCGGCAGCTGTTCCAGATCCGTTGATTCACCTTAATCTTGGCGAACTGAGACTGGCGCTTTAACGGGCTGTCATCGTTTAACCAGTAGCGGTTTGTCAGCCCTGTACGCCCTTTCCATTCGAGTGTTAAGCGCCCTTCTCGATACAAATCACGCAAAAAGCGATTCGCGAGACACTTGGGCATTCCCGATGCATCGCCAACTTGTTCAGCACTAAAGCTGACTTTTCGGTTGCGACAACAGCACATAAACAACCATGCGCTATGCCTTAACGGGGTTGAGCGTTTGACTTGTGCCATAACGCTTAACCCACAAGGCTTGGACGTCGAGCACCATGGAATGGCTGTGCCCCCCAGTGTTCTGCTGTGACGTAATCAAGTTCGTTCATTTTGGCGAGACGTTCGATTTGATTAAGGCCAATGACAATGCGACGAGCCTCACCACTGCTGGCTTTACGCAGTTCATCAAGGAGTTCAGGTTCGACTTTGATGTCGTTGTCTAAGAGGGAATCCGCCATCACCATGACGTCATCTAAGTCGGCTGGTCGAAACTCAACCCACTCTGAAATACGGTTAAAGAACTGTTTGCGTGTGCTGATACGGCGGGCGATTTGGTCCATACCAATGAGGATCACTGGGACTTCGGTGTTGTCGTAGAGATCGCGCACGGTTTCAAGCATTCGAACGTCCGACATGAGGTAGTCGGCTTCATCGATAAACAGCGGGCGTTCGTACATGCTCATTTGCTCGATAGTGAAATCGACCATCTTATTAATGCGCCACATGCCGCTCGATCCGAGTTCGCCGACAATGCGGTTCATTAGCGTACTGGCACTGTCTGTGGCCATAGCCCGAACATAGATACCGTTCACTTGGTTAAACAGATAAGTGGTTGCAGTTGTTTTACCAAAGCCACTTGGGCCATGGTACAAACCGAGACCTGGTACACCTATGCCTCGGGTACAAAGGTTGTCGAAGGCGTCTTGGGCTGTCAGGACATTTTTTACAGGTGCGATCACTGCTTTCATTTTGTATACTCCATTTGCTTTAGTTTTATGGCCTTCATGGCCGTTGTGGGTCATAAGTGCTCAGTTGGTCGCTCTGCGCTTATGGCCCATGATTTCATCAATGCGTTTTGCCCCTAACTTGTTGTGCTTTTTGTAATCCTTTAGGAATGCATCCTCCTTTGGCGTTAATTCACGGTTGAGTGATTCAGCGGCAAGCAAACGTGCCTTTTCGTGCTCATTACGCACTAAGGTTGCATGCTGTTGATTAATGGTGTTTTTACGTTCTTCAATCGCTTTACGCTTCTGGCGTAAATGCTCAATTTGTTGGTCGCTATATCCAGGCTTATTAGTTTTAACGAGCTGCTCAGCAGCCTCAGTTAATGCCATTAAGCTGGGGTTTTGATGGGCTATTGGCTGGGTTGGAAACTCGACTAGTGACTTAGCCTGCTTGGCATAGTGTTCAATGACGGTTTGATGGATCTCGCCTATGTTGAACGTTTTAGCGAGTTGCTTCATTTCGGCCCTGAAACTACGCAATGCCTTGGCTTCTTCTTTTTTGGTTTGACGATAAGCCGCAGGGCTGATCTCTTGACCTAAAAGACGGCTATCAACAGCTTCGATTCGGGTTTCCCAATTATTGATCGGGTATATAAACGCTCGAGCGACATCCGTTGGATCGAGGAATACTCGAACTCGTTGCCCTTTCCATTCATGCTCCAACATTTCCGGTGCCGTATAACGCAATCCTCCCGCTTTAATAAAGCCCTTAAGGATGGTGTACTCGCCGACGTGGTTAAGCAGGAGATCTAAGGCTTCAGGATGTTCGACAGCCCGCACTTGATATTGAGCTGCGCGATAGACTTCATTGGGTGTTTTACCCTTTAAGCCATCGTGTGCGCGGAGGTGATAATAGGCATCAACCCAATTATCAAGCAGTTGCTGCAATTCCGGTTGCGTCATACGGAGATCGTAATCCGCTTTCTCATTTTCTTTCTTGTTGCGCTCTTTAAGGCGTACCGCAAATTCTTTTCGAGCCTCAATAGCCTCGCGATCATTGACGTTATGGCCAATGTAGCCAGGCAGTAACTCAATAAGATCATGGCTGAGCGTCTTAAAGAAACGTTCGATAAAGGGCTTTTCCCAACCTGAGTATGGGTTAGCTCGGCTTTGTTCTAAGTCGAGTAAGTGATAGATGCTCGTGGTTCGCTGGCTGACATAATCGCTACCGTTATCGGTACGCATTAAGCCGCCTTGGTTTGGAACTCCCCAAGCCAGTAAGGTCTTGCGCATTAAAAGGCAAATGCCTTCGCTTGATGAAGTAGGCGAAACAAGCAGTTTGACGCGACGTGTGAAGCAGTCGATCACCGCAATAATGGTGTGTCGGCCTTCTTTCAACATGGCATCGACTGGGGTTGAGTCAAATTCCCATACATCGTTTGGCGCAGCCATCCAAGAATAGGTTTGCTCAACCGCTGTCCGGTATTTATCGTTGAATTTTTTAGGGTTTGTAGTGAAAGTAAAGGCTGCTTGATTCTGGCTTATCCATTTATTCACCCAGCGGCGAATACTGGAGATACTTGGGATCTGCCAAGGCATGTCGGTTTTTATTGCATAGATCTCGGCTAGCTTTCTAAGCTGCTTTGCCTTGCCAGCTAGATGCGGTTTGGCAGTGATCAGCCCCTTTAAGAAGTCGGCTAAATCGGGCTCGTCATTCAATAAACATGGACGCTCGACTTTGTATTTACCTGCGAGTGCGCTAACGCCCTCTTTTGTTAATACGTTTTCCCAACGGCGGATCGTGACAACTGAAACGCTGCTAATAACTGAGAATACCCACTCAGGTAGTGCAATCGAACGTTTGGCATACGCTTCGCAGAATGCTTTTTCACCATCAACGAGCTTACGCACCTCAAGGTAAGGCATGCAAAATTTTGCCTTGGCATTGACGATGAGCATCTTTGCATCAGCCCGCTTTTGCGCTTTATCAGGTAGATTTATAAACTGCTGAATGCTCTTGGCTTTTTCTGTTTGACTCACTGCAGGCATTTGCAGTTTGGCAACAGCAGATCCCGCACGCATCAGGGACGATGGAGATTTTGCTATCTGCTCCGCTTCCTGTTTTGCCAGCTTCTGACGAGCCTCAAGCGGCAGACTATTTAGGTGATATTCAAATCCACCACCTAGCCCTTGTCGCCTTTGCTTTTGCCAGTTCTCATGTTTTGCCCTATCGCGGACGCGTCTATCCCCGACATCCAATAGCTCTGCAATTTCTACAGTGCTAAACCATTCCTTAGTCATGGTGCTCTCCCACTAAATCAACACCAAGGTATTCAGATAAAGCAGCCATGATCTGAATGGCTTTTAAGCGTTTAGGTTTACGGCCTGTATTAGGTGCAAACCATTGAACGCACTTCTGAACCGTCCTTGGGTTGTATCCATGCGTAATCGCCCACGCACGGCAGCTTTGTCCATTTGCGAGCAAGGCTGCATGTATATGACGAGCGCTTTCTATCTTCATAAGAATTACCGTGCTAATATTTTGATTACGTTCGCATTGCGAACGAACGCAGTTTAACTACAATACGTTACGCACTGCGTAACGTATTGCGAATATAGATCCGAGTTAGACACAAATCAACAGGTTTTTGCTTTTATGCGCAGAAAATTACGCACAGAAGTTATTTTGGTGCGTAAAAGATTGATGTGGTTTCGGTTGAATATTCAGTAAACCATTACTTATTCGGTAGTTTTTAAGTAATGACTATTGCTCTCTTGAGCATTAAATAGATTTTGGTTCGAGGAAAACAATGAAGTCGGAAGCCTTACATTCAGATCCAACTTTAGATCCGACTTCCACAACTGAAGTCGGCACTCTTGCTGACCGCATTTCGGAAGCAATTGGAAAACATAGTGTTCGAGAGTTCGCCATTAAAATTGGCGTATCTGAAGGCACCCTGCGTAATCTAATCAAAGGTGGAGAACCTAAGTTAGATACGGCAATACGTATAGCAGAAGAGGCTGGCGTGAGTATTCGTTGGCTTGCAACTGGCAATGGTCCTAAATACCCCAATCGCCAACGCGATGATATTTCCCAGGAAGGTATTGTTTACGTCCACCAAGACCAATTCAATGAAGAGTATTTCTTGATTGAAGGCTATGACGTGGTGGTAAGCACTGGACATGGCGCGTTTAATGATGAGACAGGTGTACGCAGACGACTTTCGTTTAGGAAGAACTGGCTTAAATACCGTGGTTTAAAGCCTGAGAATCTTAAAGTCGTCTATGCCAAAGGCAATTCGATGGAGCCCGCTATACACAGTGGTGATAGCTTACTGGTTGATATAAGTAAGACGACGCTAGAAGATGGCTGTATCTTCGTGTTACGCCTGGGCGACGATCTTTATGCTAAGCGCTTGCAGAAACTGTTTGATGGCGGCATAGAGATAATCAGTGACAACAAGGAGTATAAATCTCAGATTGTCTCTGCGGGGGAACTGCCAATGCTGCAAATTATTGGCAAAGTCGTTTGGATGGGTAAAAATCTCGATTAAATCTTTAACAGTTCCGAGTTTATCAATCTTAATGACCTATGATTTTTTTTCAAAGCTGGCGCATTGTTTATGCTCCGGCTTTGTTTTTATCAATCCAAGTGAATCACTTCCGACTTAACACATCACTCGAACAACTCTTGTACACCAAGGCTTCCCGCCTAGTTTCAACTAATCTCGGCTGTTCTCACTTATTGTCAATCCATTTGACTGGTTACAGTATCAATTTCACTAATTGCAACTACCCTTGCTCTTCACTGCGTTGTAAGCCATTCGACTTGAGTAACAGATACGGCTAATTTGATGAAAGCTAAATTAAAATCAGTCACATATTGCGTGTTGAATTGAACACTTTAACGTTTAAAAAGCAATGAACGGCGATCAAATCTCGTTGAATTACTTGTTGGCGCTAAGCTAAAACCTAGCATAGACCAGTGATTAATACTCTAGCACTCCTTAATTATTCTACTTTCGAAGCCAAGATACGCTTCAACGCCATTACATTAATAGTTCACTTTTACAGCAAATGTCTTCTATATACGACATACGACGTATAGGCAGCTTAACCTTTAACTTGCTAGCCAATCTTGCATCGGACATGGTGACGTATGCCATACCGAAGAAAGAAGCGTTCGTTAATCGCCGACCATACAGTAATGTGCCTCACGGTTTAAGCCTTGAGGTTTACCAAAGCTCCATATCCCTCTTTATGCTGCGATAACTTAACACTGCACCACTATGTTGGCTTACCAAACTAACCCAATGCTTATCAATCAGTAGAAAAGAGGAATTAAACCCGCAGCAATATTTGGTAGCGCTTTATATTTAAATTGTTTAAGTCTATTTATTGACTCTGAGCTCAACTGATTTCCCAAAAGTGCTTATTTTTTAACGAGTGATTTCAATTTTATAGCAATTTCACCCTGCGAACGGTAGCGGCGTTCAAAGCTATATTGCGAATTGTTAAGTGGTTTTTCACTAAAAATGTCGAATTCTGCACCACGATGCACATTAGATGAGCACTTAACAGCATAATTACACTTTTTTTAGTAACTCGAGTTGACTCATCCCACAGAGCGTTTTACTATGCGCTCCGTTCTCAACGAGTCGCTACGACTGTGTGAAACGATTCCCCTGTAGTTCAGTCGGTAGAACGGCGGACTGTTAATCCGTATGTCACTGGTTCAAGTCCAGTCAGGGGAGCCAATTTAACGCAGAGTAAAAGCAAGTAAGAACAAGCAGTAACAATATGTAATCGATTCCCCTGTAGTTCAGTCGGTAGAACGGCGGACTGTTAATCCGTATGTCACTGGTTCAAGTCCAGTCAGGGGAGCCAATTACATTATGACACTGCTGGTTTAAAACGATTCCCCTGTAGTTCAGTCGGTAGAACGGCGGACTGTTAATCCGTATGTCACTGGTTCAAGTCCAGTCAGGGGAGCCAATTTAAAACACAGAATAAAGTCGATAGTCATATCGCACCCGATTCCCCTGTAGTTCAGTCGGTAGAACGGCGGACTGTTAATCCGTATGTCACTGGTTCAAGTCCAGTCAGGGGAGCCATATTCAAAGTGTTATTTCTTAAAAGTCGATAGCAATATCGCACCCTCTACTCCCCTGTAGTTCAGTCGGTAGAACGGCGGACTGTTAATCCGTATGTCACTGGTTCAAGTCCAGTCAGGGGAGCCATATTTTCTAATTCAACAACCCATTCCTCAGTTTCACTCCTGCTTGGCAACTTATTCTTTTCGTTTTGTTTTTAAGCAAATGCAGTTACACTGTTACCAGCTTATTAAACAAATTTCTGAGTATCTTCACACAGATAGCGGTTTTTAAGCATTCTTGACTTAAACTTATCCTGTTCGTACTCACCAAAATCTAGAGCGGATTTTTATGGCCATGTCAAAATCATATCCCATTTTTTTACTGCTTATTTTTTTAGGTCTTTTTGCTTGGGTGTATCAAAGTGAAAACAGTCAATTGCAAGTCCAACAGCAGCAAGAACTCGATAGTTTTAAATCCAGCTTAATCCGCTACCAAGAATGGCAAGGTAATGGCACTGAACTCTTCAAAAAACTATCTCAAGACTACCAATTTCAGTTCTTCCAATATATTGATGATACCGACGGGCAACTGAGCCATACCGAAGGCAGCTTAGACAGCCAACACTCCCATCCTTTAGCCAGTTTATTTTCCATCGACCTTAGCCACACACAAAAATTGGCAGCCGGTCGTTTACAAGTCAAACTCAGCGCCAATCAAGCCATTGATACGGCAATTAGCAACACTGAAAAACTTGGCCTCATGTTGCTAGTGGCTTATCTGACATTACTGTTAGTGTTTGTTCTATTAATGTCAAAACATAGGGCTGCAATACGTTATGCTGCTGATTATATTTCCAAAATACCTGAGTTAGGGTTTTCTGCAGTCGCATCATCAAAGCTGACTGGCGAGCTCAACCCTATTGGTATTTCCCTTGAAGAATGTCGCCTGCAACTTAAAACTCAAATCGATAAGCTCAATCAAGAAAACGAAAAGCTACATAAAGCCGCCTATCAAGACACAGTGACAGGTTTTAGCACCCGCCCAGGATTTACAAAAAAACTAGAAACCATTAGTAATCCAAATATTCCTCAATTGGGCTTGATGGCTATGGTTAAAGCGACCGAGTTGGCGCAAATAAACCAGAAACAAGGGCGAACTGCGGGAGATGATTATCTCGCAAGAGTCGCCAATTGCATCCGTAAAGCCTGTAGCAGCTATCCTGATGCCGAATATTTTCGAGTAGCGAGTGCTGATTTTGCAGTGTTTATTCCCGAAGTTATGCTCAAAGATGCACCGAAATTTTTAGACCAGCTAAAAATTTACCTCGATGAATATCAGCAGATGACAAAAGCGGAATCCGTTGCCCATATAGGCTTAGTACCCTACAACCAAGGAGTGGAAGCGGCTAATTTACTGACCATTGCCGATACTGCGGTCAGCATAGCGCAAACCCTTGGGCCCAATAGCTATCATATCCAAGAAAAACTCAATGGTGATGAACAATTTGGAGACGATCGCTGGAAGATGGCGATCAATGATTTAGTCACTCGCCAAGCATTAAAATTTTACCAGCAACCTATTCAGCCGTGTCGCACTGATGTCGAAGTTTACCGCGAGTTATTAGCCCGTTTTTATAATAGCGAAGGCAAGTTTTTACCCACCACCACAGTGATTGCCATGGCTGAACGTCACGGTATGAGTACTGAGTTAGATAAACTGGTGGTGATCAGTGCATTAAGAATACTTAAGGAAAACCCGACCATTACCGGTAACTTTGGTATCAATATCAGCGCATTTTCGGCCCATCAAGACAAGTTTGTCGCTTGGTTGAAGGACATATTAGGTAAGCAAAAATACATCGCCTCGCGCTTAGTATTTGAGATCAACGAGTCCGGAATGCAGTCTAACTTAGGGGCGAGTTATAAGTTTGTCCGCGAAGTGCACAGTGTCGGTTCGCGGGTGTCGATTGAGCGTTTTGGTATGAGTTTTACCTCCTTCAAATTCTTCAGCGAAGTGCGGCCCGACTTCATCAAGCTCGATGGTAGTTACACTTCTAATATCGATGAAGACAGCAACAATAAGTTCTTCGTGCGTATGATGGTGGATGTCGCAAGGCGGATAGGCATTCGGGTCATCGCTACCAGTGTCGAACGCCAAGAAGAAAAATTGACCCTGGAAAAACTCCTTATCGATGGATTACAGGGCTATTACATCGCACAGCCACAAGCTATGGCCATTACAGATCAGATTTAATACTTTAACGGGTTAATTCGTCGCCAAAATTTACAGTAAAGATGGTTAACCCTGCATTCTATATGTTGTTTATGCATACGGAAAAGTCGATAATACGGCCAAGATCCGTTTAGAAAAGTATTAGGATGACTGAATATCTCCTCCTGTTGATCAGTACAGTGCTGGTCAACAATTTCGTTTTAGTGAAATTCTTAGGCCTGTGCCCTTTTATGGGGGTCTCCAGCAAATTGGAGTCCGCTATTGGCATGTCTATGGCGACCACTTTTGTGCTGACGTTAGCCTCAATTCTCAGTTATCTCGTCAACCAGTATCTGTTATTACCCTTTGATCTGAGTTACCTGCGAACCATGAGCTTTATTTTAGTGATTGCCGTTGTGGTGCAATTTACTGAAATGGTGGTACAAAAAACCAGTGCCGCACTGCATCGTGCCTTAGGGATTTACTTGCCGTTAATCACGACTAACTGCGCGGTATTAGGCGTTGCCTTATTAAACGTGAATGAGAAGCACGATTTTATTCAATCGGCTATCTATGGCTTTGGTGCTGCGTTAGGCTTCTCATTAGTGTTAATTCTCTTCTCGGCGATGCGCGAGCGTTTAGCGGCCGCCGATGTCCCCTTACCTTTCAAAGGCGGCGCGATTGCGATGATCACCGCAGGTCTTATGTCCCTCGCCTTTATGGGATTCACAGGATTGGTTAAGTAAGATGTCCGGAATTTTAATTGCAGTCATATTGTTGACCCTATTGGCATTAGTCTTTGGGGTGTTACTCGGTTTTGCCGCCCTTAAATTCAAGGTTGAAGGCAACCCGATTGTCGATGAGCTCGAAGCTATTCTGCCACAAACCCAATGCGGTCAATGTGGTTACCCAGGTTGTCGCCCTTATGCAGAAGCCATTGCCAATGGCGATAAAGTCAATAAATGCCCCCCTGGTGGCACAGCCACCATGGAAAAGCTGGCGACTCTAATTGGCGTTGAGCCAGAGCCGCTGAATGCCGAGGCACAATCTCAGGTCAAGAAAGTCGCCTATATTCGCGAAGATGAATGTATTGGCTGCACTAAATGTATTCAAGCCTGTCCTGTGGATGCGATTATCGGTGCAGGCAAGCTGATGCATACCGTGCTCACAACCGACTGCACTGGTTGCGATCTTTGTGTTGAGCCTTGCCCCGTCGATTGTATCGATATGATCCCTGTCACCCAGAATCTTAAAAATTGGAACTGGCGCTTAAATGCCATCCCAGTGACGCTCATCCAAGAGACTCTCAGCAAAGAGATTCAGAGCCAAGATCCACAGTTAGAAGAGGAAAAGCGGTGTTAACTTTATTAGATCAATTAGATAAAGGAACCCTTTGGCGCTCACCCGGTGGTATACATCCCCCTGAAGTCAAATTTCTCTCAAATGCGACACCGATTGGCCAATTGCCATTAGCCTCGACGTACTTAGTACCAGTGCCACAAGTCGGTGAAAACTGTACGCTTGCGTTGAAGGTTGGCGATAAGGTGCTAAAAGGCACGCCGTTAACGCAAGGTACTTCCATTTGGCATTTACCTGTACATGCACCAACATCAGGCACAGTTGTTGCTATTGAGCCAAGGGCCAGTAACCACGCCTCTGCACTGCCGGTTAACACTTGCGTTATTGCTGCCGATGGCAAGGACACCTGGTGCGAGTTAGTACCCAATCAACTTGATGACTTAAGCCATCAGCAAATCGTCGATAAGATTCGCTCAGCGGGTATTGCGGGTATGGGCGGCGCAGCGTTTCCGACTCATATTAAGCTAAATCCGGTCAGTGAAATCGACTTAGTCATCATCAACGGCGTCGAGTGCGAGCCTTATATCAGCGCCGATGACAGATTAATGCGCGAATACAGCCAAGATATCCTCGCGGGTATTGGCATAATTCATCGATTATTAGCGCCAAAACGCATTGTTATCGCCATTGAAGATAATAAACCTGAAGCGGCCAAAGCCATGCAAGCTGTAGTCAACCAATGCGGACTTCCTGCAGGCAGCATTCGGGTGACGGTTATCCCGACTAAATACCCTTCTGGCGGTGAAAAGCAGTTAATTCAGATCATTACTGGCCGCGAAGTGCCCTCGGGCGCCATTCCCGCCAAACTCGGTATCGTGGTACATAACGTCGGTACTGCCTATGCAATTCATCAAGCCGTCACCCAAGGCAAGCCTTTGGTTGAACGCGTTGTGACTGTGACAGGCAAAAATGTCAGCAAACCGGGGAACTACTGGTTACCGATAGGCACGCCCGTTGATCACGTACTGACTGCAACTGAATTCACGCCAGAGCCTGACCAAAAGGTGATTATTGGCGGGCCCATGATGGGCCATGCGTTAGCGAATATCCAAGTGCCTATTTTAAAAGGTACCAACTGTATTCTGGTGCCAAGCAGCCAAGAAATTGGTAGCACGCCCGAAGAAAAAGCCTGTATCCGCTGCGGCGAATGCGCCACTGCCTGCCCTGCACTCTTGTTGCCACAACAACTCTTTTGGCACGCCAAGGCCGAAGAATACGATAAAGCCGCCAGTTACAATCTAAAGGATTGTATTGAATGCGGTTGTTGTAGTTACGTTTGCCCGAGTGATATTCCTTTAGTCGAGTATTACCGCATTGCCAAATCAGCACTTAAACAAGCCGCCGATGAGAAGCAGCAAGCGGAACGCGCTAAACAACGCTTCGATGCCCGCTTAGCGCGTCTCGAAGAAGAAAAACTGGCCCGTGAAGCTAAAGCGAAAGAAGCCGCAGAGCGCCGACAAGCGACGATGACAGGCACAGATAAAAATGCCGTTGCTGAGGCCATGGCACGCATCGCCGCGAAAAAAGCCGCAGCGGCACAAGCTGTCACTGGCGAATCAATTACCGAAGAGTCAAGCGTCACAACAACTGACACCACGGAAGTGCCAAAAGGTAAGGCCGCCGTTGCCGCCGCCATCGCCCGTGCTAAGGCGAAAAAAGCTGCCCAAGCAAATGCCGATGCCACTGACGTGAATGGTGCTGAAACAGACAATGCTGTGACTATGGATGCAAACGACTCCATCTCAGCAACAGTTGCGATAGCGCAGGAAGCGCCGTTATCCCAGAAAGATAAAGTCGCCGCGGCGATTGCCCGCGCTAAAGCCAAAAAAGCGGCGCAGCAAACCGATACCGCAGCGTTAGTGCATACTGATACCGCTGACAGCACATCAGAGTTAAACGCTGCTGATGATAAAAAGGCCAAAGTGGCTGCGGCTGTAGCACGTGCTAAAGCGAAAAAAGCCGCGCAACAAGCTGAGACGAATGCTGAAAATGGTTTAAACCAGACCGCGACTCCAGCAGTTGATTCCAAAGCTAGCGTTCAAGCAGATGTGAATGATGATACAGAAGCAGCCGCTACTGACGTTAACGACGCTGAAGCGATTAAAAAGGCCAAAGTGGCCGCCGCTGTTGCTCGTGCTAAAGCGAAGAAAATAGCGGCTGCATCAGCAGAGTCTAAAACTGATGCTGAAATAGAGTCCGTTGACGAGATCCAAACTGATGCTAACGTGGCATCGCCCTCGATAGCAGCAGAGCTTGAGACAGTAACAACTGAAGCTGATGCCGTTTTGCCATCGCTGGAATCTGCTGCAGAGCCCATTGAAACGGCGCCTTTATCGAGTGATGAACTTAAAAAAGCGCGGATTGCTGCGACCATCGCCAAGGCGAAAGCCAAAAAAGCGGCACTCGCCCAAGAAGCCAACGCTTCGAGCGACTCAAGTGTGACTAATGATTAAGAACAGAATGATTAAAAGGGAACACAATGGCGTTTAAAATAGCCTCATCACCCCATGTAACGCGTAACTTGCATACCTCAACGGTCATGCAAAGGGTGATTTTATGTTTACTGCCGGGCCTTGTCGTGCAATGTGCCTTTTTTGGCTGGGGCACACTTGTGCAAGTCCTGCTGGCGATCCTCGTCGCCTTAAGCTGCGAAGCCGCTGTGATGAAACTTCGCAATCGCAATATCAAAGCGAGCCTTAGCGATAACAGCGCCATGCTCACCGCCATCTTAATTGGTGTCGCCATTCCGCCCCTCGCCCCTTGGTGGATGATCGTCATGGGCACCGCCTTTGCGATCGTTATAGTTAAGCACCTCTACGGCGGCTTAGGCCATAACCTATTCAACCCTGCAATGGCGGCATATGTATTGCTGTTAGTCTCGTTCCCTGTGCAAATGACCACCTGGATAGCACCGAGCACAGTTGCACTGCATTCACCCAGCCTTGTTGAAAGCTTGCAACTTATTTTTAATGTTGGCGCGCACGTGAATATGGAGCAATTTCGTTTAGGCATTGATGGCATGACAATGGCAACGCCACTCGATACCCTCAAAACCGATTTATCCATGGGATTAACCACCACAGAAAGTCTCACCAAAGCCATTTTTGATGGCAGCACAGGCGTAGGTTGGTTCTGGGTCAACTTGGCTTATCTTGCTGGCGGGTTAGTGTTGCTTAAACTTAAAGCTATTCGCTGGCACATCAGCACTGGCGTGTTATTAGGCCTCTTTGTGGCATCGAGTATTGGTTTCTTACTGTCACCCGATAACCAAGCCAGTCCGTTGCTGCATTTGTTTTCTGGCGCAACCATGTTAGCGGCGTTTTTTATCGCCACCGATCCCGTTACTGCCGCAACCAGCCCCCGTGGCCGCATTATCTTCGGCGCGTTAATTGGTGTGTTGGTGTATATCATCCGCACCAAAGGTGGTTACCCTGACGCCTTCGCCTTTGCCGTATTATTGGCTAACCTCTGCGCGCCCTTTATTGACTATTACGTGCGTCCACGCACCTATGGCCATTCAACGAACTAAGGTCATGCTAAGCGATAGCATCATTCTGCAGGCTACGAGAGCTTAAGGAAAAAGAGTTGAAAAATCCGATGATTAAAAATGGTTTTTTATTGGCATTGTTTGCCTTGATTTGCACTGGGCTCGTCGCCGCAGTCAATCAACAAACTGTCGATAAAATTAAGCAGCAAGAACAGCAGGAATTAATGCGAGTGTTACATCAATTAATTCCTGATGAGATGCACGATAACGAGCTAACGGCTCAATGTACTTTGCTGCGAGATAAAGACGCATTAGGCACTGATAGCCCAATGCCCGCCTATATAGCCACCAGTGCAGGCAAACCTGTGGCTATCGCCATTGAAGCTATTGCGCCCGATGGCTATAACGGCAACATCAAATTGATTGTGGGTATTAGCACTAAAGGTGAAGTCCTAGGCGTTCGCACCTTAGCTCACCAAGAGACACCTGGACTCGGTGATAAAATCGATCTGCGTAAATCCAATTGGGTCTCTCAGTTCGTCGGTAAAGTGTTAGGCTCGGCAGATGACAAACAATGGTTGGTTAAAAAAGACGGTGGCGATTTTGATCAATTTACCGGCGCGACTATCACCCCGCGCGCTTATGTCAAAGCAGTCAAAAACGCAGTATGGTATTTCAACAATAACCAAGCGCAAATTTTCAGTCTGCCGCTAAATTGTGAGGCCAACCATGACTAATTATCGCGAAATTGCTTGGCAAGGTCTGTGGAAGAATAACCCTGGCCTAGTGCAACTGTTAGGCTTGTGCCCCCTGCTTGCGGTCACAGCGACGATCACGAACGCCCTTGGCCTTGGCCTAGCGACTATGTTGGTGCTGATTGGTTCTAACATTTTGGTGTCGCTGGTGCGCGACTATGTGCCCAAAGAAATTCGTATTCCGGTATTTGTGATGATCATCGCCGCACTGGTGACCACAGTGCAACTGCTTATCAATGCCTATGCCTACGGTCTGTATTTATCCCTTGGGATCTTCCTGCCGTTGATTGTGACCAACTGCATTATTATCGGTCGCGCCGAAGCCTTTGCCTCGCGCAATAACGCCTTTAGCGCCGCATTTGATGGCTTAATGATGGGACTCGGTTTTACCTTAGTGCTTACAGTACTTGGCGCAACGCGGGAAATATTAGGTCAAGGGACACTGTTTGATGGCGCCGATCAACTGCTCGGCCCGTGGGCGAAATCCTTAACCATCCATTTATGGCAAGTCGATACTCCCTTCCTGCTTGCTATGCTGCCACCTGGCGCATTTATCGTCATGGGACTATTGATTGCACTGAAAAACGTGATTGATAAAAAAGTGAAAGAACGCCAACCTCAAGTCGCCGCAGAGCCAAGTGTCACCCGCGCGCGCATCACTAAGGTTGGTTAGGCTTTCGACATAAAGGCCTAATTCCAGCATAGTACAGAGTATGGTGTTCAACGCTTAATGTGCGCCTAGCGCACTTAAGCGACTGGAATTAAAACATAATATATCAAAGCATAAGCACTCAGCATAAGAACTCAAAGCATAGGAAATCAGCAGGTCTAGGTTTCAAACTCGTTCAATCATCATTAATACCCTATTGATAATGACGAGTTGAACCCAACAACCGCGCAGGAATCGTACATGAATCAAGAAAAACGCATCCAGATCCTCACCCGTCTTCGCGATAACAATCCGAAACCTGAAACCGAGCTCAATTTCTCCAGTCCTTTCGAACTCTTAGTCGCGGTGACCTTATCCGCCCAAGCGACGGATGTGAGCGTCAACAAGGCAACGGACAAACTCTTTCCTGTGGCGAACACGGCCCACAGCATTTATGCCCTTGGCGTCGATGGTTTAAAACAATACATAAAAACCATAGGCTTATATAACAACAAAGCCATCAATGTGATCAAAGCCTGTGAGATCTTGATTGAGAAATACAATGGCGAAGTGCCAGAAAACCGCGAAGCCCTAGAGTCTCTGCCTGGCGTTGGCCGTAAAACGGCAAACGTGGTGCTCAATACTGCGTTTGGTTGGCCGACAATCGCCGTCGACACCCATATTTTTCGCCTCGCTAATCGCACTAAATTTGCGCCCAGCAAGAACGTGGTCGAAGTGGAAGAGAAAATGCTGAAAGTCGTGCCTGCGGAATTTAAAGTCGATGTGCACCACTGGTTTATCCTGCACGGACGCTACACTTGCCTTGCGCGCAAACCCCGCTGTGGTAGCTGTATCATTGAAGACTTGTGCGAATTTAAAGAAAAAATTTATCCTGAAGAGTAAGCTTCGAATCAACTTAGTGGAGCAAATTGACGTTTCAGCATTGTTTTCACATTGATTAGACTAGATTTCAGACAAACAAAAAGCCGCAATAGCGGCTTTTTTGTTTAACTTGGAGCTGGGTTAACTCAAACTAATATTAGTCGTTAAAACATTGAAACAAAGAACGCGCTGAAAAATAAAGCAATTACAACTGTAGTGCCTAAGGCCATTTTAACTTCGGTGTTCATCATTCACTCTCCTAGTTGGTATGGCTGTATTATCGTCAACCTCGCGGTAAAATCCCATGTTTGTCTCTGTGTTTTGTGAGCAACAGCCAATTTATCGGCAATTTTCTTATCACAATCCGCAAATTAGCCCGTCGACAGCCAGCGTTTTCCTATCCTAACCAATCGAATTGATCAAGTGTGATAAAAACACCATGGATGAGATTTGTGGTCATGCGCAGAGACATTTTTGATATACTCCCCACCGGAATCTATTTAGAGAGAGGACCTATGTCGCAACTATTACACACTATGATCCGCGTCGGTAACTTAGAACGCAGTATTGCTTTTTATACTGAAGTGCTCGGCATGAAACTACTTCGCACCTCTGAAAATCCAGAATACAAATATTCTTTAGCTTTCGTAGGTTACGGTGAAGAGTCCACAGGCCAAGCCGTGGTTGAACTGACCTATAACTGGGGCACTGACAAATACGATTTAGGCACAGGCTTTGGCCACTTAGCGATTGGTGATGAAGATATCTACGCCCGTTGCGCTGCTATTGCCGCTGCAGGAGGCAAAGTAACACGTGCACCTGGTCCAGTCGCAGGTGGCACCACAGAGATTGCCTTTGTTGAAGATCCAGACGGTTATAAAATTGAGTTCATTCAAATGAAGTCAGCGACTCAAGGTTTAGGTTAAATCTTGCCACCTGAGCAAGAAGATTAACTGAGCTAGATTAACTGAGCAGAACAGTTCGCTAAATGAGAAATGCCGAATCTTGATTCGGCATTTTTGTTTTTATAATTTTATTTTGCGTTAAACATAAAACAAGCCAGCAATTCACCACTCGCGCCATGCGTTTAAGCTGATTTTATCGACTTATCGACGCTTTATCTTGTCCACTAGTCGTCTTTTTCACGGGTTTACTCATCCCTTTATGGCTGAGGATGCGCTTAAGCCAAGGCGTACGCCACAGCAGCAACACACTAAAACCAACGATATACAGACTTGGCTCGATGATTTCCGATTTTACCGACCAGTAAAAATGGATTGGCGCTAATATCGCGACTAAATACACCCCATTATGCAAGGCCTGCCAACGACGTCCCATCTTACGCATCAAGGCTTTAAACGAAGTTATCGCCAAAGCAGTGACGATAAGATAAGCCACAGCGCCGACTAAAATGTACGGCCGTTTTACCACTTCGCTAAACAGTAATTCCCAAGCAAACAACAGATCTAAACTAAAGAATGCCAGAATATGCAAAGTGGCATAGGCGAACACATATAACCCCACCAAGCGACGAGTCTGCATTAATAGCCCTTGCTTGGTCAGCTTGGAAATCGGTGAGATCAATAAGGTCGCCGCTAAGGCATTTAACGCGCCTATACCTGTGAAGTGGATAATGTGCTGCACGGGATCGCCGCCTGCACGGCCTAACACTACGGTGAGCACCAGGTAGGCGATGGGCACTAAACCCAGCAAATGAAATAACGCTTTTAACCAAAACAAGTGCTTAGCGGTTAATCTCAACATTGGTCATCCCCGCTTAATGGCGTATTTCCAAACAGCAAACTAAGCATCAATAGTTTTTCCTCAGATCCATACCGTCATAGAGTGAAGCCACAAACTCGCCGTAACCGTTGAACGGCTGGGTATCAATACGGGTTGCTGAGAATAGTCCGCCCTCGCCAATACGACGTTCACTGGCCTGTGACCAACGTGGATGATCCACCGCCGGATTGACGTTGGCATAGAATCCATACTCGTGTGAGGCAAGCTGATTCCAACTGGTCGGCGGTTGTTTATCCATGACGCGAATTCGCACTATCGATTTAATGCTCTTAAAGCCATATTTCCACGGTACCACTAAGCGGATCGGCGCGCCGTTCTGCGGTGGCAGGGTCTTGCCGTACAAACCGACCGACATTAAGGTTAAATCGTTCATGGCTTCGGCTATCGTCAGACCTTCAACATAGGGATAATGAATGCCACCGCCCATTAATCGACTCTTCTGCCCCGGCATTTGCTCGGGATCAAAAGCGGTTTCGAAGGCGACATATTTGCCCTTGCTAGTTACACCCACTTTTTTCAATAATGCCGCCAGCGGGAACCCCACCCAAGGGATCACCATGGACCAAGCTTCAACGCAGCGCAGACGATAATTACGCTCCTCGAGCGGGAATATTTTAGTGAGATCATTAAAATCTAACGTCATGGGTCGTTCGACTTCACCTTCGATACGCAGTTGCCAAGGATCGACTTTAAAACCTTGGGCATTATTGAAGGGATCTTGCTTGTCCGTACCAAACTCGTAAAAGTTATTGTGCTGCGTCACCTTATCAAGCGGGGTTAACACATCAGCATCACCGTATTGCTTATTGGTTTGGAAGGTCAGTGGCGTCGTGATAAATGAGGACTTAGGTTGATCACCAAATAGATCGAACAATCCGGCCTGCACGTAACCTGGCACACTGGCGCCGATAGCACCAAGCCCAATGGCTTTCACAATCTGCCGGCGCGAGCGAAACACCGCTTCGGGCGTCACTTGGTTATCTTGCATGTGCCACTGCGCTTTTTTAAGAATACCTGGGGTAAAACGGGAATGTTTAGCCAATTGACACCTCTACCATCTAATGATTAACGCCACCTAGTCGCGATAAAAGCTTATCTGGCGCTCGTCTGTATCGCTCACTTCTATGCTCACTTTAATATAGACAGGTAAAAGCCAGAAAAACTTTCCACCCGTGAATAAATTCACCTTAAACGTATAAGACTTGCTCATTCAAGCATTAAGCGCAGATATAGTTGATTAAAGGGCTTGAAGCCTATTGGGCGGCATGCGAACCTAAGCGCCAAAGCTAAAGGAGTGCTATTGATCATGCCATTTTCTCAATCTTTTTCCGTCGCCGAAATCATCGGCCTTCTCGCCATTGCCTTCTTAGGCCTGTTGATCGGTGCCCTACTCAACCAAAGACTTACCCGCCAACGTTGGCAACAACACAAAGACCAACTTGAGCAAGAGATGCGTCAAGTGAATGAAGATGCTGAATTATCCTTAGCACAACAGCAAATTTTGGTTGATGACAAAGAGGCGCAACTGCGCCAATACCAGCAGCGCCTTGAGCTCAAAATTGAACAATTAGGTAAAGCCGAGGCCTTAGCCGAACGTGTACCCACCTTAGAGCAACAATTGAATGACAGCCAGCGCCGTCAGTTAGAAATTCAATTGGCGCTGTCGAAATCCAATGCCATGCAGCAAACCATTCAAGCCAAGGCCGATGCCCAGCAAGAATCACTGCAGGATAAAATCGCTAGCCTAGAATCGGCCGAAGTGCGGTTACAGACCCAATTTGAAAACCTCGCCAATCGCATTTTTGAAGAACGTAGCGAAAACTTTAAGCATCAAAATGCCAGTCAACTCGAAGGCGTGCTTGGGCCATTGAAACAACAGCTTGAAGGATTCAGACAACAAATTCGTGAATCCTACACCCACGAACAGTCCGAGCGCAGCGCCCTTAAACATCAACTTGAGCACCTACGGGATCTCAATCTGAAGATGAGCCAAGATGCAATCAACCTGACCAAAGCGCTCAAGGGTGATAACAAGCAGCAAGGTAACTGGGGTGAAGTGATCCTCGATCGCGTGCTGCAGGAAAGCGGTCTACGTGAAGGCCATGAATACCATACCCAGCAAGATCTCAAGGACGACAACGGTAAGCGCTTTAAGCCGGATGTGATTGTGCATCTGCCAGAAAATAAAGACGTGGTCATCGACGCTAAGATGTCCTTGGTCAGTTATGAGCGTTACTTCAACAGTGAAGATCCTGCCCTGCGCCAACAGGCGATTAATGAGCATGTGATCTCGATTCGCAGTCACATTAAGGGCTTGAGTCAAAAAGATTATCAAAATCTGCACGGTCTTAAGAGCCTCGATTATGTGTTGATGTTTATTCCTATTGAACCGGCATTTTTACTGGCGTTAGAGCATGATCCTAGCCTAGTCAATTTTGCCCTTGAGCAGAATATCATGTTGGTGAGCCCAACGAATTTACTGGTGGCCCTGCGCACGATTAACAATATTTGGCGCTACGAATATCAAAATCAACACGCGCAAACCATTGCTAAGCAAGCGGGTCGAATTTACGACAAGTTATGTGGTTATATTGAAGACATGGAAAAACTGGGTCGTGCCTTAGATAACGCCGAAAAAACCTATCACAGCGCCATGAACAAGCTGTCATCGGGCAAAGGCAACCTAGTGCGTCAAGCCCATTTAATGCAGCAACTCGGGGTCGATACCAGTAAACAGCTGGATAAAATGCTGCTAGAAAAAGCACTCAATGAAGCCCAAGACGACAACGACACACAGGATGATGACGCTGAGCTAACGCTGCCGCCAACGCGCGATCCTAAGGACACAGAACTCGAATCCGCATAATGCCCAAAATGATAGATTGAGTTGATAAGTTGAGTTAATAGACTGATTTGATAAACAAAGTTAATAGACCTAATTGATTGATAGAGTTGAACACTCGCCAATAACCTTGAATCGATACGGACATGTCGATTGATACCTTGATGCCCGGAGGCAAACGCTCCATGTGCAAAGCCGTGATGAATGTGGTTATATCCAGCGCAATATTGCTCGCAGGCGCCTTGAATGCCCCTTCTGCATTCGCGTTAACGCCAACACAGAAAACCTTCCTTGAGGCCGAAAAAGCCTTAAAGAAACAAGACTATGAAGTCTATAAACCCCTACGGGCAAAATTGGGCGATTATCCGCTGGCAATTTACTTAGACCATGATATCGACATCGGCGATCTCAATGGTTTGCATGGTGCTGCGGCAAAAAACCTGATTGATAAATATGAAACCACACCTATGTACAACAGGTTAAGGTCTAAATACTTAAACAATGCGGGAACCCAAAAACGCTGGAGTGATTATCTTGCAATAAGTCCCGATGTCCCTTCCGACATCCGCCTGCAATGTTATTACTACGAGGCAAAACTCGCCAAGGGCGAGATAAAAACCGCCTATGCGGCGGCGCAATCACTTTGGGTGTTTGGTAGTTCACGGCCAAAAGAGTGTGATCCCCTGTTCAACGCTTGGACCAAAGCGGGTAAACGCACTCAAGATGTCATATGGGCGCGGATGATGCTGAGTTTTGAGACTGGCGAAACCAGTCTGCTGAGCTATTTATCCCAGAAGATCACCACCCATAACAACGAAGCGAAGCGCTTAGTCGCCGTCTATAAAGATCCAAACAGCCTGCGCCATACCGAAAAGTTTAAGGATAAAAATCCGATTGTGGGTGACATAGTCGCGGCGGGATTAAAACGCCTTGCCCGCAAGGATCTCGACCAAGCTATTAATTTGTATGAACGGTATCAAAAGGCTAATCGTTTCACGCCAGCACAAGCCCAACAACTGGATAAATACTTAGTTCGCCGCATCTTAATCGAACAAGATGATGGCCATAAAAGCTATGTCGACAATGTACTGGCCGAGCTGAAAAGTGACGACTTATTTGAACGCCGGTTAAGATGGGCCATTCGCGATCACGACATGCGCAGCATTGCCCGTTACTTGAATTTACTGCAACCAGAAACCTTAGCAAAGGAACGCTGGCAATATTGGCTCTATCGCACTAATGCCAAAGATGCGCCAGAAAGTGCCACCAAAGCGCTGGCGACAATCAGCAATGAGCGAAATTTCTATGGTTTTGCCGCCGCACAGTTTTTAAATAAACCCGTCTCGCTGAATCAAAGCCCTGAGCCTATCGTCGACGCCAGCAGCCAAAAATTAACCGATGATGTGGGTTTTGTGCGCGTGCAAGAGCTAATGGCGCTGGATCGTTATTTCGATGCACGTTACGAATGGATGTCGCTGCTCAGACGCAGTGACAACACTATGCGTGCCCGTTACGGCCGTTATGCCCATGAGCAAGGCTGGTATGACTTTGGCGTCGAAGCCAGTATCCAAGGTAAGTTGTGGGATGACATTCCCCTACGCTTCCCGATGGCGCACCAAGAAGGTTTTGAACACGCCAGTAAAAAGCACAAAGTGAACATAGATGAAATCCGAGCGATCAGTCGCCGCGAGAGCGCGTTTTATCTTTATGCGACCTCAGGCGTCGGTGCCCGCGGTTTAATGCAAATTATGCCTGCGACCGCTAAAGCAACCGCCAAGAAACATGGCGCTAAATATAGCGATCCTAAGGATCTTTATAGTGCAGAGCTTAACCTCAATCTTGGCAGTGCTTACTATGCCCAGTTGTTAAAAGAGTTTAACCAGAACCGTATCCTCGCGACCGCCGCCTATAACGCAGGCCCGTCACGGGTGCGTCGCTGGTTGGCAAACTCAGATGGTAAACTCGATGCCATGGGCTTTATCGAAGCTATTCCCTTCACTGAGACCCGTGAATATGTGCAAGCCGTCTTCAGCTATCGATTGATTTATGAGGCGCAAGAGCAAAAAGCGCAGCCCTTATTCAGCGAAGCCGAACTGAAGTTTGCTTACTAACTTGCGACATAAAAAGGAACTCGATACTCAGCAGTATCGAGTTCCTACTTTTCAGCATACCCTAGGGTAATGCTCATGCTTTAACCGCCAAAAATTCTGAATGATATTCTCTAAATTCAAATAATTAGCAAAGCGAATAATTATTCAGCAATCACGCCGTTTTATCGTAAACTTGTTTGCACTGCGGGGCATTAAATGCGAATAATTAGTATTAATGCATTAAGACTCCCATTAGGCCCATGATTAACCTTAGTTCGTTAACGCTCAGCTGCGAATACCAACCCTTTGTCGATCCCCATACGTTAGCCATCGACGGCTATGAAGCCTTAGCGCGTTTTTATCTACCTAATGGCGATGCGGTTGCACCCAATATCGTGTTTGAGCAATTGCATGAATCCACAGAGTTGCTCGCCGCCGTTGAATATCAAGCCAAAGCATTTCAACTCGCTCACGCGCCCAGCCAGCAGCGTATTTTTATCAATGTCGATCCCCACGCCGTCGATGGGCCACATACTGCCAAGCTTATAAAGCTGTTATCGCAGTACCAGCAAGTCACTGTCGAGATCATTGAAAATACCTGCATTAACGATGCCCAGCTTGCCAATCAGCTATTCAGCCAATTTAAACAAGCAAATATCAAGGTAGCGCTGGACGATATTGGTGCGCCCCACTCCATGCTTTGTGTCGATTTGATGATGAATGTGGACTATCTCAAGTTCGATCGCCATTGGTTAACCCACATGACGCATCCCGAGGGAGTCCAGTTACTCATAGCGCTGATTAACTTTGCCAAGCAAACCAACAAACAGTGCATTCTAGAAGGCATAGAAACCGAAGCCCACTTGGCGTTTGCGCGAGACATAGGCGTCGACTTAGTCCAAGGCTTTTTGTTTAAATCTTGGTTTATTCGCCCCATCCGCAGTCAAGCGCTGTGTCTTGCATAGATCCACGCGCCGCCCTTTGACTTTGCGCCACCAGCACACGCAAGCCTAAACGTCATTCAGTCGAGTAATTGATTTCGCACTAGAAATGCCACTGGATAAGAAGGCGATGATCCGCCATAGTGGTAAAGCTTGTCTGCTTTCGCATGCACTTTCAGTTACGCTTTTAAATGTATTAGGAGTCGCCCGTGGCACAATCTGGGATCAGCGAATTACTACAACAACTTGAACAAGTATTGCTGGGCAAACCTAGGCAAATTCGGCTTGCTTTGGCCTGCATTCTCGCCCGCGGCCACCTGTTGATTGAAGATTTACCCGGCATGGGTAAAACCAGTATTTCCCATGGCATAGCCCAAAGCTTGGGCTTGAGTTACCAAAGAATTCAATTTACCAGCGACATGCTGCCCGCTGATATTCTTGGTGTGTCGATTTTTGATAAACATCAGGCGCAATTTATCTTCCATCCAGGGCCGATTTTTAAGCAGATGATCTTGGCCGATGAAATTAACCGCGCTAGCCCTAAGACCCAAAGCGCCTTGCTTGAAGCGATGGCCGAACAACAAATCTCCGTCGACGGCATCACCCATAGATTGCCCAATCCTTTCTTTGTGATCGCGACCCAAAATCCCACCGATCAATCCGGCACATTTCCGCTACCAGAATCGCAGCTCGACCGGTTTATGATGCGTCTGTCAATTGGTTATCCGAGCCACGACGCCGAACTTGCGATGCTGAAGAGCAATCATAACCACTTAACCTTAGATCAACTGCCCCAATGCTTGACACCACTGGCCTTAATGCAACTGCAAGAACAATGCGACAAGGTCAGCGCTTCCGATGCTTTACTCAATTACATTCTGGCCTTAGTGAATTTTTCTCGCAGCCAAAGTGACAGCGTGGGTTTATCGCCTCGCGCTACCAAAGCATTATTGCAAGCCGCTAAGGCATGGGCTTTTTTAGAGGGGCGACATTATTTAGTCCCTGAAGATGTACAAGAGGTATTTTGCTGCGTGGCTGAGCATAGACTCAGAACCAGTAGCCAATTACAGGGTGAAGCCTTATCAGAGCGAATTCTGGCGAGCGTTAACCCCATCATGTGATGAACCTGCTGTCATGAACAATATTGCTAAGGCATGCAGTTAACCTAGGCATTAAAGCAAGCCATTCAACCAAGGAACTGATGCAGAAGTGAAACGACTGATACGCCCTACTTTCGCTCAGACTCTAGTACCGATTTGGCAGCGTTGGTTAGCAAGGCGTTTACCACCGAGTCCTGAAATCACCTTAAGCCATCGCAGCATTTTTATTTTGCCGAGCGGTTTTGGCTTAGTTTGGCTCGGGTTGGTTTTACTCTTATATCTTTTTGGCACTAACTATCAAAATAACTTAGTCATTGGCCTTAGCATCTTACTCCTAAGCCTCTTTAATACCTGTATTCTCTACAGTTACAAAAATCTTGCTGGTCTACATTTACGCGCCATGACGCCGCCCGAAGTCTATGCGGGAGAGACCTTAACTTTTCCTGTCCTCATCAGCACCCATCACAGTGGCCATAGTATTCAGCTTAACTATCCGCATAATCGCACTTATACGGTGCAGAACGTCGGCACAGATGAACAGCAAGCGCTCGTGCCCTTCGAATATCATCAGCGGGGCCAAGTGTCACCGGGTCGGCTCAAAATTGAATCCTTCTATCCCTTAGGGCTTTGCCGCGCATGGTCCCATGTGGATTTGGCCATTAGTCACTTAGTCTTTGCCCAGCCGATTGAAGCACAGTTGCAGCTTGAGGCTGATCATACTCAGTCGGAGCAAGATCCTCTGTTACTGGCGGGTAAACATGTGTCGGGTATCGATGAGTTTAAAGGTCTTAAACCCCATGTGCTCGGCGAGTCCCTCAAGCAAGTGGCCTGGAAACAGTGGGCACAAGGTCGCGGCATGTTGAGTAAAGAATTCCAACAGCCCCAAGGCGATCCCGTCTGGTTAAGACTCAGACCCGATGCTAAACGGCTCGAAACCCAGTTGAGTCAATTAAGCTGGCAAATCAATAAACTCACGCAACTCGAGCAATATTTTGGCCTACATCTGCAAACACCCATGGGCGAGGATATCCTGATCGCGCCCTCTATCGGTCATAACCATAGAATAGCCTGCCATAAGGCCCTTGCCTTGTATCCAAAGCTTGCGCCGTCAGCCGTTAATTCGTCGTCAGCGGCAAAGCACTCAAATAAAATGGCTAAAACCACCAGCAAGCAGCGTCATATCCCGACCTCGAGGGAACAGGTATGACATTAACGGCCAGCAGCACGACACCGCAAATTGGCGATAACATCAGCCGTCAGACACTCTTTTGGTTATTAATCACCAATATCGCCGTACTGAGCCCGCTATTTGATAAAACCACGCCTTGGACCTTAGGCATTTGCGCAATTTGTTTGCTGTGGCGTGTGGGGATTTATGTCGGCAAAGTGGCAAAGCCGCCGCGTTTTCTGGTCACCAGTCTTGCGATCGGCGCCGCAACCACACTGGCATTAGTCTCAAAGGAAATAGGCTTACTCAACGCGCTAGTGAATCTGCTGCTGTTAGGTTACGCCTTAAAATACATTGAAATGCGTAACCAAAGGGATGTGCGTGTTGTCGTCCTCGCGGGCTATTTTATTATCGCGCTGACCTTTATTGATCACCAATCCTTGCTCAATACCGCGCATTTACTCGTGGTGACGCTGATCAACACCTGCGTGCTCGTGACTCTGTATCAAGATAAACGCTCCCTAAAACATACGGCGTGGCTCGGTAGTAAATTCTTGCTACAGAGTGTGCCCCTCGCGCTGCTGTTGTTTTTAGTGTTACCGCGTTTTGCGCCGCTCTGGTTAGTACCCAACATGAAAGAAGCGCAAACGGGCCTGTCCGATAGTCTGGCCATTGGTGATATCGGCAAGCTCACCCGTTCGACCGAACTGGCCTTTAGAGCGAGTTTTACCAATGCAGCGCCCATTAATGCTGAGTTATATTGGCGCGCGCTGGTGATGGAAAACTATGACGGCGTTACTTGGCGTCAGGAGGACGGCATTAAAAAGCTGCAAAAAGATGCGCTGCTGTTTCCGCCCTCGCGGCCCAGCCCCGCCTTGATGATTAATAATCCAGCTTCGACAGTCACCAGTCCTGACTCTGTGAACAATAACCCTGATTTAACAAAGAACCCCGCTTCGATAAGCAGCGAAGATCAAGATGCTGCAAAACAAGGCAAGCAAAACAACAAGCCGAGTATTCGTTACCAAGTGATTGCTGAGCCGAGCCACCAGCCGTGGTTATTTGGCCTCGATGTCGCCTACAGCCAAGATGATAGTGTGGTCAATATGCCCGATTATCGGCTGTTAGCACTGCGCAATGTCGATCAGCGTATGAGTTATCAAGTAGAGTCTTGGCCCAAGGCGAAGATGGATCTTAGGCTCTCTGCGCGGCAAAGGCAGATTAACCTCGAACTACCAAGTAACAGTAATCCACGAACTTGGGTGCTGGCCGAACAATTCAAGACTCAGTATCCCGAGCCTAAGCCACGATTGTGGGCCATGATGCGCCACTTTAATACCGAGCCTTTTTTCTACACACTCACGCCGCCTCCCCTTGGGCCGCAGCAAGTGGATGATTTTCTATTTGAAAACAAAGCCGGATTTTGTGTGCACTATGCCGCAGCCTTCATTGTTATGGCGCGGGCCACAGGCTTACCCGCACGTATGGTCACGGGTTATCAGGGCGGCGAATTTAATCCGCAAGCGGGTTACTACAGCGTGTATCAATATATGGCCCATGCATGGGCAGAGGTTTGGCTCGAAGGTGAAGGTTGGGTGCGTTTCGACCCGACCGCTATGGTGGCGCCCGATCGTATCGAACAAGGTTTCGACGCCCAGTTTGATCCTGCGCTAAGTTACCTGCAGGAAAGCCCTTTTAGTAGCTTACGCTTTAAATCTATGCCTTGGCTCAATGAGTTAAGGCAACGTTTTGCCAGCATAGATTATTACTGGAGTGTGTGGATACTGGGTTTCAATCAAGATAGGCAGAATCAAGTGCTCAGCGGCATTTTAGGTGATGTAACTAACACTAAAATCGCGGTCTTTATGGGGCTGTGTATCAGCCTTATCGTGCTCTATATCGCCTACAGTGCAGGGCTATTACATTTTAGCACTCAGGGCGATCCGATCAGCGCTCGCTATCAACAGGTCTGCAATCGCCTCGCCCGCCATGGTATTAAGCGTAATGACAGTGATGGACCAAACCAATTTGCGCAGCAGATTATCGAGCAATACCAACACAATGCACCACAGCTTTGTGCGCTGATGCACACCTTGACCCAAAGTTATGTGGCGCTGAAGTATCAAGATTTACCAGCTGATAACTATCAAGCGCATTTAACCGAATTTAAAGCGGCGGCGAAGCAACTGAATTGGTTATTGCTCAGGGCTAAGGTGAAAAAGAAGTTCACGCTAGCCTAGCATTTGTAAACTGAGCATTAGCCGGCCAAGTTTCATCGGTTCAAGGCTCAGTAAACACCTAAAATTGCGGGTTAATTCCACAGAAGCAGCAATAGTGTTGAATCTTATAAATCAAACACATAGAATTGTTTTACTGTCACCATGCCGAGTTGCACATGCTAAAGTTAATCCAGTCCAATCAGATGGAAGTGCTCTGCGCCCATTTAGCCGCTTACCTGACCCAGCCCCTTGCTTTTGCACATCTACTGAGTAACGAGCATATTCTGGTGCAGAGTCCTGGCATGTCGACTTGGCTGCGCCTCGAAATCGCCAAACAAAATGGGATTGCCGCCGCATTGGAATTCCCGCTGCCATCGAGCTTTACCTGGCAGTTGTGCCATGACTTATTGCCCGATGTGCCCAAAGACAACGCCTTCACTAAAGCGGCGATGACGTGGAAGCTGATGCAACTCTTGCCGCGCATGTTACAAGATGACGCCTTTGGGCCGTTGAGACACTATCTAGGTAATACCCTAGAAAATACGCCTACCACAAATACCGCCGACACAAGTGAACATTTCAACACCAGTGATATGACGGCTGACGATATTAAGCTGTACCAACTCTGTGGCCGGATTGCCGATATCTTCGACCAATACTTAGTGTATCGCCCCGATTGGATTTTAGCGTGGGAGCAAAACGAGCATCCCGAATCACTTACCAAATCGCTGAATGAAGACCAACGCTGGCAACCTATTTTATGGCGCGCACTGATTGCCTTTAACCGTGATGAGCTTAATCAAAGCCATTACCACAGAGCCAATCTGCACAGCGACTTGATTGCCGCGCTGAATAATCCCGACACGTCACTCGCCAAATTGCCACAACGCTTATTTGTGTTTGGCATTTCCTCGATGGCGCCGCAAACCCTCGAAGTGCTTTACCATCTGGCAGGCCGCATCGATGTGATCGTGCTGGGTTTAAGCCCATGTCAGCACTATTGGGGTGACATTGTTGATCCTCGTAATCGGGCCCGCATGGCGGTGCAATATGCGGGTAAACGCCAATTAGCCGAACTGTGGGAAGATAAACTCGAAGTAGGCAATCCGCTGCTTGCCAATAACGGCAAGATGGGCCGTGAATTACTCGATATGCTGCTTGAACTTCCCGCCGAACACTGCGACTTTGGCGACGATGTGTATTGTGAACCCTGTGACGATCCCAACTCGCCACACAGTCATGCCAGCATGCTCCACGGGGTGCAATACGATATTTTAGAGATGCAAACCTTAGACAGAGTGCTAGGGCCAGATGCCGAGCTGTATCAGAATGTTGAGAACAGACGCCTGCTTAAGCGCGACGATGAATCCATTCGAGTCAAGAGTTGTCACAGCCCGCTGCGGGAAGTCGAAACCCTGCACGATCACTTGCTTGAGTTACTCAGCAATGATGTCGATCTGACACCCAAAGACATAGTGGTGATGATGCCCGATGTCGCCGCCTACGCCCCCTATATCGATGCCGTATTCTCGGCGAAGCAAGGCCTGCATTACATTCCCTACGCCATTGCCGACCGAGGCGCGGCGCAGGAATCACCGCTCATCAATAGCTTTTTGAATTTACTGGGGATTAATCAAAGTCGTTTTGGTCTGACCGACATTTTGAGCATACTCGAAGTACCCGCCATTTTACGCCGTTTCCAACTCGATGACGATGAATTGCAACTCATCCGCCGCTGGTTAGATGAAGCGGGCGTGCGCTGGGGCCGCGATGAACAAAGCCGCCTTAAGCAAGGTGTGCCAGCGTTTGAGCAAAACTCCTGGGCCTTTGGTATTAAAAGGCTGATTTTAGGCTACGCCTTGAGTGACGATGCGCCGCTGTACCAAGACCATCTAATCGTGACTGGCATCGAAGGCCAATCGGCGCAGGCGCTGGGTAAGTTACTCAATTTTATTGAAGTGCTCGATGAAACGGCGCAAATACTCTCCTTACCACAAGTGGGCGCACTGCGTTTAGCGGAATTAACTGAGTTGCTGGATGCCTTCTACGACACAGATGAAGATGAGCGCGAACAATTGCAGGAAATCCGCGATGCCATTGCCGCCCTAGAGCAAGAGTTACTATCGGCGGGCAAGCCCTTGGATTCAAACTCGTTAGATACAAGTATGTTCGAGACGCTAGCCCAAAAGAACATAAGCGGACTGAGCCTCAGTATCGAAGTACTGCAGCAGTGGTTTAATCAACGCTTAACCGAATCTCGGGTCGGCCAGCGTTATCTTGCGGGGAGCGTGAACTTTTGTACCTTGATGCCGATGCGCTCGATTCCTTTTAAGGTCGTGTGTTTACTCGGCATGAACGATGGGGTTTATCCTAGGGTTCAACATCCCGTTGGCTTTGATTTAATGGCACACTTTGGTGCCCGTAAAGGCGATCGTTCCCGCCGTCTCGATGACAGATATTTGTTTTTAGAAGCCTTATTGTCGGCGCGGGAACAACTGTATATCAGCTATATTGGCCGCAGCGAACGGGATAACTCTGAGCGTATCACCTCTATGCTCGTCTCTGAACTGATTGAATATTGTCAGCTGTGCTATCTGCCTGAAACGCTATTGTCTCAATCGCAAAAAACTTCAAGCCCCATAGACCCAGAGGATGCCGAAAAAGCCCTCTATAACGCAATTGTCAGCCACCAGCCGCTGCAACCCTTTGATCCCAAGTTGTATCAAGCCACAGTAAAAAATGATGACAAAGATGGCTCAAATATAAATGGCTCAGGCATAGGCCAAAGTTACAGCCTGCAATGGTGTCCGCCCAATACGGACACTGCGGGCACACATGCGGGCCGCTTTATCGGCGCGCAAACTCGCATCATGCTCGAAGCGGAGGAACAAGACTCAGTGCCAGATACAGAGGCACAGCCAGCTTCTGAGCACGAACAACAGCAAAGTAAGCAAGTGGATGTGTCAGCCCTGATCCGTTTCTTTCGAAATCCAGCGCAGTACTTCTTCAACCGTACGTTAAAAGTCGATCTCAGCCTTAATATTCAGGCCGATGATAATGACGAGCCCTTTAGCTTGAATGCCCTAGAGCGTTATATGTTACAGGCCCAGTTACTCGACGATGCCATAGGCCAAGGCCTAACTGAGCCCGATATTGAACTGATTAAACGCCTCAAAGCCAGTGGCACTTTGCCCATGCAGCCCTTCGATGATTTGCTACTGCGCCAATATCAGCATGATATTAAACCTTTGATTGGCAGAACCTTGTTTCTCAAGGGAGAACAAGCCAGCAGTCACGCCGATATTAAACTCGTGTTTGACTTGCCCATTACGGCGGGCAAATCCCAGCAAGTGTTACTGCAAGGCCGTATTGATGACATCAGCCCTAAGGGATTAGTGAATTACCGTCCTGGTAGCGCCCACGGTCGCGATGTGCTGAGGTTGTACCTTCGCCACCTGTGTTTAATGGCAATGGGCCACACACATGCAAGCTATCTACTCGACATGGGGCACTTCCACGCTTTAGCGCCAATCACAGCTGAGCGCGCCCATGCGTTACTGGCCGATTTGTTAGTGTTGTTTTACCAAGGCCAACAACACCCACTGTGTTTTATGCCGCGCACCTCACTGGCCTACGTCAGCTGCGAGGGTGAGCACGATGAGCGTTTGCAGCAAGCATTACCTGAATGGCTGGATGAGCAGAGTCAATTGGGTGAAGGGAACGAGCCCCATTACCAACGCTTATTCAGTTTTCCGCGGGATTTCTCTGAGAATAGCTTTGGCGCATTAGCCGAGCGCATCTATCGCCCTATGGTGAGTTTATATCTCAAAGATACGCTGGCTCAGCTTGAGGAATTTGCGCTGAACGATGGTATGAGCCAAGGCCAAACTCCCAATGTACAATCGACTGCAGCACATTTAAACCGCGATAGCGCACAGGGAGAGCAATCATGAGTGAACAGATGCAGTTAAACGCAGCGGCGTTACATTCAGCGGCGCAGGCGCTTGATCCACTCACATTGCCCTTTGGTGGTAGTCGTCTGATTGAGGCCAGCGCTGGCACAGGTAAAACCTACACCATTTCAGGTCTTTATTTACGCTTATTGCTTGGCGATGGCATAGCAGCGCCGCTCACCTGCGAGCAAATTCTCGTGGTAACCTTCACCAATGCGGCCACCGAAGAATTAAGGGATCGTATTCGCCGGCGTATTCAAGTCGCCTTTAAGTGCTTCTTGGGTTTAACAATTGCCGATCCCTTTGTGCAGGCGCTGTATGACAACACCCCAGAGAGTGAACGCGCCATTGCCCTGAGGCGATTCGATCTCGCCCTTAAATCCCTCGACGAAGCGGCGATTTTTACCATCCACGGTTTCTGTCAGCGAATTTTATCCGATCTCGCCTTTGAGTCTTCCCTGCTGTTCGAATCGGACTTTACCTTGGACGACAGCGAATTTTTGCACCATGCCGTGCGGGATTTTTGGCGTGAGGCCTGTTATCCGCTGCCCGATTACTTAGCGCAAATCATTGCCAAGGAATTTGGCGAGCCCGATGGGTTAGTCAAACAGTTGCGACCGCTCCTTGGCGCCAGTCAAGCAAAGCCTCTGAAACCCGCGCTTAAGTTTGATGCCTTGGCCCTGTCACTGCGCCAAAGTTTAGAGCGCTTTAAATTAGCTTGGCCACGGGGGCGCGATGGCTTATTGGCATTGCTTCACAGTTTGCCGCTGAACGGCACTCGCTTTGGCAAGGCAACGGATAAGTACCCCAAACTCGCCGCCATGTTCGATGCGCTGGATAACTGGCTCGCTTTCGGTCATGGGTTGCCGCCGCTGAAAGAGTTAGAAGCCTTGTCCTTGTCTGAGTTAAAACTCAACAAGGGCGGCGTGATCCCAAGTGTGAGCGAAGCACCGCTGATGGATCATATGGAGCAGCTCGCCACATTGATTGCCGCTATTAAACCGGCGTTTTTGTATAGTGCGAAACTTGGTATAAGCGAGCGATTTACCCAGCAAAAGCAGCAAAAAAACGTGCTGACCCCAGATGATTTACTCACGACATTAGCAAGCGCGCTACATGCCAATAATGAAACCTTGCCCAAAGCTGTAGCAACACGTTTCCCCGTCGCGCTTATCGATGAATTCCAAGATACCGATCCGCTGCAATTTGCGATCTTCTCTGGCATCTACCAAGGCCGCTACTCGTTTGAGCAGCAAGGTGTAGATACTACAGAGAACAAACTCAGCCTGTTGATGATTGGCGATCCTAAACAGGCCATTTATGCCTTTCGCGGCGCCGATATTCATACCTATATTGAGGCCCGTCATCATACGCAGGCCCACTATCATCTAGATACCAACTACCGATCAAGTGCAAACATGGTCGCTGGGGTTAACCATCTCTTTAGCCAGCATCACGATCCTTTTATCAGTCAGTCGATCCCCTTTGATAGCGTGAAAACGCCCAGTAGTGCCAAGGGGAAAACCCTCACTGAAAAAACCGTCAATCCAGCCGCCTTAAGATTAAGACTCTTAAGCGAAAGCGCAGAAAACGGCCTCAACAAAACCACCGCCAGACACTTGCTCGCCGAAGATGCAGCGGCGGAGATCACCCGTTTACTGACAGATGCGGCCAATGGCGAATGCCACAGCCCGAAAGGGCCTTTAATCGCGAAAGACATCGCTATCTTAGTGCGGGATCGCAACGAAGCGGCTGTGATGAAAACCGCACTGAGTAAACGTCACATAGGCGCAGTGTTTTTAAGTCGCGACAGTGTGTTCGATACCCTTGAAGCGCGAGAAATGGCGTTAATTTTGCGATCTCTGGCGAATCCTAAGGATGAGCGGGCACTGCGCAGCGCCCTAGCCACGGCATTATTAGGCTACAGCGCCGAGCAAATTCATGCCTTCAACCAAGATGAAGAACACAGACAGCTGTTATTAGAGCAGTTTTTTAACTTGCACCAAGTGTGGCAGAAACGCGGCATCATGCCCGCGCTACTCAGCCTTGCCAATAGCACTAAACTGATTGACCGTTTACTGCACACCGCCAGTGCTGAGGTAGATACTCAAGAGCAAGATGCCACCAACGGCGAGCGTCGCCTGACGGATTTTCGCCACCTTGCCGAGCTATTACAGCAAAAGGCGACCGAGCTTGATGGTATTAGCGCCCTGCTCAATTGGTATGAACAGCAACTGATTGATAACACAGGCACCGATGAACAGCAGCTGCGCCTCGAAAGCGAGCAGAATCTGGTGCAGATCGTTACTATCCATAAGAGTAAGGGCCTTGAGTATCCCGTTTGTTTTGTGCCCTTTGTTAGCCTAGCCCGCGACAATCGCCGCCGCCCGACGCCTATGCTGTACCACAGAACCAACGATGCAGGTGAGCAAGAACTCGTATGGGATATCGAAGGCACGGATGAGGGTTGGGAGCGCGCCAAGCAAGAAACCTTGGCCGAAGACTTACGCCTGTTATATGTGGCGCTCACTCGCCCTGTGTATTTGTGTTATTTGTATATCGCTAATCACAGTCGTCAGCTTAAAAATGGCCTTAAAAGTCAGCTGCATGAAACCGCCATCGGCTATCTATTGGGCATAAGCGACTCAGAATGTGACTTTGCCCGTATCTGCAATGCTGCGCAGCAGCTCGCACAAGATGTGGAAGCCATAAGAATTGATAAGGTGACCGATGACATAGACGAGCGGCCATTGCCCTCAAGCCAAGACATAGCAAACATACTGAGCGCGAAAACCTTAACCCGCCAATACTGCACGCCGTGGCGAGTCGGCAGTTATTCAGGTCTAGTTAAAAATACCAGCCATGGCAAAGCCGCGCCTGGCGCAGATGACGAAGCATTAGGCTCACTTGAATATATGGCTGCGCAAACACTCTCAATTAATAATGAGCCAAGCCATGAGCCACAGGATGACATGCTCAATCGCTTTAACTTTGAGCGTGGCGCTAACGCAGGTAGTTTTATGCACTTAGTGCTAGAAGAGATTGATTTTACGCAGGCAGACAGAGACTTACCGCAGCAATTGCCTAAAGCTATGCTGAAATACGGTATCGCGCCCGAGTGGCAAACGGTATTGCACACTTGGTATCTGGATGTGCTGCATGCGCCGCTTAGGCTCATGCCATCAACAGTGTCATCAACAACAGTGCCAACTACAATGCCTTCAACATCGGCCTTAGAGAATCATTCCAAAACGCCCAAACCTGAACATCCAGATCTGTGCTTAGCCAAGTTATCGCCGCAGGATACCTTAGTCGAAATGGAGTTTTATTTACCTTTAAGCGAGCTTAAGGATACTGAGCTCAATGCGCTACTGCAGCAGTTTGGCTATGAGTCGACACTGAAGTTTGATGATCTCAAGGGCATGCTCAAAGGCTTTATCGACTTAACCTTTGAATACCAAGGTCAATATTACATCGCCGACTATAAGTCGAATCATTTAGGCGACAACATCAATGCCTATCATCAGAGCGCGCTGCAAAGTGCCATAACCGATCATAGGTACGATTTGCAGTACATCCTCTACTCATTGGCGCTACACAGGTATTTGAGTTTACGCCTGCCAAGTTATGACTACGACAGCCATATCGGCGGTTGTTATTACTTGTTCTTACGGGGAATGTCGGCTCAGTATCCCGGCTACGGTGTTTATTACGACAAGCCGCCGAAGGCACTTATCCTCGCGCTGGATTCACTATTTAATGACAATTTATTTCACAGCAGATTAGCTGGTGCAATCGATACAGGAGTCACGGCATGATGCGCTCAACCCAAGGGCTAAATGCACACTCACTCTCAGCCGCGAAATGGATAGACCATGGCGCAATCCAGCTTACCGCGCCGCTACCAGAGCTGTTGAAACAGTGGGAGCAAGAACGACTGCTCACACCGCTCGACCGACATTTCGCGCTCGAGATGAGCCACTTACATCCAAATGACAGCCAACACCCCTTGTTTATGTTGCTGTGTGCGCTGTTAAGCCAGCAATTATCTTCACAGCACAGTTGCCTAGTACTCGCTCATATCGTGCCGCTTAATCCCATGGCCGAGCAAAATAGCCATTGTAAAATCAGCTTAAGTCTCGAAGCACTCACAGAGACTTTGCAAACCTTTGATGCCGTTGGCCAAGCGGGCAGTAACAAACCACTTATTTTTGATAATGGCAGACTCTATTTGCAGCGTTATCATCAATTTGAAACCTCAGTGGCCGCTTCTTTAATCCGCCTATCAGGCAGCGTATCTCAACATTCTGAAGACGTAAGTCACAAAGAGCAAACTCAAACCGCTAAATTGAGGTCACTGCTAGATCAACTGTTCCCTGCCACTGTGCTCGCGCCCCATGCTCTCACTCGCAATGCACTCACTACCAATGTAATCACTAAAAGTGAAAGCACACAAAGCACAGCACCCATTGATTGGCAAAAGGTCGCCACGGCCACTGCGCTGGGTAAAAAACTGTCGGTGATCACTGGCGGCCCAGGTACGGGCAAAACCACCACTGTGACTAAGCTTTTGTTATTGTTACAAATGGAGTCCATGCAGGAAATCCGTTTAGTCGCACCGACGGGAAAAGCGGCGGCTCGGTTAAGCGAATCAATCAAAGCCTCGAAAGCGCGTCTGGCGAAGGAACTCAGCGCACATGCTGATGTTATTGATGAAGCTCGCAATAGAAATAACCAAGATTTTTTAACGGCATTGGGGCGTATTCCAGAGGAGGCATCAACCCTACACAGACTGCTCGGAGTGATCCCCAACTCGCCGCACTTTCGCCACCATCAAGGTAATCCGCTGCGGCTCGACTTATTGATCGTCGATGAAGCCTCTATGGTCGATTTGCCCATGATGTATAAATTGCTCAGCGCCTTGCCCGAGCACGCCTGTTTGATTTTACTCGGCGATCAGGACCAACTCGCCTCGGTTGAGGCTGGCGCTGTGCTCGCCGATATTTGTGCTGGCCTTAAAATGCCAGTAGCTCCCAATAACCTCGCGCAAAATAACATAGCGTCAAACAGCCCTGCTCTGTGGCAAATGCGCTATTCCAAGGAGCAAGCCGAGCGCCTGAGCGCTCTAACGGGTTTTGAGTTAACGCCCTATATCAGCGACGCGCCTAAACTTGGCGATAGCTTATGTATGCTAATGCACAGCCACAGATTTAAAGGCGATGCGGGGATTGGACTGCTTGCTAGCGCCGTCAATCGCGCGGATCTTCAAGGCATATTGCAAGTATGGCAACAAGGCCCTGCAGAATTGAACTGGCTAGAACACAGCATGGTCGTAAGCCAAACCCAAGCCAAAGTAAGCGAGCCTGCTAATAATGTGGGACTCAATTTACTGCTAGAGCAAGCCTGTCAACAATATGGCATTTATCTCAGCGCCTTGAATAGCGATGCAAGTAACAATGATGTAAGTAACAATGATGTAAGTAATAGTGATCTAGGCACACGTCCAAGCACTGCTGACATCATAGAAAGCTTTAACCAGTACCGCATTTTATGCGCCATGCGCTCGGGCGATTATGGGGTCGAAGGCATCAATCAATTTGTGACTCAAGCACTGGCCAATGCCAAGCTGATTAAACCGCTGCAGGAGTTTTATCTGGGTCGGCCGATTATCATCCAAAGCAATGACTATAACTTAGGCCTGTTTAACGGTGATATCGGATTGATTTTGCAGGATGAAGATAAACCCGAACGCTTAATGGCGCACTTTATCAAGGCCGATGGCAGCCTGTTAAAAGTCTTGCCAGCCCGTTTGCCCAGCCATGAAACCTGTTATGCCATGACAGTACACAAAAGCCAAGGTAGTGAGTTCAGCCGGGTGGCCTTAGTGCTGCCACCTAACCCCAGCCTAGCGCAGTGGCAACTGCTGACCAAAGAGTTGATCTACACCGCCATCACCCGCGCTAAAGTCCACTTTACCTGCTTAGGCACCCAGCACGTATTCGAGCGGGCCAGTAGCCAAGCAACCCAACGCGCATCGGGTCTTGCTGACAGGCTTTGGGGTTAAGTTAAGTTAGGTTCGTTTAGCTCAAGACTAAGCTATAACGGAAGGAGGTTTTGGTAAACCCTATGCTTTCGTAGTATTGCTGAGTGGCGATGCGCTGGGTCGATGTGGTGAGTTCGAGTAACTGACAATTCTCTTGCTTTCCGCGCGCTTTAGCAAAATCAATGAGCTGAGTGCCGATGCCCTGACCTCGCATGTCGGCATCCACCACAATTGCCGTTATGCGGCAGATACGGCTTAAGGCGGGGAAATAATCAAAGAACATTAAGGCCATCACAGCGACAACTTGCGGCTCACCCTGTGCATTGGGTTGCTCACATACTAATAGCTCATCACTGCGGGACTGGGGATTATCTTGGTACTCGGTTAATGTCTGGGCTAACGCGGCGACAGGCAAAGTATAACCTAGCTGCTCAAGTAGCAACTGAATACTCTCTGCATCGTGTAACTGAGCTAACCGAATGTTTTTATTCGTCATACTGATTTCTCCTCATGATTCACCAAAACGCTTTACGATGACATCTGACCATAGTCGTTCAATGCAACAATGCCATGCTGAAATGCATCCCGAATGCCGTTACACTCACTGTCGTGTCATTTGGTCACTGATAATTTGTATCACTGCTAATTTTTTTCGCGGCTATTCATCGCGGCTAAAAGTGATTCCACAGTTGCAAGACATTGGCAGCTAACTCTACAAAAATCAAAATAAACTCGCCAAATGCACAAGCCCTCATTTGCAATGCGATTAAATGCGTTAAAATTCACCACTTAATAGCCGTCAGTCAGCAAAACCTTGCACTCATAGGGACAAGAAAACTAAGATGACAGCGGTTGTACTATAGGATGATGTTCGTATTGCCACAGGCCGATATCATCCGATTTTGCTCACTTTGAGGAATCATAATGTCTAAGATCAATCTGCTTTTGCTGTGCGGCGGCGGAAGTGCCGAACACGATATTTCATTAATGTCGGCCAACTATTTTGAAACCTCACTGGCAAAATCTGAGCAGTTTTCCGTGTTGCGAGTCGAGCTGGATAAATTCGGCCAGTACCGCACTGCCGCTGGTGACGACTGTGAGCTGACCAATAGCCGCGAGATTCGCTTCCGTGATGAAAGCAAAACGCCATGGCCAGTCGATTACGTCATTCCTTGCATTCATGGCTATCCCGGCGAGACTGGCGACATTCAATCCTATTTTAATCTGATCCAACTGCCCTATTTTGGCTGTGAATCCGAAGCGAGCAGTAACTGCTTCAATAAGATCACCGCTAAAATGTGGTTCTCGGCCTTAGGTATTCCTAATACGCCATATATTTTCCTGAATCAGTTCGATGATGCGGCGATTGAGCAAACCCAAGCGGCTTTAGCACAATGGGGATCGATCTTCGTCAAAGCAGCATCACAGGGTTCCTCTGTTGGTTGTTACAAAGTGGATGACAGCGATAAAGTTGCAGGCGTGCTTAAGGATGCTTTTGGCTATGCACCCTATGTGATCGTTGAAAAAACCATAAAAGCCCGCGAGTTAGAAGTAGCAGTCTACGAGTACAATGGTGAAGTGGTAGCGACAGTGCCAGGTGAAATCATCTGTGATACCAACACCTTCTATACCTTCGATGAGAAATACGCCAAAAACAGTAAAGCGCGCACCGATGTTGTCGCGCAACATGTGTCAGCAGAGATCAGCGAACAGATCCGCGCCTATGCAATCAAGGCATTTAAAGGAATGAAGCTGCGTCACCTGTCACGCATCGACTTTTTCTTAACCGCGGACAATGAAATTCTATTGAATGAAATCAATACCTTCCCAGGTTCTACGCCGATTTCTATGTTCCCTAAAATGCTGCAAAATCATGGTCACGATTTTACTGAATACTTGAGCCTAGTGATTAACGGTCAGCTAACCGCTAAATCTTAACGCTCGCCAACCTGACTCAATGTGAACGCAGATACTGTGTGCAGCACCCGTTTTCAGTAATAAAAAGAGCGCCTTGGCGCTCTTTTTGTTTCTATATTTCAATTGGTTATATTTAACTCTTGATTCTAACCTTACATCTAAGCCCGATATCTAAATCAGACTGTCGCTGATTAAGCCGCCCTCACATCAAGGTCAAATATCAAGGTCAAACGTTAAAACCCTAATGCAGCTCAGCTTGCTTTGCCAACAGCGCAAAGAAGGAGGCTTTTGGCATAGGTTTATAGAAAAGATAGCCTTGAATTTCTTGAATATGATTCGACATCACAAACTTGAGTTGGGACTCAGTTTCCACCCCTTCTGCCGTCACGGTTAAATCTAACGCATGGCTTAAGCGCACTATGGCCTCCACCAACGCTTCGTGACGCTTGCCTTCGTCTAATCGGTCGATAAAGCTCTTATCGATCTTAATTTGATCGATAGGGAAATTCGCCAAATAGGACAAGGACGAGTAGCCAGTACCAAAGTCATCCAAGGAAATTTTGATCCCCTTAATCCGCAAACCATTAAGCACATCAATAAGATGTGTATGTTGCTTCATCAGCAAAGACTCAGTAATCTCGAGGGTTAATCTGTCATAGGGGAAATCTGTCACCTCAAGTTGCTCGGTAATTGCAGCGAAGGAATCCACAAAGGCATCTTGCAGTTCATGGGACCAAAACTCAAAGGTAGACACATTCACCGATAAGTTAATCGGCCAATTATGAGCCTGCATTTCTAAGATGGTTTGCATCGCGCCAAGGCGCACATCTCGACCAATATCAACGATTAAGCCGCTGTTCTCCGCAATGGGAATAAACTCATCGGGGGGAATGAATTGCCCTTCATGCTGCCAGCGCAGCAGCACTTCGGCGCGAACAATCAAACCTGTGGTCGCATTCACTATGGGCTGGTAATAAAGCTCAAAAGTCTGTTGATCCAGTGCCTGCTTGAGTTGATTATGAAGGCTGGCAATACGCTCGGCATTAAGCTGCATTTGCTCAGTAAAAAAATGATAACGATTACGACCGTTAGCCTTTGAAATATACATGGCCTGATCGGCGCAATTTAACAGCTGCTCGAGATCGAGGGCATCTTCAGGAAAACGCGCAATTCCAATGCTTACCGAGCTATAAACGCCTTTACCATCGGCAAGCACATAACGTTTAGCCACATGCTTATTAATTTTTTCAGCAAGTTGCGCCAACTCTTTCTGGTTAACTATCCCAGGTAACAGCAAGGCAAACTCATCACCGCCGAGGCGCGCAAACACCATAGTGTCATTGAGGCACTCGCAAATCTGCCGCACCACTTGCACTAATAACGCATCACCTTTGTCGTGGCCATGGGTGTCGTTAACTTGTTTAAAGTTATCTAAATCCATCAACATAAAACTAAAGCCGGGCGTCAGACAGTCGGAGGTAATTAAAGATTGGATCAGTTTAAACAAGGCATTGCGGTTAGCAAGCCCAGTCAGCGAGTCATTATTGGCCTGATACTTAATCAGCTGCGCCGCTTTTTTACGTTCGCTAATATCGGAAAATAACCACGCAAAACACGGCTGTAATCCATTAGGCTCTCGAAATGTGCTGACGATAAGATCTAGATAAAACTCCTCGCCATTGCCCCTTAAGCCAACCAATTCCCCCTGCCACACTTTATCCTGCGCTAAATGCTCAAATAGGCCGGCTAACTCATTCGATTGAGACGCAGATAAAAACATCTTGGGGTTAAAGTTTGCTATATCAATATCTTGTGGAAGAACGATATGTCTAAAAGCGGGATTAGCATAGAGAACGGAATCATCGGAATTGGAGATAACCAGTGCCAAAGGTAAGCGATCAAAAATTTTCACAGCTAAACGCTGAAACTCCATTGATCGACTGCGTTCAATGGCTAAACTGGCTAATCGTGCCGCCTCTGTAATCAGCTCTAAATCAAGCTCGGTTGGGGACTTTATCGTATCGTAGTACATAGCAAATGTGCCGAGCACTTTACCTTGAGTATCTTTGATAGGTTCAGACCAGCAAGATTTAAGACCCGCACGCAATGGCAGTTCTTTATAATTTTTCCAGTAAGGATGAGTAGCTATGTCTTCAACGATAACCCGCTTTGCGAAATAAGCCGCCGTTCCGCAGGAGCCAACATTAGGGCCAATCTCAACCCCATTAATCGCTTGGTTATAACTGTCGGGTAAATGGGGCGCAGCACCTAACAACAAACGTTTGCCGTCACCGCTGAGCAGTAATACAGACCCTCGAGTGCCTATCTTTTGCGCTTCGATTTTTAGCACTAAGGCGTGCAAGATTTCATGTAGCGGTGCGCCATTAAGCAGCATAGAGAGAATACTGCTATAGCAAGCTATGCTGACATTGTGGGCGAGTTTAACGTCAGCATGGTCGAGCAGATCTGGAAGATTAACGCCGGACGCCATAATTCCCTTAGAAAAAAGTTGCAATATAAATACACATTCACAATGTTAAAATATTTATAACTTATAGGAAATTCTAGGCACTAATGTTAACTAAGTAAACCCTGTATCAATTCAATAAAGGGCTTACTTTAGTCTTAACTGCAGGGCTTTATTCTTGAATACGTTCAAGTTTTGCAAGGTAAAAACCATCAAATCCGCTATCGGCTGGGCTGATACTTTCATCCTCAATCAGGCGGAAATTAGGATTCTCGGCTAAAAACGCATCGACTTGACCGCGGTTCTCGCAGGGGAAGATAGAACAGGTCGCATAAACCACTATGCCACCAACCTTCACCATGCGGCTATAGCTGGTTAAAATGTGCTTTTGAAGCTCCATTAACACAGGTAAACGCTCAACAGTATCGCGCCATTTTGCATCTGGATTACGCTTTAATACGCCCAAACCTGAGCATGGCACATCGAGTAATACCCGATCGGCACTGAGCTTTAAGCGTTTAATGGTTTTACTGCTGGCGATAACGCGAGTTTCGACATTGTGCGCGCCATTGCGACGGGCACGCTCTTTTAGTTTGTCGAGTTTCCATTGCTCCACATCCATGGCCAACAAGCGCCCTTTGCCCTGCATTTGCGCGGCTATGTGTAAGGTTTTGCCACCCGCGCCTGCGCAAGCATCAATAACTTTCATGCCTGGCTTGGCATCAAGCGCCGCCGCCACGCGCTGAGAGCCCGCATCTTGCTGCTCGAATAAGCCATCTTTAAAGCTTTGGGTACGGAACAAGGCAGAATCGGAGGTCACTTCAAGGGCAGAATCGACCCCATCAACGCTCAGCGTGCTCACAAACTCAGCGGCAAGCTTAGCGGCCAATTCATCACGCGTCACTTTAAGGCCATTTGCGCGTAAAAAACGCTTCGGTGCTGTACTTAACGCGGCGCGCTCCTTTTCCCAAGACTCGCCTAATTGCTCACGGCCCATCGCATCGAGCCACTCAGGACAACCATCCCACAGTACAGGCTTAGTTTTCGCCTGCTCGGTGCGCTCGGCTAAACGCGCCTCATCGACTTGCAACGAATATTGCATTTTAGGCAGTTCAAGCCCGTGGAATAAATGCCACGCATTAAGCAATTTAGAGCCAAAACGCTCCATCTCATCTGGACTGATTTCCGCCAGATAACAATATAAATTTAAGCGACGTAGGATATCACCCGTCGTTAATGCGATACGCGCCTGTTCGGCGGGTACCAATTGCAACCCAGAAAAATGCTGAGAATAGGCCCGATCTAAGGGTTTTCCTTGGCTCAGCACCATAGTTAAGATACTGATCACTAATTCGTTCGAGCTGGCAGAAAGCGGAGAATTCAACATTTAAAAGGTCACCATGAATGATAAAACCGGAGGATCATAGGAGGTCAGGCCCTAATACGCAAGCACGCTGGCGCTGAGTTAAGGTTAAAGCCATAAAAAAAGCGATCCAGAGGGATCGCTTTTTAGTTTAACTCTGTTAAACCGTTACATTTTTGAGCCTTTAGCCCCGTAAAACAGGATAAAGCCATAGCAAATCACAGGCAGAATAAACGCGTGCTGTACACCAAGGTTATCCGCTAACATGCCTTGGAATAAAGGTAGAATCGCCCCACCCACAATTGCCAGACACAAAATGCCACTGCCCTGTGAAGTGTGTGGACCTAAATCACGCAGCGCTAAGCTGAAGATCGTTGGGAACATAATCGAGTTAAATAACCCCACCCCAAGAATTGCCCACATAGCAATGCTGCCACTGGTTGTCATCGCCATAACCACAAGTAGCGCCGCCATAAAGGCATTAAACGCAAGCACTGAGCCAGCCGGCACTTTTTGCATGACCACAGAGCCAATGAAACGTCCCACCATAGCGCCGCCCCAGTAATAGGCTATGTAATGGGCGGCTTCAGCTTCTGGCATACCGGCAATATGGCTTTCACCTAAGAAGCTGACCAAGAAGCTACCGATAGACACTTCGGCACCGACATACACGAAAATACCCACAGCGCCGAGCACTAAGTGCTTGCTTTGCAAGGCACTGGTTTTACCTAGATGGGTTTGGACCTCACCTTGAACACTGTGATCATGCTCACGGATCACAGGTAAATCTAACTTCGCAAAAATCAGCGCTAAGATAACCAAGGCACCAGAAAGTAACAGGTATGGCAGTTTTACCACTTCGGCTTCAGCGCTCGCGTGGGCTAAATCGCTTGATACAGAACTGGCGACAGAAAGAATTAACATGGCACCAAAGAATGGTGCAACTGTTGTACCTAACGCATTGAAAGCTTGCGTTAAATTTAAACGGCTCGAGGCAGTTTCGCTACTGCCTAAGGCGTTAACATAGGGGTTAGCTGCCACCTGTAGAATAGTGATGCCCGATGCTAAAACGAATAACGCGCCAAGAAACAGATTATAGGTCGCTAGCGTGGCCGCTGGATAAAACAGCGCACAGCCAATACTCGCAATCACAAGACCAGTAACAATCCCCTTTTGATAACCCAGTTTTTTCACTAAATTACCGGCAGGGATCGACACTAAGAAGTAAGCACCGAAGAAACAAAACTGGATCAACATGGCTTGAGTGTAATTCAGTGAAAACACCGCTTTAAGATGCGGGATCAGAATATCGTTCAAGCAAGTGATAAAACCCCACATAAAAAACAGTGAAGTCAATGAGATCAAGGCAAAACGATAACTGCCCGACCCATTTTCGCCAGTGCTGCTCGTGTAGCTACCGGTATTAATTGATGACGCCATAGTTATTCTCTCTGTATGTTTTTATTATCAGGAACTCAGTAAGGTTACATTCCCCAGTGTGCCCGTGGGCGGCTTTACGTCGAATAGTGGGCTTGGGTATATACCCAAGCTACCTGAAGATACGAGTTTCAGAGCGCCTAGGGTGCTTCAATTCAAGGCGCATCAATGACAGAATGTCGGCCACCTTTTGAATTGATGCAACACCGAAGTGGAGTGCCCTAGGCGCTCCGTCCCGGCGGGTTTTAACGCACTTTATGCCGTGTTGGTTATTTTTAACTTAGTCCACTAGGTCTGCAAATAACCGCCTTGCCTAAAGTGCGTTAAATTCCCGCTGAATCCTGCATCTTCAAGCTGTTTGGGTATATAACACCTCAGCCGAATAAAAATGAATCATTTTTAGTTTAAAACTGCATAAAAGCTGGCAAATGCCGAAAACTTCAGCTGATTGTGTTCTATTTGTGCGGTTTTCAGGCCATGTCCCGTTAATATTTCACCCAATTCCAACTGTGATAAATCCAACTCAACATTAGTATCGCCTAAGTTGAATCCGACGAATATTTTGAGCTCTCCTAAGGTGCGGATAAAGGCCAAGATGGGCTCGTTGGTATCCACAAACTGGATATCGCCTTCAATCAGCACTGGGTGTAATTTACGCCAAGCAAGAAAACGTCGATAACCATTAAGCATGGAATCAGCATCTGATTCTTGTACATCTACCGCTAACGCTTGATGTGCAGGTGCTATCGGTAGCCAAGGCGATACCTCACTAAAACCACTAAAATCGGCGCCTTGCTGCCATGGCATTGGCGTACGGCAACCATCACGGCCTTTGAACATAGGCCAGAAGGTTTTGCCAAAGGGATCTTGCAACTCATGGTATTCAATCGGCGCTTCGGTTAAACCGAGTTCTTCACCTTGATAACTACACACACTACCGCGCAGTGAACTTAGCATGGCATTGAGCATTTTGACCATGTCTGAATTCTGTTTGCCCTGCCCCCAACGGCTCGCCACACGCTGCACATCATGATTACCGATAGCCCAACAAGGCCAGCCATCACCAATGCTCGCTTCTAATGCCTCTACGGTTTGGCGAATATAAGCGGCGCTGTAATCGTCGGTCAGTAGCTCAAAACTGTAGGCCATGTGCAGGCGATCTTCACCCTTAGTGTACGCCGCCATCACAGCTAAAGAGTCTTCGGCAGACACTTCACCTAAGGTCACCGCACCAGGATAACGATTAATAAGCTTTCGTAAATCTTCAATAAACGCGATGGTTTGCGGACGGTCATTATTGTAGTAATGATATTGATAGGCGTAAGGGTTATCTTCACTGAAACCTCGGCCCTGACGTTTATCCTTAGGTTTTGCCGGATTGTCCCTGAGCTGTTCATCGTGATAACAGAAGGTAATCGCATCTAAGCGGAATCCATCAACGCCCTTTTTAAGCCAGAACTCGACATTATCCAGCACAGCTTGACGCACGTCAGGGTTATGGAAGTTGATATCGGGCTGGCTACGCAGGAAGTTATGTAAATAGTATTGCTGTCTGCGCGGTTCCCATTCCCAAGCACAACCGCCAAAAATCGCGAGCCAGTTGTTAGGCGCAGTGCCATCTTCCTTAGGATCGGCCCACACGTACCAATCCGCTTTGGGATTTGTACGGCTCTCGCGGCTTTCAAAAAACCACGCATGCTGATCAGAAGTATGACTTAATACTTGATCGATAATGACCTTAATGCCTAAGCCGTGAGCTTTTTCAATCAATTCATCGAAATCATGCATAGTGCCAAAAAGAGGGTCAACTTCGCGGTAGTCACTGATGTCGTAGCCAAAATCTGCCATGGGCGATTTAAAGAATGGTGAAATCCAGATGGCATCGACGTTGAGGCTCGCAATGTAGTTCAGCTTAGCGATAATGCCACGCAAATCACCAACGCCATCACCATTGGTATCTAAAAGGCTACGCGGATAAATTTGATAAATTACCGCGCCACGCCACCAAGTTAACTCACTCATTGTTGCCCCTTTATCGTTATTCTACAGCGATCTTTCCCTAACACACTCACGCAAACAGTTATCGCTTTGTTACTGCAGAGTAAAGGTATCGCGGCTTATTTTGTGTCACCGAGCATACGTGAAGAGGGAAATAAGGTTCAATACACCTGCATACGTATGCAGAAGACCGCGCCAGAAATCACATTGAGATATAACTCGCTTTACTATTTATTAACAGTCACTTAATTGCAAAATAAAATCATTTTACTCCATGAGATTTCCCTCAATTAACGGCTATTCTTAACTCAACGAGGCATTGAATACGTATGCACTCTGTTGTTCCGCTAAGAAGCTCGGGAGTAGTATCTTCACCGTTGCATAACAATTTGGTCATAAACGCAGCACTTATGCAGTCAATTAAGCGCCCAGATACCAAAAAAAAGGCCGCAAACATAACGCGGTGATAACGATAAAACGCTCTACAAAGCGATAAAGCGACTCCAAGGGGAAGAGAGATATGATGCGATTTAAACCCAGTTTGCTAACCTTAGCGCTCATTGCCGCAGGTGCGAGTATGCACTCCTATGCGGCAGATGAAGTGGCGACAGATAAGACAGCTAAAGATGAAAATATTGAAGTGATTCAAGTCACTGGTATTCGTCGTAGCTTGCAAGAATCCCAATCACTTAAAATGTCATCTTCTTCTATCGTTGAAGCCATTTCAGCGGAAGACATAGGTAAATTACCTGATGTCAGTATTGCAGAATCCCTAGCACGATTACCTGGCGTATCGGCACAACGACTCGATGGTCGTGCCAACGTAATTTCTATCCGCGGTATGGGCCCTGACTTCACTACCGCCACATTAAATGGTCGCGAACAAGCCTCTGTGAACGATAACCGCAGTGTGGAATTCGACCAATATCCATCTGAGTTATTAAATCGCGTCGTGGTTTACAAGACACCCGATGCCTCTGTTATGGCGCAAGCCATCGGCGGTACGGTTGATATGCAAACAATCAGTCCTTTAGCCCACGGTGAACAAACGATTGCCGTTTCGCTACGCGGCGAAATGAACGATTTAGGTTCATTAAACAGCGGCTCAAGTGACACAGGCTACCGTGGCAGTATCTCTTATATTGACCAATTCGCCGATGACACTATTGGTGTCGCCATTGGTTATGCTCGCATGATGTCACCTAACCAAGAAGAACGTTGGCAAGCTTGGGGTTACCCAGATTTATATAAACACATTGATAATGGCCAAGAGTTTTATAACGCCAATGCCGATTATAATGGTGTACCTGGCGATGCTGCTGGATTTAAAGGTTTAGGTGGAGCCAAGCCCTTCGTTCGCTCAAGTGAATTAGAACGTGATGGTGTACTCGCCGTATTTGAATATGCGCCAAATACCACTTACCACTCGACCTTAGACATTTACTACTCAAAATTTACCGATGATCAACGCCTACGAGGCATTGAAATCCCTGGTGCATGGGGTACTAATGGTGGACTAGTTTCTCCTACAGTGAGTGATGGATTAATGACAGCTGGTGCCATTAATGGCGCAGAAGTCGTTGTCCGTAACGACGTCAACAAACGTGATGCGGATTCTCTGTCTATTGGCTGGAATAATAAATTCAACATCAATGATAACTGGAATGTTGAAGCCGATATCTCCATGTCTAGAGCTAACCGTACTGACATAGGTATGGAAAGTTACTCAGGAACTGGCCGCGGTACAGGTGTGGGAGCGGTTGACGATTTAGGCTTTGCTTACAACGGTAAAGGTGGTTATGTATTTGACCATAACCTTGATTATGCTGATAAAAACCTGATCAAACTTGGCGATCCACTCGGTTGGGGTAGCCCACTAGGCGCTAACACTCAAGACGGCTTTATCAACAAACCTGAAATTGAGGATGAGCTAAAATCCTTCCGTTTAAGCGCTGAATATGTGCTCGATGGCGGTGCCGTTCGTAGCGTTGAGTTTGGTGTGAATCGTACTAATCGCGATAAAACCAAATTAGATAAAGGTTATTACCTGACACTCAAAGGTTATGACGGTTCTGCCAATTACACTATGGCAGTACCAGATCAATACCTACTTGCACCGACGTCACTCGATTTCTTTGGTATGGGTAATGTATTAAGTTACGACTCGTTGGCTTTCTACAATGACGGTAACTATACAGAAACTGATGTTGCTGATGTGGATCTTTCCCGCGCAACTAACTCTTGGGCTGTTCAAGAAAAAGTGACCACCGGCTATGTGATGGCCAACCTTGAATCCGAAGTATTTGGTATTCCTTTGACTGGTAACGCAGGCTTACAAGCGGTTCATACCGATCAATCTTCTGACGGTACAGTGGCAACGGTTGAAAATGAAGTAGTGGTGTTAACGCCGCGCACTGCGGGTGATTCCTATGTTGAATGGCTGCCAAGTGTTAACTTAAGTTTCGAAGTTGCCGATAGCCAAGTGGTCCGTTTAGCCGCAGCGCGCACGTTAACCCGTTCACGCATGGACAAAATGAATGCCAACCTAAACTACACTTATTCAGCTAACCCAAGTGGTGGCAACGTTAACTGGAGTGGTAACGCAGGTAATCCAGAGTTACGCCCATGGTTAGCCCGTCAATATGACTTAAGCTATGAAAACTATTTCAGCGACCAAGGTTATTTCTCGGTAGCGATATTCTACAAAGATCTTGAGAACTACGTTTACGATCAACATACAGACTTTGATTTCAGCACCCTATTCCCACAAGGGCCGACTGATAACCCGATTGGCGACGTCACCCAACCACAAAACGGTGAAGGTGGTTATGTTCAAGGTGTTGAAGCCTCTGTATCTGTCGACTTTGGTATGTTTGCCGATGTGTTAAGTGGGTTTGGTACTGTTATCAGCGGCTCATACAACGACAGTGAAGTGAAGGAAACCCCGACCAGCAATCCAACAACCTTGCCAGGTCTGTCAGAAAAAACCTTAAACGCGACGATTTACTATGAAAACTCTGGCTTTGAAGCACGCATTAGCTCACGCTACCGCAGCGACTTCCTAGGTGAAGTAACAAAGATCAGTCTGCAACGCGAAAACGTGAACATCAAAGCGGAAACTGTGGTCGATGCACAAATCGGGTATGACTTTAGCGAAAGCGGTATCGAGTCTCTGTATGGTTTATCAGTTCAGTTCCAAGTGAACAACTTAACCAACGAGCCTTTCACCTCTTACACTAGCGATGATCAACGTTTAGTCCGTGATTACCAAAACTATGGCCGTAACTTTATGTTAGGCGCGAACTATAAGTTCTAATCCTGCACGGCTTAAAGCCTCTGTAACCTGTTACAGAGGCTTTTTTACTTTATCATTTCAAGCCACTAGGCTAGTCATTCATCTGCGTTAATTGATCACCACTAATCATAAAATGAAAGGCTTATATCATGAATAAAATCAAAGATATCGTCATTGTCGGTGGCGGTTCTTCAGGTTGGATGACGGCGGCCATGTTGGCAAGATTGTTTAAATCAACACTGAATATCACCCTGATTGAATCTGAAGATATAGGCACAGTGGGCGTAGGTGAAGCCACCATTCCACCACTGCAAATATTCAATAACGTCCTTGGGATTTCCGAAGCCGATTTTATCAATGCCACCCAAGCAACGTTTAAATTGGGTATTCAATTCGAAAATTGGGGCAAACCGGATGAAGCCTATATGCATGCTTTTGGCAATATAGGTAAAGATATAGGTTTTACTCAATTTCATCATTACTGGCTCAGCACCTCCCCAAAAGAGGTCAATTCGTTTTGGGATTATTCGGTTAATTACCAAGCGGCAAAACACAATAAGTTTCAAGTACTCCAGCAGATCCCAAACTCTCCCCTTGCCGGCTTAACTCATGCTTATCATTTCGATGCAGCGCTCTATGCCCAATTTTTACGACGTTTCAGTGAGCAACTCGGAGTAAAGCGTATCGAAGGCAAAATTACGGCGGTTGAACTCACGCCAAACGGCGATATTGAAAGTGTAATCTTAGGAACAGGACAAACCGTAAAAGCCGATTTCTTTATAGATTGCTCGGGCTTTGCCGCGCTACTGATAGAAAAAGCGCTCAAGGTTGGCTTCGATAGCTACCAACACTGGCTCCCCTGCGACAGCGCCTATGCCGTACCCTGCGAAAAAACGCCAGCAATAACGCCTTATACGCGTTCTATCGCCCATGATGCGGGTTGGCAATGGCGGATCCCGCTGCAGCACCGCACAGGCAATGGGTTAGTCTATTGCAGTCGCTATATCAGTGATGACGCCGCCAAACAGCTTTTACTCAGTAATTTAGATGGTAAACCTTTGGCTGAACCTAAGAAAATCAATTTTACGACCGGACGACGAATCAAACAGTGGCATAAAAATTGTGTCGCCATCGGCCTTTCGAGTGGATTCTTAGAGCCTTTAGAATCCACCAGCTTGCATTTAGTCCAATCAGCGATTATTCGCTTAAGTAAACTCTTTCCACATCAAGGAATTGCACAAGCGAATGTCGATGAATTTAATCGCCAGTCCCAACTTGAATTTGAACAAATCCGCGATTTTATTATCTTGCACTATCATTTAAACCAAAGGGAAGATGCTCAGGAAAATGGGTTTTGGCATCAATGCCGAACCATGGTTCTGCCAGAGAGTTTGCAGCAAAAAATCGCCCTATTTCGTGCCACAGGCACAGTGTTTAGACATCAAGATGAACTTTTTACCGAAGCCGCATGGATACAAGTCATGTTGGGGCAAGGTATTAAGCCTCGGGATTTCAATCCATTAGCGGCAACCATTCAACCGCAAGCACTAAGTGAATTTCTGCTCAATATGCGCACCATTATTGATAATACCGTCACTAAGCTACCAACCCATGACCAGTATTTAGCGCACTTATCGACACATAAAGCATAAATGCGGCTTAAGAGTTACGACTGACGTTAAGAGTTTACTAACTCATCGATTTATAAATTGAACTTGCAGTTTAAATTTGAATCAACAAGGAAAGAATATGATATTAAACCTGCGGACTCTCACCACTTCCTTAGTGATTATGCTTAGCCTAGGCGCCTCTGCCAACACAGCGCAGGCAAGTTCAAGCAGTCTCTCTTTACCACTTCAAGGCACATCAAGCCAGCCTCAAGACCTGACACTTGAACCCGCTTTTTGGTGGGCGGGGATGCACAATCCTGAGTTACAGTTGATGCTGTATAGCCGCGATTTCCCTAGCTTACCGCAGCAGCTTAAGGTTGATATCCAAGGGCACGGCATCACGCTAAAAAGCCTTTATCACACTGATAACCCTCACTATCTGTTTATTAATGTAGATCTTAGCCAAGCTGCTCCGCAAACCTTTGAGCTGGTGATTTCCAGCACGGACTCGGCTTCAAAGACCAACACGCCTCTTTATCGCCTGCCCTATACGTTGCAAGCGCGTGTTAAGGGCAGCCGTGAGCGGCAAGGGTTTAGCAATAAGGATGTGATTTACCTTATCACCCCGGATAGATTCGCCAATGGCGACACCAGTAATGACAATCAGGCCGATATGCTAGAGCCTGTCGCGGCTAACTCTCCTAGCCATCCCAGCAACCCCTATTATCCCGATGCTCGCCATGGCGGCGATATCGCAGGGATCAGTCAGCACTTAGCGTATCTGGCAAAACTCGGGGTGACTCAGTTATGGATCAATCCACTACTTGAGAATAATCAAGCCCAGTATTCATACCACGGTTACTCAATTACCAATTTATACCGCGTCGATCCCCGCTTTGGCAGCAACGAGGATTATAAAGCCTTAGTCGCTAAGGCAAACAAACTTGGTCTTGGGGTAATTAAAGATGTTGTCGTGAATCATATCGGCTCTAATCATTGGTGGCTCAACGATTTACCTAGCCAAGACTGGCTCAATGACGCCACAAAAACGCAGCTACATAATCGCGAATCCAAGCCTGACTTGATTCAGTCTGCCGAAACTAAATCCAGTGCTATTAAATCCAGCGTTACCAGCCCCCGTTTCACCAGCCATAGGCGCACTACAGTGCAAGATCCCTACGCGGCAGCGCAAGATCATATTGATTTTGTCGATGGCTGGTTTACCGACACTATGCCGGATCTGAATCAAAGCAATCCCAAACTGGCAACCTATCTTATCCAAAACAGTATTTGGTGGGTCGAGTACGCAGGACTTTCAGGGATCCGCGAAGATACTTATTCCTACGCCGACAAAGGGTTTCTCGCTAAATGGTCTAAGGCCGTAATGGCTGAGTACCCGAATTTTAATATTGTGGGCGAAGAATGGACCGCAAACCCCATCACAGTGTCCTATTGGCAAAAGGGCAAAATCAATGCCGATGGCTATACCTCAGATTTACCCAGTTTGATGGACTTCCCGCTATATGAAAAATTAATTGCCAGCCTTAATGAGCCAGAAACTTGGGACACAGGTTTTATCAAGCTTTACGAGATGTTAGCCAACGATCTTGTGTATGCCGATCCCAGTAAACTAGTGCTATTTGAAGGCAATCACGACACCAATCGTATCTTCAGTTTAGTGAAAGAAAATATAGACTTATACAAGATGGCACTCACCTATGTACTGACTGCCAAACGCATTCCGCAGCTGTTCTACGGTACAGAAGTGTTAATGAGCAGCCCGACAGAAGGCCGTCACGATGGCGTTGTGCGCAGTGATTTCCCCGGCGGTTTTGCCAACAGTACCACTAACGCCTTTACCGGCCAAGGGCTGAGTGAACCCCAGCGACAAGCACAGCAATTTGTCAGAACCCTACTGAATTACCGTAAACAATCCCCTGCGCTACAATCGGGCGACTTACTGCACTTTGTGCCGCAGGATGGCGTCTATGTGCAATTTCGCTGCGTATTAAATGCGCCATTATCTGCTGAACAGAAAGCCGAAGCGATCAAGTCACGAATACAAAACAATTCTCTAACCCAACACAATGCCTGCACTCAGCCCTCGGCCGATAAAGTCATGGTGATTTACAATAAGAATGACAAGATAATCACGCTAGATGTAAACCGCTTTGCCAGTGTACTTGGCGATAGCGGCGCCGCTACAGATATTATCAGTGGCAAAATAGTTTCACTCAATCAAGCGATAACATTGCCCCACGCAGGGGTTACTATCCTCGAGCTTAAACCTAATTCTAAGTCTAAGACTAAGACAAAGTCGCCGCTGAATATTGGCTTGCCGAGCAGCCAAGATTCAATACGATCAAGGAACCAAACTAACGCTTTAACGCGTGCTCAAACTAACAACAGTGCAAACAACAGCGCTAATAACCTAGCGAAAAACTCAACTCAAAAAGGAACTCAGTCTTGAGCTTTTTATCGCCTATCGATTCCAGAGTGACTCAGAGCCAACAAGCGGCTAAATTTCCCATAATGGCTTTACTGTCCAAAGCAGCGAAAGCCCCGCAGCGCCAACAGTCGCGGCATTCATCACTCAATTTATGTCTACAGTCTTTGTTTAATGCCTCTTTATCTAGTGCAGCTTTATTAACTGCCTCGCTTTTTTGCTTATCGGCCAATGCAAATACCTCGGCGCAGGCGCTTGATAATGAGTTACAGCCAAAATCTGAGAGTGAGGTTATGACGCTAAAACCTGTGGTGTATCAGATTTTTACTCGCCTTTATGGCAATAAAAATCCAACGAATAAACCTTGGGGAACAATTGCCGACAACGGTGTCGGCAAATTTAATGATATCGACGATGTTGCACTCAATAGCATCAAGGACCTAGGTGTTACCCATGTGTGGTACACAGGCGTTCCCCACCATGCATTGATTGGCGATTACAGTGCGATTGGCGTAAGTGCAGATGATCCTGATGTGGTCAAAGGCCGCGCTGGTTCACCCTACGCAGTTAAAGATTACTACAACGTCAACCCGGACCTGGCGGTCAACCCAGCTAACCGTTTAGCCGAGTTCGAGGCGCTCATTGCCCGTACCCATCAACACGGCTTAAAGGTAATTATCGATATAGTGCCAAACCATGTGGCGCGCCATTATAAATCCGTCAGTAAACCCCAAGGCGTGCGCGATTTTGGCGAAGATGATGATACCAGTCTGGAGTACGCCAAAAACAACAACTTCTATTACGTCGTTGATAAAGTTGATGTTAATAAGGATTTAATGGGAACGAAAGGACAAGCGCATGCCTTTGAAGTGCCAAGCTTACCCGCAGGACTTAAACCGCTTGGCGGAGAAGCTCCCCCCTTAAGTGACGGCAAATTCGATGAATTTCCCGCAAAGTGGACTGGCAACGGCTCACGCTTAGCCAAGCCCGATGCTAATGATTGGTACGAGACAGTTAAAATCAATTACGGCGTACGCCCCGATGGCACCTATGACTTCCCTCGCCTGCCAGCTAAATTCGCCACTTTTACTGAAGCGCAGCATTACGCTTTCTGGCAACAACACTTAGCCGAGATCCCAAGCTCTTGGATTAAATTCAATCAGATTGCCCAATATTGGCTTGCAAAAGGAGTCGATGGGTTTCGATACGATATGGCCGAAATGGTGCCAGTGGAGTTTTGGAGTTACCTCAACAGCCAGATAAAACACACTAATCCCGATGCCTTTATCTTGGCCGAGGTCTATAACCCTAAGTTGTACCGAGATTATATCCAGCTTGGAAAAATGGATTATCTGTACGATAAGGTCGATCTTTACGACACCCTAAAAGCCGTGATGGCGGGTAAAACCAGCACAGCTAATATCGCGGCGGATCAGGCAAAAGTGCAGGATATTGAATCCCACATGCTGCACTTTTTAGAGAACCACGACGAGCAACGTATTGGTAATGCATCATTTTTAGCATCGCTACAAACAAATAAACCAACGAATAGCTCCCTAGAGACCCAAGCCGTAAATCCACACTACGCCCTACCCGCTATGGTGGTGTCGGCAACGATAAGTACTTCACCGACGTTAGTGTATTTTGGCCAAGAAGTGGGAGAAGCCGCCATCGATAATCCAGGCTTTGGTCATGCATCACGCACCAGTATTTTTGACTATGTTGGCGTCCCTGCCCATCAGCGCTGGATGAACAATGGCAAGTTTGATGGTGGACAATCAACGGCGCAGGAAACATCGCTGCGGGCTTACTATCAAAAGCTATTGAATCTAAGCACAGGCCAAACTGCGCCTGCACTGTTAGGCCAATATTATTCACTCGATGCCGCGAATCGCAGCAAGAAGAATGCGACTGAAAGTAACAGCACTCAAAATATGAGTACTCAAAATAGTTCTGCAAACGAAACAGGCTATGACGACAGCACCTTCGCCTTTGCCCGCTTCGAGGTGATATCTGGGACCTCAAAGCAGACTCAAAAGTTGATTGTGGTCAGTAACTTCAGTCAGACCGAATCAAAAGCCTTACAGCTCAAGCTCCCCAAAGAGCTCATCCGTCAGTGGCAATTAAAGGACGGCGTATATCCGCTTAAGGATTTACTCGAAGATCATGCGGCGAAGTTAGTCATTAAGGAAGCTGAAGGACTAGTTCAGATGCAACTTGCACCGTTGTCTTCAGCCATATTCGAGCTGGAAGATTAAACGAGCAACAAGCCAAGGTGAGCTAAAAATTGAAATTGACCGATAGCGTCACGCTAAACTGTGACGCTATATTTTTTAACCGTTATACTCTCAAACCTTTCTATCTTATTTAATTACCCTTTAAAAATCACAAAGGAAAGCGATGTTACTCGGCATTCACCATGCAGCGATTATTTGTAGCGACTATGAAAAATCCAAACATTTTTATATGACTATTCTTGGTCTTAGCGTACTCGCAGAGCATTACCGTGAGGCACGTCGCTCCTATAAACTCGATTTACAGCTCGGGGATAAGAGTCAAATCGAGTTGTTTTCATTCGACACTCCCCCCAAACGCCCCAGCTATCCCGAAGCCTGTGGACTGAGGCATCTTGCCTTTCGCGTCGCATCGATTGAAACCGCCATCGAACATCTTCATTCCCATCACATCATCGTCGAACCCGTCCGCATTGACGAATACACAGGCAGAAAATTCACCTTCTTTAGCGATCCCGACGGCCTCCCCTTAGAATTATATGAGCTATAGCGCGAATCAAGCTGAGCCTCAGAGCAGAGAATGAGATGAACAAAGCTTAATTACCACGGGAATGATTTAGGATTAGACTGAACCAAGCGACACTGCCGTTTAACCAATTTGACGCTAGGATAAGGTCAAAGTCTAGCTAGGTTAGCCACTGAGGAACTCAAGGTGTTTGATAATCCCGTATTATTACTATGGAGTTTGGTCTTTAGCCTCATTGGTCTTGGCTTTTTCACCTACGGCAAACGCCAAGCCGCCCCCATCCCTTTAGTCGTAGGTCTCACCCTGATGATTTACCCTTATTTTGTCACCAATCTCGCATTACTTATCGCCATAGGCATCGCCCTCATCGCACTCCCCTATTTTATGAGGATATGATTTTTAGTCCTT